>CALMGA010000039.1 GCA_937863205.1 uncultured Beijerinckiaceae bacterium | reverse complement strand
CGCTCGACCCGGAGCTTGCCGCGAGCCAGCACCGCATCGAGGTGAGCGCGCTGCTGGAGCGCTGACGCACACCGAGCCGGCGCACGGCCGCTTGCGGCCGAGGCGCCGATGAGGCGCTATGACAGGATTGGGCGCAGGTTCGCCATTGCTCGCTACACCGTTGGGCTTCGATCTCAGCTCGGCGCTTGCCGGCGGCGCGTCCTCGTCATCAGACATGCGGCGGTCAGCACTTCCCAGGCGGTGATCGCGTAGACGCTGATCCTTTCCCAAATCGCGTCGGGCAGCATGTTCGCCGTTCCCGCCCTGCGCGCGGCGATCAGCATCGCAAGCGATGCCGCGGCTGCAAGCGGTAAGCCGATGCTCGCTCGGCGATGAAGCCGGGGCAGACGGAGCGTCGCGAAGGTCGCAGCCGACACCAGGGCGGCCCCGTTGCCGTTGACGATCGCCAGCAACGCTCCGACAATGTGCCAGCTTAAGGCGGAGGTGAGCCGTCCAGGTGCGTTTTCCGGGAAGCACCCGATCAGGACGTTGCCGATGCCGTTCATGACGGCAAGCGCGAGAAAGGCCGGTGTCGTCGCAGCCGAGATCCGCCGAGAGATGACGATGGCGGCGCCGGAAAACAGCAGACCTTGCGCGATAAAGTCCGCGTTCATCAGCCCTTGCAGGGGTGAGCAAACCGGGCGACCCTCGAAGACTGTTCCACAACTCGTCACGCCGAGGTCGCTGATGTAGTTGCGAGCATAGCTGTAGGGAGGCGAGAAGGCGGCCGCCGCGGCCAGTTCGCTTCCCACAAAGAGGATGGCGGCAGCAAGCCAGAAGCCGGCGGCGCAACGGTATGCGACCTGATCACCGCTATGCCGGTCCATGTTTAAGTTGCAGCCTCCGTTATGAGGACGAAGTTGCACGCTCGTGCACCGACCTCAATGCTGGCACGATCGTTCTCCGATTGATACGCATGGCAGCTAAGGGCGATGCTGCTCTCGGGAACCGATCACCATGCGCCTTTTCGTCCCCTCCCTGGCTTGCGTCCTGCTCGCGGCCAGCCCGGTGCTGGCGGCCGGAACGGTTTCGGATGCCGATTGATACGCATGGCAGCTAAGGGCGATGCTGCTCTCGGGAACCGATCACCATGCGCCTTTTCGTCCCCTCCCTGGCTTGCGTCCTGCTCGCGGCCAGCCCGGTGCTGGCGGCCGGAACGGTTTCGGATGCCGATAAGGCATTTGTCGCGATGGTGTCGCAGGGCGGCATGTACGAAGTCGAACTTGGCAAAGTGGCGGAACAGGTCGGCTCGACGCAGGACATCAAGGACCAGGGTAACACCGAGACCCACGATCACATGCTGGTCGGTGACAAGCTGAAGTCGATCGCTAAGGCGAACGGACTCGACTTCCCCGACAAGCTCGATGCTGAGTTCCAGGCGAGGCTCGACAAGATCAAGGCCATGACCGGCGCGGCGTTCGATGCAGCCTACATCGCCGACATGAAGAAGATCCACAACGCGGACGGGGCGGCCTTTGCCAAAGAAGCCAAGGGCGGCGCCAATCCTGACCTGAAGGCGTTCGCTGCCGAGACGCACCGCATCGTTGAGCGTCACCTTGGCGAGCTTGAGGCCAAGATGCACTGAGTGCCTCGATTCATCAGTACCGATGACGGGTGGTCCAGGATCCCGCGGCAATGGTGCGGGCTGGGTCGGCTTCCGGATGACCTGAGCGGCCCAGACCTGCCAATGTCGGCTTCAGAGCTTACCAACGCGAAGCGGCAACGACCTATGTGGGCGCAGTGCTGTATGTGCAGCTCCGGCGCGTGATGCCCGGAGCTGCGGTTGATCAAACCTCGGTGCGCTCGGCCAGGGTGAGAGCATCCTCGACGTCGACGCCGAGCTAGCGCACCGTGCTCTCAATCTTGGTGTGCCCGAGCAGGATCCGCACGGCGCGTGAGTTGCAGTCTGCTTGTAGATGATCGATGCATTAGGCCGGCGCGGCGAGCGGGTGCCGTATACGCATCGCTGGGAGCGATGGTGTGAAGCGGGCATGCTGTCCAAGCTGGAGGCAACAAGCCAATCGCAGCGATGACGGCAAGAGCGGAAGCGAGTAGCCGGCCGAGGTCAGCTGAAGCGCACCTTGAACCTGGGGATCGCGCAGAAGTCATAGCCACCCTTGTTGAAGGGCACGGTCGGCGGCTGGATCTCGCCGCGGTTGTCCATGGTCCGCGTTTCGATGATGAACTCGCCCGGCTGCGGGTCGAAGGCGAACTCGAAGCGCCGCCACGTGTAAGGGTTGGGCTGCGGGTCGGTCAGCATCGCCTGCTGCCAGCCGCCGCCGTTGATGCGGATGTCGACGCGATGCACGCCCGCGCGCGGCGCCCAGGCGTAACCTCGCAGGCTCTGCGGCCCCGCCTTCATCACGGGCACCTCGCCGCGATCGAGGGGATAGTTCGGCGGCATGTCCGGCTGTTTGGCCAGCACCAGCGGCACCGTCAGCATGGACCGCATCGGATGCCAGGTGACGGGCTGGCCGATTACCTAGTCCGGGCGGACGAAGCGGAACTCGTCGTTCGGTGCCGGCTTCGGCGGCGGGTAGTCCGGCCCGACCATCGAGTGACCGATAGTGTTGAGGCGCACCCAGAAGTCGTGGCTGGCTATCTTGATCTCCGTCAGCCACTTGGTCGAGGCGCCGCCGCACCAACCCGGCACCAGGGCGCGGACCGGCGCGCCGTGGTCGGGCAGCAGGGGCCGGCCGTTCATCTTGAACGCCAGGCCGATGTCGTCGCCCCGCGCGATGATCTCGGAAATCGGGGTCGGGCGTCCGGTGTCGGACTCGGTGTTCGGCGTCTTGCCGTCGACGCCCGACCAGAACAGGCACGCCTTGGCGTTCGGCTTGAGCCCGACGAGGCCCAGGATGTGGCTCATCGGCACGTATTGCCACTCGGCGAGGCCGACCCCGCCGAGGCCCCAGCCGTTGCCGGTGACCTTGCTCGGCTCACGCAGCATGTCCTCCTGTTCCCAGAACAGGCTGCGACCGTTGCCAGCGCATTGCATGACGCTGATGATCGAGCGCGAAGGCATCTTGAGCAGGTCGTCGTAGCCGACCTCGATCGGCCGTTCGATCGCGTCGCCGTGGATCTTCAAGCGCCAGTACCGGGGATCGACGCGGCGGTCGACCTCCGGACGGGGCGTCGGGTATTCGCTGCGGATGTAGAAGTCCTGCAGCGGCGTGACGTAGGTGTCGAAGTTCCACCATGCGCCGCCCTGGTTGGTGGCGTTGAGGTCGGTGAGGCGACCGACGTCCTTGACGAAGGACGGATGAAAGCGCGACGGCGAGCGCCCGAGTGGGTCGCCAAACGGCAGCCGCTGCTCGCGCGAGGGGTCGGCGGCGACTATGTCGGGCGCTGCGGCGGCTGCCCCGACGGCGAGGGCGCTCACGAAGAAGCGGCGGCGATCCAGGCCGGATTGCCCGGTCAGGTCACGTGGAGGCGTCAACGGCTGCACATGCCCTCACGATCGTTCCGACGACCAACGCACGGCTGGGTCTCCGGCGTCGCTGTGCTCAAGTCGCTTTTTTGGCCCTGGCACCTTGTTGATAACCGAAGCAGCAGTGCTGCAAGATACGCTTTACGACCGAAACCGGCTCGGTTGGACCTGAAATCCACGTCGTCGCAACCGGACGCAACGCGCGTCGATCAATCAGAGACACATATGCCGGCAGCGGATGACTGATCTTAAGCGACACTTCAGGCATCGTGGCATGGCCGGCATGGGCGCATTGCCGTTCTACCTCGTTCCTGAACCCCACCGCTCCTCGCCTGTTCAGGCCTGCGACGATGGAGAAGAAACATGCTGACGCGAACGGCGATCTACGAAGGCACGATCAAGGCCGGGCATGAGGAGGAGTTCTTCCGCCGCGTGCGCGACGAACTCCAGCCGTTGTGGCGCAAGTTTCCCCACGTCACCGCCGTTCGCGTTCAGCGTACCAGGACGATGGACAAGGACGCGCGACCGATCGCGATGATCCTGGAGATGGACTTTCCGGACATGGACGCGATCGACGCGTGCATGGCTTCGAAGATCCGACCGGAGTCCCACGAGGCCACCGAAAAAGTCATGACGCTCTTCACCGGCCGCTTCTACCACTACGTGACCGAGGCCACGGTCCTCCCGCCGGCCAGCTGAGATCGGACGCATGCCATGAGCCTGAAGACCGTGCACGTTCTCCAGGCGGCCGATGTGCGCCAGATCATGGTGGCAGCCTGCGCAGAGGCCGAGCGGCACAGGCTCGAAGTGACCGTCGCGGTCGTCGATGCCGCCGGTGTGCTGCTGGCCTTGCAGCGCCTCGATGGCGCGCGGTTGCATACGCCCGATGCGGCGACGCTGAAGGCGCGCACCGCCGCGACCACGCGGACGCCGACATCAAGCTGCAGGCGGCCGTCCCGGACAACCCCGCTCTGCTCTCGTTTCCAGGCCGGATGCCGCTTACCGGGGGCGTGCCACTGGTTGTTGCCGGCGCCGTGGTCGGCGGCATCGGATCGTCCGTCGGTGAGCCGAATGAGGACGAGGCCGTGTGCCACGCCGGGCTCCGTGCCCTCGCCGGTGTCGCCGCGGACTGGAAAAAAGTCGGCGGCGAGCTTGGACGAACACGGGGTCTGCATGCGCTTGGTAGGCAGCCGGCCGCATCAATGCGGGATGCCGGCCTTGCGCTCCGCCTTCTCAACCTCTTGGCCTCCATGAAGCTGTGTGGCCAGCGCCGCCCAGCGCGGGTCGCCCGCGATCATCGCCCAGTAGAAGGTGGCACGGTATGCCGAGCCGTAGCTCATCGTCTTGAGGTTGCCCTGCGGGCCGCGTTCCTGCCCGAAGCCGGTGCGGGTATTCCCGGTCTGATCGACGGTGCCGTCCGGCCGGACCCGCGCCGCGAGCCATGACAGGCCGCGCGCCAGCATCGGCCGCAAGGCGGCGCGCGTCGCATCGTCGGCGACCAGGGTGTAGTAGTGCTCGGCGAAGAGCAGGCCAACGGCGTGGTAGCTGGTGTCGGAGCCGCCCTTCTCCGGATTGAAGCCCGAAACGTCCTGGCGGGCGATGCCGGCGCGGACGTAGGCGCGCGAGGCCTCGATCATGCCCTTGTCGCGCAGCAGCACGCCCGTTTCGCCGATCGCGTCGGCATCGAGGTAGAAGCGGTGGCCATAGGGCGCGTCCTTGGCCTGCCCTGGACCGGCGTTCTCTGGCGCCATCATCCAGAGCACGGAGCGGCGCAGCAGCGGCTTGACGCCTTCGATCCAGGCCCTGTTCTCGGTCGCGAAATCCGAACCGTCCAGCAGCAAGGCGGCATGTGCGGCGGCCTCGACGAAGAACGACATGGAATGAAAGCGGTCGGCGCAGTCGAAGGAGCCGTCGGGCTGCTCGCGGGCAAACCCCCAGTTCAGGATCCTCTCGCCTCGCGCCACGAGGTCCTGACGGTGGTAGCTGACTCCGGCGACGATCGCATCGAAGCCGTAGCGCTGCTCCTCGATCAGCCAACGGCCCTGGTGCGTGGCGTTCCACGCCCTGTTCAGCGACCCATAGGCACCATCGGCGTCGAACTCATCGGCAGCCTTGTCCGGCTTCCTATAAGCGGTGCCGCGAAGGAAGGCGCTGGCCTCGAAGGCAAGGTCGCCACGGTGGCCCGGCTGCCATTGCGTCTCGCCGGCGTTGGCAGCCTGCAGAGCAAAACAGCCGAGAAATGCACCGATCACAGAAGGAGCTACTCGCTTCATCGCCCGACCCTCTCGCCTGTCGAGGATAGATGGAACTCTCCTTATGAACGCTAGCTGAGCCGTGGCTTGCCGGCCGTGTCCGTGTAAACGACGCCTGAACAGGTAGTTCAGGACCGCTTCAACGCCGCCGAACCATGGTCAGGGCGTTCTGGAGAGGGACCATGACCATGAAGTTCGTACAATCCATCATCATCTGCACCGTCACGCTGGGTGCCGGCGCCGTCGCGCAGGCCCAGACATTCGATCAGGAGCACCCGCGCCGCGCCGAGGTGATCAAGCGCCTCAACAGCGAGGACGCCCGGATCAACGCTGGCCAGCGTGAGGGGGAACTCGGCCGCAAACAGGCGCACCAGCTCCGCAATGAAGATCGCGCGATCCGGGCCGAGGAGCGCGCCGACGCGGCCCTGAACCATGGCCACATCACCAAGGGCGAGCAGCGCCAGCTGAACCGGCAGGAAGACCAGCTGAGCCGGCAGATCCATCGCGATCGCTAGCGCTGATCCAGCACGATGCCACGTCGCGCAGACACGTTCGTGCGACGTGGCCTTGCTATCAGCCTCGCCCAGGTCACGATGAACGAACGGCGGTTATCAGGCAAACCGTTTTGACCCAGGAACGGCCGACATGGGCGCTAGAGCGTTATCCGTTCAAACTTCACCATAGCCTGCCGCTTTGATGTATTTGGCGCACTCGGCTGGTGTGAAGGCGTCGAGACTGGTGCCGATCCGGTCCCACAATGCGCCAATGGTCCGTTCGGCCGCTTTGCGCAGCAACGCCTTCAGCTTGGCGAAGGCGTTCTCGATGGGGTTGAGGTCGGGCGAGTAGGGCGGAAGATAGCGCAGGCTTGCTCCTGCGGCCTCGATCAGTTCGCGCACGCGTGGGCCCTTGTGGCTGGACAGGTTGTCCATGACCACGACGTCGCCGGGCCGCAGGCCGGGAACGAGCACGCAAGCGGTGTAGGTTTCAAAGCTGCAACGGTTGACCGGGCCGTCCAGAACAAAGGGTGCCACCAAACCATCCTGCCGCAGGCCGGCAATGAGGGTGGTGGTTTTCCAGTGCCCGTGCGGAACCGCGGCGCGCAGCCGCTGTCCTTGCGGCGCCCGGCCACGCGTGCGGGCCATGGCGGTCGTAGCCCAGGTTTCATCAATGAACACAAGATGCGCGCGATCAAGCTCGCTCTGGCTTTCAACCCAGGCTTGGCGCTGTCTTACGACATCCGGGCGCTCCTGCTCGGCCGCGTGCGCCGTCTTTTTTTCACCGTGATCCTGCGCCGGGCGAAAAAGCGCCACAGCCCGCCGTAGCCGATCATGACACCCTGCTCGGCCAAGGCCGCCCGCAACTCCTGAAGAGTGGCGTCGCGCTCCGCCTCGTACAGGCCCAGAATCAAGGCCGCATGCGCCTCGGTGCGATGCGAGCGCCGGTCGCCGCCCATCGGCTTGGCGCACGCCTCGCCTTGATCGCGCGCCCGCGCCCGCCAACGGCTCACGCCGGCCGCGCTGACCGCAAACCGCTCGCCCAGCTGCCGGTGGCTCAGCCCCGCCGCAACCGCAGCCAGAACGCGACCCCGAAGATCCATCGACAGCGGTGTTGTCATACCTGCCGGCCTCCGCCCGGCAGGTCCGTTGAATCAGGCACCGCGCACTTGGCAAAGCCTCTCGATTCA
>CALMGA010000038.1:1914-21063 GCA_937863205.1 uncultured Beijerinckiaceae bacterium | reverse complement strand
CGCATCGAGGGTCCGCATCGCTTCGAGGTGGCGGGCGGCGCGGCGCTGCCAGGCTTCGCCCGGCAACGGCGCATCCCGCTCGAAGCCGGCGCCCTCGCGCGCGGCGGCGAAGCGCGCCTCGACGTCGTCCAGTTCGGCCAAGCGGCGGGCGAGATCGGACTGTCCCTTCTCGACCGCCGGACGACGCTCGTCCAAAGCCTCGATGCGGGCGCGCTCGGCAAGGAGGCGCTGCGGCAGCACGATGTCGGCGACGATGGCCGTGGCCCGGGCGGCGACCTCGCGATGCCGGGCAAGAAGCTCGCGCGCCGTTGCGCGCTCCGCGCGGGCGGCGGCGAGGGCCTTGGACGCCGTGTCCGGCAGGTGCGGCGTCGGCCCGATCCGCTCCAGCTCGTCGCGGGCGGCGAGAAGGCGGCCCAACGGCGCCCTGGTGCGCAGCACGCGCTCCACCGCATTGGCGCGGGCGCTCAATGCCTTCGCCTCGGCGATCAGGGCATCGCGCCGGGCGGCCGCGTCGGACTGGCGCTGACGGATCGCGGTCAGCTCCGCCTCGCCCAGCGTCGTCTCGCGCACCCGCTTCAGCAGTTCACCGCGCTGCTTGAGAAGGGCGTTGACGGTGGGGTTGGACGCGCTCGGCTTGAACAAGGCGGCGGCCCTGGCATCGAGCGCCTTGAGTTGCGTGCCGACCACGCCCAGGCCCGAGCCGGCCTGGAACAACGCGCGCGCCGCCTCGTCGCGCCCTTCGAGGATGGCTTGGCCGCCGGCGCGGAGCTTGGCATGGTCGAGGCCGAACATGCGCTCGAACGTCGCCCTGTCGTGCCCGCCGACGAAGGGCGCGAGCGCGTCGTCCTTGAGGGCCGAGCCGTCGGAGCCGAGCAGCGTGTTGCGGGTGCCCTTGCGGCGGACGACGTCGAGCACCTCGCCATCCCGCTCCAGCAGCGCACGCAGCCGAAGGTCCTTGTAATCGTAGCGCCAATCCTGCGCGCTCTGCGCGGGAAAGCCGAACAACAGGTCGGCGATGGCCGACAGCAGCGTCGACTTGCCGGCCTCGTTGGGGCCAACGATGAGGTGGAGGTCCGGCCGGCCGTCGCCGAAGACGAGGGCCCGGTCGGCGAAGCCGCCGTAGCGGACGAGTTCGAGCCTGCGCAGGCGCAAGGCGCGCGACCCTACGCTTGCGCCAGGGCGAGCTGGGCCTCGACGCTGGACAAAGCGGCGGCGAGAAGCGCCGATGCATCGCCGGCGCGGGCGGCGCTGAGCAGCGGCGTGAGGTCGGCATCGCCCTCCTCGCACGGCAGCCTGTCGAGGAGGGGCGCCACCGCGTCGAGCAGCGCCCGACCGCAATCGGGATCGCCGGCCGCCGCCGCCAGCAGTTCCGCGATCTCGGGCAGCACCGAGCTGGCGACCGCCTCGGCGGCGGCCTCGATGCGCACGGACTCGATCCACAACCTGTCGGAGCGGATGGACGCCTGCGCCCGCACCTCGCCATCGAACCAGTCGCGGTCGGCGACGAGCCTGCGGTGCAGCGAGCCGCCGGCCTTGACCGTGACGCGGGCGGCGGTCGGCCGGTCGGCGATGCCGCGCACCGCCTCGGCCAACGCCTCGTCGACACCGGCGAGCAGTTCGCCCATGTCGCTCGCCCGGCCGGCATCAAGGGTCGCGCGCGCCCAGCGCACCTCGTCGCAGGGATGGTGACGCACGGTCAACACCGCGCCATCGCGCACGCGGACGACCGTGGCGCCCTTGGCGCCGGTTTCTCGGACGTGGCGGCCCTGCGTGTTGCCGGGAAAGACGATGTGGGGATGCTCGCTGCGCACACCGCGCTCGTGGACGTGTCCCAGCGCCCAATAATCGTGCCGCGTCGCGCGCAGCCGTTCAATCGAGCACGGGGCGTAGCGGGCATGGCCGGGATGGCCGTCGAGCGAGGTGTGCAGGATGGCGATGTTGAAGCGGCCGGGCACGGGCGGGCAGTAGCTCGCCGCCATGTCCTCAGTGGTCGCCGCGTCCCGGTAGGAGCGGCCGTGCACGGCCACACCCAGATCGTCGAGGATCACGGTTTCGCAGCGCTTGTTGTCGAAGCGGTGCACGCCCTGCGGCGGCGCGAAGTGCCGCGACACCCGGCTTTCGGCGTCGTGGTTGCCGAACACGATGAAGGTGCGGATGCCCGCGCGCGACAGGCGAGCCAGTTGCGTCACGGCGAACTGGCCCGTGCTCTGGTCCTTCCAGGTGCCGTCGTACAGGTCACCGGCGATGACCAGCAGGTCGGCCTCTTCGCGGATCGCGAGATCGACCACGTTGGCGAAGGCTCGCCGGGTGGCATCGCGCATCACGGCCGAGAACTCCTCGTCGCGCAGGGCGAGCCCGGACAGCGAGCTGTCGAGGTGGATATCCGCAGCATGGATGAAGGTGAAGTCGCGCAACGCCCAGCCTCCCTCGGATCCCAATCGCGGCTGTTGCCGCCCAAGCGACGTCTCACGTTTGCGATCGCCCATCAATGCGCTCCCGGGCTTGTGCGAGGGATAAGGTGTGGACAGCCTTTCGATGCCCGCCCGAGGCGGCCCGCACGGGGCGATGCGGCCGCCTCTTCCGTTTGGAGGGGACAAGGGTGGCGAGCCGATGGTGATAAAGATGCCTGCAAGACTTGACCGGCAGGCCTTGCAGCGAGCCGGCGATCGCATCGGGAGTGACCCATGACCGCTTTGGACGATGCACCGGCTTTGCCGCTGGTCAGAGCTTGTCGAAGGCGCAAGTTTCGGCGCCCGCCGGGGCTTGGCCGGGCAACGGCCCTGGCGGGCGCCGTTCTCGCCCTTCTCACGTCCGAGCCAGCGTCGCGCGCGATGGACTTCCACGCCTTCACCTTCGATGACGGCACGGTGGGGATCGCTGCCGTCGGCCGCATTTCAGGCGACGCGCCGCAGGGCTTCCTGCGCTCGTTGCAGGACGCCAGCTCGACCTCGCGGCGGGTCACGGTGTTCCTCGACTCGCCCGGCGGCGACGTGCGCGACTCGATGGAGCTCGGCCGGCTGTTCCGGACCACGGGCGTCAGCGCCGAGGTGGCCCGCGTGGGACGCAACGGCGCTTCGGCGGGCGAATGCTTCTCGGCCTGCGTTTACGCCCTGATGGGCGCGCGCCGGCGGGCCGTTCCGCCGCAAAGCCAGGTCGGCATCCACCGCATGGTCGCCACGGAAGAGTTGGCCGGCGAGATCAGCGAGGCGACCTCGCCGGAACTGCGGGCCGAACATTCGGCGATGCGATCCATCCTGGCGCGCTACGCGTCCCGCATGGGCGTCGATCCCGGCCTGATCTTCAGTGCCGAGCGGGTGTCCTCGGAACGATTGCACGTGCTTTCGCAGGCCGAGATCCAAAGATGGCACCTCGCCGGCCCGCACCTGTGAGGCGACGGCCGCCCGGCGTGCGGACGCCTTGAGCATCGGACCGAAAAGTGCGCAGCGGTTTTCGGACAAGTCCGATGCGGCGCAGCGACTTAGAGCATCGGACCGGATCCAGCTTCGGGTCCGGTGCTCTCGCGCCTCAAAGGCGGGCCGCGCCCAGGATGCGGCCATCGGCGCCCTGCACGATCACGGCAGCCTCCTGCCCGGCGCCGCCGCGCTCGGTGATCTGCACGGGCGCGCCGCTGTAGCGGCCGACCACGCGGAAGGAGCGCACGATGTTGGACTCGGTCAGCGTGCGGCCGCCGTTCTCGCCGCGCCCGATCGGCGTCTGGTGCCGCTGGTCGAAGCCGACCAGGATCACCTGGCCCTCGCCGCGCCCGGCCCCGATGTTGATCGCCAGGGTGCCGCCGCTCGCATGGTCGAGGTGAACGGGCACGCTGCCGGCGGCCCCGCCGCGCGCGCTGCCGATCGCCGCCTCGACCTCCCCGCGTTCGGAGCCGACCATGCCGCGGCGTCCATCCACGACCATTTCCGGCGTGTAGGAGCCGCCGCCGAGATGCGCGGCATAGTTGGCCTGACGCTTCGTGGCACCCTCGAAGGAGTAAGGGTCGCGCCAGCCCAGCAAGTTCCAGTAAGTGACGTGGAAGGCGAGCGGCAGCACGTCGCCGCGCCGGGCGAGCTGGGTCAGGAGCGCGTCGGCCGGCGGGCACGACGAACAGCCCTGCGAGGTGAACAGCTCCACCACAACCGGCCGCGACGCAGCCAAAGCGGCAGAAGGAACGGCGGCAGAAGGGATCAACGTCAAGGCAAGTCCCGCGCCTAGGAGGCGCAGGCCGGCGAGGAACGTGCGACCCGGCCTTTTCGCGGGTGCTGACCAACCGGACCCGGTCTGCGGCATGCTCGATCTCCCTGAACGTGTCCATACCCCGTTCGCCGGCCGGCGGCAGAAGTTACGGTTTTGCCCGGACGTCCTCACCCCTTGGCCGAAGCCGGCGCAAGCAGCCTGCCGCCGGCGAGGCGGTTGACGACCACGACGATCAGCACCGCGACCACATGGACGATCAGGTCGTCCAGGGCGGCGTCGTAAGGGTGGAAGACGTCGAGCAGCGTCGCCGCCGCCGCCGCCACGGCGAGCCCGGCGGTGCCCCCGGTCAGGGCCGGCGACAGCGAATAGCCGCGCCGCAGCATGGCGAGCATCAGCAGCGACAGCGGGACGCTGAGACCGACGATGAAGATGAGGCAGCTCTGCGTGCCCGCGAAGGAGGTGACCTGCGCCCCCGGCACCAGCCAAGTGCGGGCGCACCCCATTCCCGATGCGCCGATCCAAAGGGCGAGGCCCGGCAGCGGCGCCAGCGCCCACAGCCGCGAACGATCGGGAAGCGACAGCTCGAAGGCGGCCACAGCCGCCAAGCCGGCGGTGAACGCGGACCCGACGATGGCGGCCCACGTTTCCGGCATGGCCGTCAAGCGATCCCGGATGTCGTCGAGATCGTTCACGAAGGCCAGCGCGGCAGCCGCGGCCGCCACCGCCGCGATCCACAGGCAGGCGCGCCAGATCGGAGCACCGACGCGTCTGACGGGGGTCAGATCGGTGACGAGCCTGGCTTCCAGCGCCGCGGTCCCGTCGGTTTCGGGCTGGGAACGATCAGTCATGTCCGGTGCCACGCTCGCGCGCCGGTCCGATGCGCTGCTTCAACGACTCCAGCGCGCGATGGAAGTTGACCTTCAGCGCTCCCTTGGTCCGGCCGGTGGCGGCGGAAGCCTCGCTGAGGCTTCGCCCTTCCACGGCGATCAGTTCCACCGCCTCGCGCTGGCCGGGCGTGAGGCCGGCGATGGCCCGCGACAGGTCCTCGGCCCGCCCGGACTCGCGCCAGGCGCTGGACGCGTCGGCGCTGGGATCGGCGTGCTGCTCCAACTCGATCGGGGCGTGGACTTCGCGGCGGCGGTTGCGGCCGGCGCGGCGCAGGAGGTCGATGGCGCGGCGCCGGGCGATGACGCTCAGCCAAGCCGTGAAGGAGCGGCCGGGATCATAGGTCTGCCGGGCGCTGTGCAGGGTGATCAGCGTTTCCTGCACGATGTCATCGGTCAGCTCGGGCGGTGCGCCGGCCCGGTGCGCGGCGCGACGGATGATCGGCTTGCACTCCACGAGGAGCCTGCCGTAGCTCGCCTTGTTGCCGGCCTGCGCTGCGACCATGAGTTCACGGAGCCGATGATCGGCGGACGCCTCCCGTACGGACATCGCAGCGGTTGTTCGCACCCTTCGCCCTCGAGACGTTCCGGAGGCGTATTCGCTCCGGGCGGGCTTGGCAACATGACGCTCGCCTGCCGAACAGCGAGGGGAACGGGCGGCTTGCGTCCGACCGAGCCCAAGCGGCTCAGGTGCGATCGGTCAGGAGACGCGCTTCAGTGCGCGGGCTTGGTCAGGCCGACCTGGATCGTTTCGCCGGCCGGAAGAACCTGCCCGGCGTCGGCCGTGACGGTTGGAAACGTGGCGAGCTGGTCCGGCCGGTAGCCGAAGATCGACATGTCCGCGCCGAGCAGGGCCATCGCCGAGAGCGGCACCGCGATCGGGCGCGCACCCCAGCCGAACCATCCGCCATAGTCCACGATCACGTCGATGGCGCCGTCCGGCTTGCGGACGAGCCGACGGACGTGACCGAGCAGAGGCTGGCTTTCCAGCGGTTGGAGCACGTCCCGCCCGATGAGTTGGCCGACCTGCACCGGCTGGGGAAAGCGCGCCTTGGCGGCAGCGGATTGGTCGTCGTCCTCGTCGGCCTTGGCCTGACCCGGCTTGGATGGATCGGGTTTGGCGTCCGGCGTGTCGTCGTCGTCATCGTCCTTCTTGACGCCGGCCTTGTCGCCCTTCGTGGCATCACCGTTGGCGGCGGCGGGCTCCTGCACGCTCCTGTCAGGCGCGGCGAAGGCCGGCTCAATCGATGAACGGACCGCGATCCCAGCCGGGACCAGGGCGGCGGCAAGGCCGACGAGCAGGATGCGCAAAGCTGTCATGGTTCGCCTCAGATCCCGGCGAACCAGTTGAAGCCCTGCTTTTCCCAGAAGCCGCCGGGGTAGGTGTTGGTCACCTCGATGGCGGTGATCCACTTCGGGTTCTTGTAGCCGAGCTTGGTCGACATGCGCAGCCGCAGCGGGAAGCCGAAGGGGTCGGCGAGCGTGTCGCCGGCGTATTTGGTTGCCAGCAGCGTTTGCGGGTGCAGGGCGGTGGCCATGTCGATGCTGGAAGGATAGTCGTCGGCGGTGCGGAAGGCCACGTACTTGGCCTTGAGGTCGGCGCCGACGCGTTCCAGGAAGGTGCGCAGCGTCGGCCCCGACCACTCGCCGATGTAGTCCCAACCTTCGACGCAGACGTGGCGGATCACCTCGTCGACCTCGGGCAGCGCCTTGATCTTGTCCAGCGTCCACGGCGTCTTGTCGGCGACCAGCCCCGACACGTCCAGCTTCCAGTCGTCGGGATCGACGGGATCGACGTCGGTGACGTCGTAGTACGCGTTGAACTTCGGCGGCTTCAAAACCATCGACTTCGGGTAGGTCGGCGCGAGCTTGCTCGGATCAAACATCCAGGCCTGGACGTCGTCGTTGAAGCCGGACACGCCGCGCAACGCGCCCTCGACCGCCCGGGTGCTGCCCAGGTCGCAGCCGCTCAGCAGGGTGAGGGCGCCCAACGACAGTCCCCCTTTGAGCAGGCCGCGCCGTTCCAGCGAGCGGATCAGCGGCCGATGCTCGTCGAGCACCGCCTTGGCCGATGCGGCCTTTGCGGAGAACCCTTTCGGGCGAAGGAGCGACCTCACGGCTGCACCGCCTCGCCGACCGGCATTTCGTTGGCCGGCATTTCGTTGGCCGGCATCTCATTGGCCGGCACGTCGCGTTCCCCCACGTCGCGCAGCGCCCGGAGCCGCCGCGGCGACAGGCGCGGGCCGCCGGTCAGCATGGCCCACAGGGTCTGCGGCACCAGCAGCGCCAGGGCGACGTGCACGGCGAGGAAGCCGACGATCACCGACATGCCCACGAAGTGGACGATGCGCGCGCCCTGGAATCCGCCGAGCAGGCTCACGAGGCCGGAGAACTGCACGGGCTTCCAAATAGCCAAGCCGGTGACGACTTGGCTGATGCCCGCGAGGATGACGGCGATGTAGAGGAGCTTCTGCACCGCATTGTAGACGGTGAGGTCCTCGTGGGCGATGTGGAAGTGCAGCGTGTCGCGTACCGTTTGGATGAACTCCGACACCCGGATCGGCAGAAGGCGCTCCTTGAAACGGCCGGTGGCGATCCCGTAGACGAGGTAGGCCAGGCCGTTCAGCATCAGCAGCCACATGCCGGCGAAGTGCCAGAGCAGGCTCTCGGCCGCCCAGCCGCCGAGGCGGAAGTCGGGCGAGAAGTGGAGGCCGCGGATGATGACGTCGTCGTCGTAGATGCCCCAGCCCGAGCCGATCATCACGATCATGACGACGGCGTTGATCCAGTGCATGATCCGCACCGGCCAGGGGTGAAGGCGGCGGCTTGGTCGCTCGGCGACCGGCGCAGAACCCTCGGTCGCGTCCCGAACGATGGCGGTCATCGCTGTTGTTCTCCCACCGGGAACGGGGGCGTCCCCGCCCATGCGCGCTTCGCTCTGTGACCGGGCGCGGATCGCAGGCGCGGCCCGACGCACGGACCGACGCGCCCGTGGGGACCGGCGCGTCCGAGATGGGCCTGCCCCGCACCGCTGAAGATCCACAGCCGGACCTCGTCCATCAGGTTCGAAAGGGGTGCCATGCGTCCTCGACAAGGTCAGATTCGTAGCAATAGCCTGCCGCTATCGTAATCGGGATGCGGGCGGCCCTCGATGCTCCGCCGCGCCGCACGTTGCGATAGCTTCACGCCCGATGAGTCTTCGCCCGATCCCCGCCGCCGGTTACAGCGCGCACGGTGCGACGGTGCGGCCCAGGGATCAGCCTGAGCATCGGCGGGGTTGGCGCAAGCGCTCGTCCCGTCTCGGATCCGACACAAAACTCGAACGATAGCGATTGCTGCCGGATCGCAGAACCACTGCGGCGGCGGCTTCCGTCGCCTCGGACATCCGCCTGGCCGCCGGCTTGGCCAGAACCGTGCGGACCGACATCCCAGAGCCCTCGATGAAACAAACGTAGCGGATCCGATGAATCTGCATGATGCCGATCCATGCGGCACCCGGTCGAGCGGGCGGACGCGACATTGATTGAACAACGTTCAATGGCTGCCGCGGGCGTCGGGTTACATTGAGATCAGCTTGCATGGCGATCAGCGCGTCGCGCGCCGCTCGGTCCGGCTTCAGGTCAGCCGGGGCGCGAGAGGAGCCGCCTCCTTAGGCTGCGCCCGCCTCAGGCGCGCGACGACCACCTCGCTGAGCGCGATGGCGAGGAAGGGGAAGAAGATCAGGGCGCCGCCGCCGTAGAGGTTGGGCCAGTCCAACAGGTTCATGAAGGTCGCCGCCGTGGTCAGCCACAGCACCGACCACGAGGTGACAAAGCACAGGAAGGGGACCAGCCACGCCACGTACCAGACGTAATGCGGCGAACTCAGGAAGGTGAACGCCGTGGCGATCAGAAAGGCGCCGCGCATGTCGAGCCTGTCGCGGTCCCGACGCAGAAGCGTTGAAAGGGCGAAGCCGGCCATCACCAGCGCGGCGAAGGGCGCGAACAGGCCGAAGACGCGCTGCGGGATGTCGGGAAAGAAGTGTTTCAGCGCGATCCAAAGGAACACCCCGGTGCCGTCGCGAAAGCCTTCCTCGTCACCGTAGGCGTTGAGGAAGCCGAACATGTGCCGGCCGGCGCCGACGTAGGGCAGGTAGAGTGCCACCAGGGTGAGGAAGCCGGCCAGCGGCAGCCTCCAGTCCCAGCGCCGGTACAGCGCCGGGCCGATCGCGACGGGGAAGAACTTGACCAGCGTGGCACCGCCCAGCGCGATGCCGGCGAGCACCGGCCGTCGCAACTCGGCCGCGACGAGCGCCGCGCAGATGCAGGTGATCGCCACCGCGTCGACGTGACCCTCGTTCGAGAACTGCCAGACCGGCACCGGATGCCAGGCGTAGAGCAGGACGCGGGTCGGCGGACGTCCGCGCAGGACGAGCAGGCGCAGCAGCAGCAGCATCGTCGCCACGTCGAACAGCGTCATCGCCGCCTTCATCGCGACCAGGGTCTCGCTGACCCGCGTGACCAGGAAGAAGACGATCTGCGCCAGCGGCGGATAGATGGTGGGGGCGTAATCCTTGCGGTTGATCTCGGGATAGATGTCGTCGTCGCGCAGGTCCTTCAGCGCAGGGTCGGCGGGGATGTATCGGTAGGGGTTAATGCCGGCCGCCTGCACCCGGCCGTCCCAAACGTAGCGGTTGACGTCGGTCGACACGGGATCGCTGGGAACGAGCATGACGCGCAGGATGACGCCGACCACCAGGATCGCCGCCACCGCCCGCCGGGTCGCGGCGGCATCGGTGCCGCGGTCGCACAGCACCACCAGCACCGCCGCAAGATAGATCGGCACCTCGACCCACATGTAGTCGACGATCAGGTCGTCCGCGTCGACGCCGAAGCGGCTGGCGATGACGGCATGAACGGCAACCAGCAGCGTCGCCAGCCCGGCGAGGCAGATCAAGGATCGACGGCTCATGCCGAGCCCCGTCGCGGCACCCGGCGCGGCAACCGTCGCACCGGGTAGAAGCCCGGCATGAGCGCCGCGCGGCGGCGGTCCTGGTGCAACATCGAGCGTCCCTCCGGCCTTGGTCCGCGCCCTGCCTCCGCAAAGCGGCGGAGGTCCACGACCTTGGCGGCCTCCTTACCCCGCCCGAACAGGCAGGCAAAGAGCGCCCGACCGGCGAAAACCTGCCGATGTCGCGCGACGGCGGCCAGCCTCGATCGGCGCCTGCTCGGACCGCCGCCGTCGTAACGATCGGGCGAGCGCCGGCGAAAGATCATCATTGACGCGTTCGGACCAGATCGGCTGAGCCGTCCTGCCGTAGGACCGGCGCGGCGGGGCGATCAGCCGCCTCCGGTCGGTCAACGACTGAACCCTGGCTTTTGCGCATGCTTCGCCGCACTCTCGCTCAATGGTCTCCGCTCAGCCCTTCCGGTCCGACATGCTCATCCTCTCCCTGCTGTCCTGCCTGCATGCGCCATGTTCCACAGCCATCGCCCGGGAACGGAACGCGCCCTCGACCCTGCTCAGGATCGCGGGAACGGCCCGGCTGTGGCCGGCGGCGATGTCCGACGACGACAGGGCCACGCTGCACAAGCAGCTGATGCGGAAGGTCGAGACGATGGACAGCTCCGGCCAGGGCATCTTCAACGAGGATGTCACCGCCATGATCGCCCCCTACTTCCCAGCCGGACAATCCTTCAAGGACGCGGCCGCCACCGTTCGCGACCAGGGGCTCGGCGACCTGCAGCCCTTCAAAGGCAAGACCGGCCCCGGCGATGGCACGATGTTCGTCTCAAGCTTCAGCCTGATGAACCAAGCCTTCGCGCATGTTTTCGTGGTCCTGCACTTCGGGTTCCGCAAGGTGGACGACCGCGCCCTGGCGCTCGACCATGTGCGGGCGTTCATGCGCTCTCAAAGCATGTGAGCGGCTCACGATGATGGAAACCATCGCCATCTACTTCTCGCCGCTCGCCTCGACAAAGATCCTGGCCGGCGTCGGCTTCGGCCTCGCCTACCACATGGCGCTCGTTTACACGAACGCGAGCGGCCTCAGCTTCGGCGCCAGTTCCGGTCCCTCGGACCATATGACGGCGCAAACCCCCGGCTACGCGATCCACGCCCTCGCCGACATGGCGAACGATCGGCCTTCCGCCTTCGGCCTGCTGGTCTCCGATCCCAACAACAACCATCCGTTCGTGATCGGGCACCCCGAAGATTACTACACCCAGGATTTCACCGGCGAGGCCTATCCCAGCGCCGTCGTGGCCACGGGTTCCGATCTGTCGGCGCGGTGGCGGCTGATCCTGCAGACCTATACGAAGATCGGGGGACTGCACCTGACCTACTCACCGTTGTCGCAGAACTCGAACAGCTTGGCCGGCAGCGCACTGCGCCGGGCCGGGTTGCAGATCCCGTTTTCAAGCCGGACCGTGTTCGCGCCGGCCGAGTTCACCGATCTGACCGAGACGAGGTTCGAGGGTCGGCCCTGAGTGACCGGCGTGCGATCCGCCGATTGCGCCCCGCCGCGTAACCCTCGTCGGTCGTTGAACGAAGGAGTGGGTGGACCGATCGGATATGCCGGACGCAGCCGGTTGAATCGGCAGGGGATCGACGCCCAGCTCTGCCGCCCAGCCTGGCCATCCAGCCTGGGCGCGACACGGCAGCGGTCCAAATTCGCCGGGGCCATGAGATCGCCGGAACCGTGACATCGCAGGTCGACCGGGTGACGCGCGAACGGATCGAGCGCGGGGAAGCGCCGGGCCGGCCGGAATACCTGCGGCTGGTCCCCGCTGCTGTTTACGTTCGCTGCTGTTTACTTTCGCTGCGGTCAAGAAAGGTGCGCGGCATGAATGACGACGTTACCGACGCCCGCCCATCTTTCGGATCGCAGCCGACGCCGCGCGACCAGCTGATCGAGCATCTCGTGGCGGACCTCGCGCCGATTCAGCGCCTTCGCAACCCGGCCCTGCGGGCGCTTGGCTGGTCCGCCCTGGTGCTGGTCTTCGCCGCGGTGCTGGCGTGCAAGGCCGACCTTCCTTCGATCGCCGGTCGGCTGTCGGCCGTTCCCGACATGTGGCTCGCCATGGCCGGCTCGACGCTCACCGCCGGCCTCGCGGCCTTGGCTGCCTTCGAACTGTCGCTTCCCGACCGTTCGCGGCTTTGGGCGTTGCTGCCGCTGCCGGCCATCGCCCTTTGGATCGGCGCTTCGGGAATGGGTTGCGCCCGGTCGTGGCTGGTGCCGGGAACGCGCGAGGCCACCTGGGGCGAAACCCGGCTGTGCCTGACCTTCATCGCCGGTTGCAGCGTCCCTCTGTCGCTCGTCACCTTCGCGATGCTGCGACACGGCCGCTCGCTGTCGCCCGCCTTGACCGGAGCGACCGCCGGGCTCGCCGTGGCGGCGGCGGCGGCGACGCTGCTCAACTTCTTCCATCCCTATGACGCCACCCTCGACGACCTCGTCGTCCACGCGGTAGCGGTGGCGATCGTGGTCGCGGCCAACCAGATCGGGGGCGCGGTGCTGTGGTCGGCGCGCCATTCCCTCGCCGGCGTGAAGCGTCGCGCGGCAGCCAGGGCCGCCGTCGGCCTGAACGCGAGCTGAGGCGAGCCGCAAGCTACCTTCCCGTTCCCGACGGGAACTCCTCCACCATCCCGACGGAGGAGGTTGCATCCGAGAACAAGGCGGTATCCCGTCTCGGAACGGGCTGCGACGTCGATGGGCGGCGGCAGAGGACCGGATTAGGGTTAGTGTCGGTCGCTGTGACCAAGCTCTTCGAACCGGAAGCACTGGCAGGGTCCGTCTCACGGAGCGCGGAGGACGTGGCCGATCCGCGCGGCTTGCGCGAGGCAACCGGGCTTGTCGCGCCGGCACCCTCCCCGCTCGGGAGGATGATCGAGATCGGTTTCCTCAACCTGCTACCCGATGCGGCGCTGGGCAGCGGCGAGCGGCAGGTTGCCGGTCTCCTGCGCGCGGTCGCGGGCCCGCTCCGCCTTCACCTGCGCTTCCTCACCCTGCCGGCCATCGCGCGTGGCGCCGCCGCCCGCGCCCACCTTGCCGCCGCCGGCTATGCCGACGCCCCGGCAGCCGGCCGGCTCGACGGCCTGTTCGTCAGCGGCACCGAGCCGCGCTCGGCCCGCCTCGTCGACGAACCGGTCTGGCCGCAGCTCGCGCGGATGGTCGATTGGGCGCGAACGAACACGCGCTCGACGATCTGGTCGTGCTTCGCCGCCCATGCGGCCGTGCTGCGCCTCGACAACGTCGAGCGGCAGCCGCTCGATGCCAAATGCTTCGGCCTTTTCCCCGTCGAGTCGGTCGTTCCCTCGGCGCCTCGGCCGGGTGTGGCAGGCAAAGGCCCGGAACGGGTCGTGGTGAGCCATTCCCGCTGGAACGACCTGAACGAGCGCAGCCTGATCGAGGCCGGCTACGAGATCCTGACGCGGGGGCCGGCCGGCGTCGACAGCTTCACCAAGCGGGTGAGCCCGATCGCAGGGCCGGACATCGAGGGCGCTTCGGGCAGCCGCTTCCTGTTCTTCCAGGGTCATCCCGAATACGACGCGGGCGCGCTCGGGCGCGAATACCGTCGCGACGTCGGGCGCTTCCTGTCGCGCCGCAGCGACAATTACCCCGCCCTGCCCGTCGCCTATTTCGCGGCGGCGACGGAGGATGCCCTGCGCCGGTTCGCCGAGGACGCGAAGCGCCACCGTTCGCCCGATCGCCTCGCCCGGCTGCCACCTCTCGACCCCGTGCCCGACGGCGGCCGACACCTCGCCTTCGGCAAAGCGGTTTTTGGCGACTGGCTGCGCGACCTCGGGAGGCAAGCGCCTTGAACTCCGGCGCGATCGGGAAAGAGCGGATGGGACCGGCGCCCGTACGGCGCTGCCCGAAGATGTCCGCGAGCATCGAGAGGAGGAATGAGCGCAGGCGCGGTTCCGCCCGAAGTCGTCGCGCACGGAGGCACCATGGCGAGTGACAGGATGGCCAGTGACAGGACGCCGGACCCTCGACCCGTCGAGACCTGGACCTTCTTCGAAGGCGCGTGGCATCCCGGCAATCACCCGATCATGGGACCGCGCACCCATGCCGCCTGGCTCGGCACCACCGTGTTCGACGGCGCCAGGGTGTTCGAGGGCTGCGCGCCCGACCTCCGCCCGCACTTCGAGCGGGTCAACGCCTCCGCCCGCGCCTTTCTGCTCGATCCGGTGGTGCCGGTCGCGCGCTGGATGGCGCTGGCCCGCGACGGGCTGCAGCGCTTCGAGCCCGATGCCGCCCTCTACATTCGACCGATGTATTGGCCCGAGCACGGGGCGGCCGGCGGCGGCGTGCGCTTCGATCCCGCCTCGACGCGGTGGTGCCTGTGCCTTTACCTCGCCGCGATGCCGGCGCCGACCGGCGTCGCCGTCACCCTGTCGCCGTTCCGTCGCCCGAGCTGGGAATGCGCGCCGGTGGAGGCCAAGGCCGGCTGCCTTTACCCCAACGGCGCCCGCGCGCTGATCGAGGCGCACGCGCGGGGGTTCAACAACTGCGTGATGCTGGACATGCTGGGCGATGTCGCCGAATTGGCCAACGCCAACCTGTTCATGGTCAGGAATGGCGTCGTCCGCACGCCGGCCGCCAACGGCACCTTTCTCGACGGCATCACCCGGCGCCGGGTGATCGCGCTGCTGGAGGGCTGCGGCGTCCGCGTGGAGCAGACGACCCTGCGCTACCGCGACCTCCTCGACGCCGACGAGATCTTCAGCACCGGTAATTTCGCCAAGCTGATGCCGGTCACCCGCATCGAGGAGCGGGCGCTGGCCGTGGGCCCGGTGTACGCCAAGGCGCGCGAGCTTTACTGGGCCTTCGCCCGCTCGCAACCGGCAGCACGCGCCTTCGATTGAGCCTCCACGAGGTCAACCTCCGTGGTGATCGCCAACGCGTCGAGCGAGGTTCTATTCAGGGCGTGTCGCCCCGTTCGCAGTCGGCCCGGTCGTGCCCTCGTTCGTGGCCGCCTCGTCGCCGTCCGTCCTGTCGTTTTTGACGGAGGCAGCATCCATGCGCTTGAGTTCCCGCTCCGCGGCTTCCCAGAACTGCTGATGCTTGCCGTCGGGGCGACCGGCGGCATTCCAAAGCTCGTAGGCGCGATGACGGATCTGGTACTCCCAATCATCCCCTGCCAAGGCAACCTCCGCTGTATCCCACCGGCGTGTTACCCTTCCGGAGCGATCCGATACAGAGCGAAAATTCAGCCAGGACTTGCGCTTGCCGCGGCGATGGAGAACCTTTGCATCATCGCCGCGACGCGTTGCCGGTTTCCCGTCAGGACGTCTTTGGAGATCGCGTTCAAGATCTTGCGGCGCGCATCATGGCGGGATGTTGCCTGCCCCGGAGGCAGAAGCACAACAAACTAGCTCTCGCCGCGCCCTCTGCCGAAAGAATGCGCTTTCCCCTCCGGACCCGCTGTTTACAAGCCTTCCAGGTTTCATCGTCCGGATATGGTTCTGCCGTTGGCGCGTCCAGGCTGCCCGATCGAACGCCGGCATTGCCGATGTCGCGACGGCAGGCGGGGAGATGTCGGTTGTCGAAGCCGGACGGTTGAGGCTGAGCGGACATCGCAGCGGCCGGTCCAGCCCAGGCGTCGCCGAACCGACACGGCGAAGCTTGCGGCACGAACCCGAGGGCGCGAAGCCCGGCAGCACACCCCGCTTGCAACACTGGCAACGGTGTTGCACGTCACGGATCACTGAGGAGGAGCGTCGAGATGGAGTCGATACCGATGTTTTTGAACGGGGTGTTCAGCTTTTCGGGCAGCGGGCTCGACAAGCCGTCCCTGCTCGACCCGGCCCTGGCCTACACGGTATCGCCCGACAAGCGAGCCCAACTCGTCTACCTCCGCGCCGGCAACTCGTCCGATGCGCTGGTCTGCCTCACGCTGATGCGCGACGGCAAGCCGATGCGCCTGTTCCCGGTCGGCGCCAAGGCGGCCGAGCATGTGCCGCTGACGGTGGTCGAGGACCTGCATCCCGACACCAAGCTTGCCGTGTTCTTCGCCGCCCCCGAAGGCGTCTCCGGCCAAGTCGTCCTGGATCTGGGTTTCGTTGAGATTTGATCGCGGAACGGCCGATCGCTGGAGCGCGCCGCCCCCCTTCGCGTAGCAGGATTTGATTGATGCCCAAGCAGAAGCTCGTCGTCGTCGGAAATGGAATGGCCGGCGCGCGCGCCGTGGAAGAGGTGCTCAAGCGCGGCGGCGCGGAGCTGTTCGACATCGTCATGTTCGGCGACGAACCCTACGGCAATTACAACCGCATCCTGCTCTCCAACATCCTCAACGGTACCCAGACCGCCGAGGAGATCACGATGAACTCCCTCGACTGGTACAGGGAGAACAACATCACCCTGCACGCCGGGCAGAGGGTGGATACGATTGACTGCCTCGCCAAGGTCGTGGTGTCGGCCGGCGGCGTGCGCGAGCACTACGACAAGCTGTTGATCGCCACCGGCAGCCGCGCCTTTATCCCACCGATGACCGGTGCCCGCATGGCAGACGGCAGCCTCAAGCCTGGCCTCTTCGGCTACCGCGGCCTCGACGACTGTCACGGCATCGTGGAATACGCCAAGACATCAAAGGTGGCGGTGACCATCGGCGGCGGCCTGCTCGGGCTGGAAGCGGCGCGCTCGATGAGCGTGCTCGGCTGCGAATCCCACGTCGTGCACCTCGCCCCGCACCTGATGGAGATGCAGCTCGACGTCACCGGCGGCGCCATCCTGCGCAAGGCGATCGAGGGCATGGCCATCGCGGTCCATACCTCCAAGATGACCACGGAGGTGCTCGGCGATACGAAGGTCACCGGGCTGCGCTTCAAGGACGGATCGGAACTCGCCTGCGACCTCGTGATCGTCGCCGCCGGCATCCGGCCGAATGCCGAGATCGCGAGGCGCGCCGGGCTCACGGTGGAACGCGCCATCGTCGTCAACGACCACATGCAGGCGGTGGACGACATGAACGTCTACGTGGTCGGCGAATGCGCGCAGCACCGCGGCAAGCTGTACGGGCTGGTGGCCCCGCTATGGGACCAGGCCAAGGTGTTCGCCGATCACATCACCAACACCAACCGCGACGCCGCCTATCACGGCACCAAGCTCGCCACCAAGCTCAAGGTCACCGGCGTCGACCTCGCCTCGATGGGCATCACCGAGCCGCGCGACGAGCGCGACGAGGTCGTGCAGTTCACGGAAGCCAAGCGCGGCACCTACAAGAAGCTGATCGTGCGCGACGGCCGCCTCGTCGGCGGCATCCTGATGGGCGACCTCAGCAAGGCCTCGTTCCTGATGCAGGCCTTCGAGCGCGACGCGCCGCTGCCCGAGGAGCGCCTGTCGCTGCTGTTCGACATCGGCACACCTTCGGCCAAGGTGACCTACGACGAGATGCCGGCCGAGATGCAGGTGTGCAACTGCAACGGCATCACCAAGGGCGGCATCGCCGCCGCCGTCGAAGGCGGGTGCCGCACGCCCAAGGCAGTGATGGCCTCGACCCGGGCCGGCATGGGCTGCGGCGCCTGCAAGGAGCAGATCGCCGACCTCGTCGCCTGGCTGTGCGGCGGCGAGGTGGAGGAGGACGCCTCCGTGCACTACTACGTACCCACGATCCCGCTGCGCAAGCCGGAGCTGACGAAGGAGATCGTCGCTCACGGCCTCAAGTCGGTGTCGTCGGTCTGGGCGCACTTCGGCGGCGAGGACGCCTCGTGGAAGCCGGCGCTGGCCTCGCTGCTCATCACGATCTGGAAAGGCGAGTACAAGGACGAGCGCGACGCCCGCTTCATCAACGACCGCGTCCATGCCAACATCCAGAAGGACGGCACGTTCTCCGTCGTGCCAGAGATGCCCGGCGGCGTGTGCTCCCCGGAGGAGCTGATCCGCATCGGCGAAGTCGCCAAGAAGTGGAACGTGCCGCTTGTCAAGCTGACCGGCGGGCAGCGCGTCGACCTCGTCGGCTTGAAGAAGGACGACCTGCCCGGCATCTGGGCCGACCTCGGTTTCAAGGCCGGCTATGCCTGGGGCAAGAGCTACCGGACCTGCAAGAGCTGCATCGGCATCGACTATTGCCGCTTCGGCCTCGGCGACTCGATGGGCTTCGCCCACCGCATCGAGCGTCGATTTCGCGGCATCGACGCGCCGGCGAAGCTCAAGCTCGCCACCGCCGGCTGCCCGCGCAACTGTTCGGAAGCCTACGTCAAGGACGTCGGCTTCGTCGCCATCGGCGGCGGCAAGTGGGAAATCTACATCGGCGGTGCCGCCGGTGCCCACATCCGCAAGGGTGATCTGCTCGTCACCTGCGACAGCGAGGAGGACGCGATGCTGGTGGGCAGCCGTTTCATGCAGTTCTACCGCGAGAACGCCAAGTGGAAGGAGCGCACCTACACCTTCGTGCCGCGGATCGGGCTTGAGCGGATCAAGGCGGTGGTGGTCGAGGACTCGGAGGGTCTGTGCGCCGGGCTCGATGCGGCGATGCAGAAGTCGATCGACGCCTGCGTCGACCCCTGGCTGGAAGCCAAGTCGCCCAAGACGGCCAACCAGTTCGCCTCGGTGATCCCGGTCGCCGGCGTGCCGGTCGCGGAGGACGCATGAGCGGCCAGCTTGTCGGTGACGAGGTTCTCGTCACCACCCTCGACCAGATCCCGGTCGGCGAGGGCCGGACGTTCCACGTGACCGGCGGCGAAATCGCGGTGTTCCGCCCGCACGAGGGCGGCATCTACGTGACCCAGGCGTACTGCCCCCATCTCGGCGGCCCGCTGGCCGACGGGTTGACCGGGGGCACAGCCGCCAACCCGGTCACCATCGTGTGCCCGCTGCACGACCGCGTCTTCGACCTCGCAACCGGCTGCGGCCTGACGCACGAGTGCACCGACATCAAGGTCTACCCCGCGCGTCTCGACGAGGGTGGTCGCATCTGGGTGACGCTTGGCGCAATTCCCCATCGCGAGCCCGTGCACGTCGGGGCGGACGCACACCGATATCCCACCTCGGGAACGGACGGTGCTGGTTCACCATAGTGAACGCTTGCGGGCGGCAAGAAGCGTTCCGGCGGTTTTCGATCCGATGCCCTGACCTGCCGCATCGGATGCA
>CALMGA010000038.1:0-1814 GCA_937863205.1 uncultured Beijerinckiaceae bacterium | reverse complement strand
TCCGATGCCCTGACCTGCCGCATCGGATGCACCCGAAAACCGCTGCGCACTCTTCGGTCCGATGCCCTAGCGGCGAACCACTTCCGCCAGTTCGAGCAGGAGGCGGGACAGGCTCAAGGGATCGTTTCCCTTGAAGCCGGCGATCTTGTGCCGCAGGTCGCCGGTCCGCCTCAGTTCCACCTCCAGCGTCGCCTCGGCGAGATCGGCGCGAAGGCTTGTATCGCGAAGCTGCTCGATCAGCTCCAAGACCGTCTTCGCAAGCTCCGACACGACCTCCTCGCCAGTCTCGGACAGGCGCACAAGCGTGATGATCTCCTCGACGTACAAGGATCGCCTCTGCTGATGAGCCCCGATCGCGCGGGAAGGCCGCTCGGCCAACTCGCGCGATAATGTCGGCGCAGCGGTGACGAATCCACTCGTTTTCGCAGTCTCGGCGCTGGATTCTGAGACGGCTCACAGGGAAAGGCGGGTAACGAACACCGTCCCGTTCGGGAACAACGCGCGATCCGCGAAACGCCCCGACTGCCGATCACCAAGTGCGATGATGGGCGCGAACCGCTCGATTTCACCAGACGGGAACGATGGTGACGAAACGATCGTCAACCGGGTCGCACCGCTCCGCGGCACGGCAAGTCGCACCCTGCGCTTGAGCGGCCCGTCGCCAAGCGACGAGCTTCGACAGCGTGCCCTACTCGGAGAGCCTGTTGCCGGCGTGATCCTGTTCCTGCTCGCTCTCGATGCCTTTGCTGTCGAGCCCGCGGTTCTCGGGATGACGGCTCTTGTCGCGGTTGGAAAGGATCATGTTCTCGCCGACCTGATCCTTGTCGAGTTCGGTCATCGCTCCGCTGCCCGAGCCCTTGCCCTGCGCATCAGGCCCGATGTGGTGCTTGCTGGCCTTGGCCATGTCGCGGTCTCCCCTGTTGGCCGGCAGCACGCATGGAAGTCCATTGCGTGCCTACCAAGCACCCACGGAGCATCCAGACGGCGACCGATGCGGTTTGCCAACGGGCGTCGCCCGGCATGGTTCGCCGGGCGGTCGAATCTGCGGCCGTCGGTCCGGATCGAGAAGCGGCCGGGCCGTTGGTCCTGGCAACCCGGCCGATGCGGCTACATGTGCGGCGGTTTGGGCGGCTCGGCTCCCGAGGCGATCAGCTCGGGATAGGTGGTGACCATGGATGCGCCGAGCAGCGGCTTGAAGGCGCCCTGGTGACAGGTCGTGCAGTTCACCTTGGCGACGTCGCCGTGCGGACCGAGCCGATAGGCTGGGAAGGTGGTCTGCAGCGACTCCAGGTAGTTGTTGTCGATGTCGCGCACCATCCGGATGCCGTACCAGGCCGAGACCCGCTGCGGCGTGCTCTCGCTCCAGTTATAGAAGGCGCGGGAGTTGTGGCAGTAGGTGCAGTTCACGCCGAGCGAGTTCGCCATGTGCATCATCAGCGAATAGGTGCCCTCGGTCTGCTTGATCGACTGCCGGTCGCCGCTGGGCAGGGCGGTGGTGGAAGCCACGCGGATGGGTCCGGCTTCGTCGAGGTAGGGCGTGTAGGGGTCGGTCAGCAGGCTGGAGCCGCCGCCTGCGGCCGTGGCGACCGCCATCCCCGACGCCGGTCCCGGATTCTTGAACCAGACGTAGCTCGGCACCGGCTGCCCGCGATGGCAGGTATAGCAGGTCACGCCGGTCTTCTGCACGTGCGGCTGCCAGTCGGCATTGATGTGGCGGGTCATCTGCAGCATGCGCCGGGCGACGCGCTTGGTGTAGAGCGCGTCGGAGGCGAAGTTGCCCTCGTTGCCGTGGCAGTAGGCGCAGCCCGCCTGCG
>CALMGA010000037.1 GCA_937863205.1 uncultured Beijerinckiaceae bacterium | reverse complement strand
CCACGCCCCCCGTGCCGACGCCGCCCGCGCGTCCCGAGGAGAAGGCCGAGGCCCCGCCGCCCGTCGAGGCCCCGACGCCGCCGGCGCGCCCGGCCGAGGCGGCCAAACCCGAGCCGAGCAAGCCCGAACCGAGCAAAACCGCCGACAGCCAGCCGGACGAGGACAAGCCCGAAGCGGAGGCCGCCGTTCCCCAGCCGCCGCCGCGCCCCAAGACGCCGCCAAAGCCGGTCAAGGAGCCGGCCAAGGATCCTGCAAAGGATCCGGCCAAGGATCCTGCAAAGGAACAGGCCAAGGAGGACAAGCCGCTGCCGCGTCCGCGGCCGGCCAAGGTCGCCAAGGTTGTGCCGCCCAAGAAACCCGAAACCAAGCCCGAGCCCAAGCCCGACGTCGTGCCGCCGCCCGCGCCGCCGGAAAAGCCAAGCCTGCTCGACCAGGTCGCCTCGCTGCTGAAGAAGACGCCGGAGCCACCCAAGCCGGTTCTCAAGCCGCGCGCCGGCGACGAGGTCAAGGACGCGCACCCGCACGAGGACTTCAACCCGGACAAGATTTCCGCCCTGATCGATCGCGACGCGCCGCAGCGCCGCGCCTCGACCGGGCGCGCGCCGGCCAGGGTCGCCTCGCTCGGCCTGCCCAACGCCCATGCCGAGAAGCTGTCGCCCTCCATGGCGCTGCAGATCGACAACTGGCTGATCGACCACTACCGCGGCTGCTGGAGCTATTTCGGCCTGGGCGGATCGAAGGACTACGTGCCGCAGGTGACGATCCGCATGACGCAGGACGGCTCGCTGATCGGCCAGCCGGCGCTGCTCAACCCGCCCAAGGACCCCAACCTGCGCAGCCTCGCCGACAGCGCACTGCGCGCGGTGAACAAATGCAACCCGATGGAGATCCCGGCCCGGTTCAGGCCGTACTACGACCAGGGCTACAAGGAGCGCACCGTGCGCTTCGATCCCAAGGAGCTGTCGTGAAGCGATCGGCGGCCGCGTTGGAATGCCTGCTCCTGCTGGTCTCGCCGATGTTTGTTTCCGCCGCGAACGCGGGCGAGTTTCGCTGCGGGTCAGCCGAGATCAGGGCTTCGATCAACAAGGATCTGACCGCGCTCGCGAGACAATATGTGGCCAAGCTTCCGGCCGACCAAGCGCCGCCCGCATTCGGGGCGGGAATGAGGTTCGAGATACGCGATGTCCGCTTGGAGGCCGCGCTGGGCGAACATGCGCTTTCATGCAAGGGCCTGATCGTCCACCCCGGCGCCGCTTCCCGGCAGGAGGCGACCTCCTTCAGGGTCATCCAAGGCGACAAGGGAGATGTGACCTACAGCGCCGGCGATCTGGAGAACTCGGCCGCGCGAGCCATGATGCAGGACCAGAAGCTGAAGGTCGCCTCGCTCGCCCTGCTGAAACCCGGCGCCGCGAAGCCGCCGCCCGCGGTGGCGGCGCAGATCGATCTCTGGCTGATCGACCATTATCGCCGATGCTGGAGCTATTTCGGCCTTGGCGGAACGCAGGATTACGTGCCGGCGCTGCGCATCCACATGATGGAGGACGGCAAGCTGCTCGGCCGACCGCAACTGCTCAACCTGCCCAAGGACGGTGAACAGCAGCGCTTGGCCGACAGCGCGGTCCGCGCGGTGAACAAATGCAACCCGATGGAGATTCCGGCTCGGTTCAAGCCGTTCTACGACCAGGGCTACAAGGATCGGACCATCCGTTTCGATCCCAAGGAGCTGTCTTGAAGCGGGCGCGGGAATAGGCGTAGCGCTTGGTTCTCCTCCCCGCGCGCGGGCGCGCGGAGGTCCCCCGCCCAGGATGGCGGCGGAGGCTTTCGGCGCGTCCTTCGCACGTCAACGACCATTATATCGGCGCCCGCCCGGCCGCGCTCCCGCGTCGGCAGATCCCTCCGCCGCCTGCCGGCAGCTCCCCGTCTCCGCTCGGCGAGGGCGGACAGGCGCACCGCCCATCTGAGGAATTCCCGAGGACATGATCCCATGACCCTGCGTTTGTCCCGCCGGCAGGCCGGCGCTTTCCTGGCGAGCCTCGCCGCCGCGCCGATCACGGGCGTGCCGCTCGCCGGCACCGCGCGGGCGCAAGGGGGCGCCCTCGACGTCCGTCGCGGCGGATCCTTTCAGCCGATCCCGATCGCCCTCACCCGCTTCGTCGGCGAGGGCGTGTCGGGCGACAAGGTGACGGGCGTGCTCGCCAACGATGTCAAGCGCTCGGTCTTCCTCACCCTCGCGGGCGAGCCGGTCGACGTCGGCAACCCCGACCAGGCGCCGGCGATGGACCGCTTCCGCGCGATGGGGGCGCAATACGTCGTCACCGGCCGCGTCACGGCGGGCGACGGGCTGCAAACGCAGTTCCGCATGTTCGACACCGGCTCGGGCGCCCAGGTCGCCGGCGAGCAGTACAGCACCGACGCCAACAACCTGCGCCGCGTCGCCCACATCGTCGCCGACGCGGTGTTTTCCAAGGCCACCGGCGAGAAAGGCTTCTTCGACACCCGCGTGGTGTTCATCGACGAGTCCGGCCCGGCGACGCGGCGGCGCAAGCGCCTCGCCATCATGGACCAGGACGGGGCGGGGGTGCGCTACCTCACGGGGGGCGGCGACATCGTGGTGACGCCGCGTTTCTCGCCCTCCTCGCTCGACATCACCTACATGGCCTTCGGCGGCGCCGAGCCCAAGGTGATGATGATGAACATCGAGACCGGACGGCGCGAGGCGGTCGGCGACTTCCCGGGCATGACCTTCGCCCCGCGCTTCGGGCCGGGCGGGCAGAAGATCATCATGTCGCTGTCGGAGAACGGCACCTCCAACCTGTACGCGATGAGCCTCGGCTCGCACCAGACCACGCAGCTCACCGACACCCAGGCGATCGACACCTCGCCCTCGTATTCGCCCGACGGGGGGCAGATCTGCTTCGAGTCGGACCGCGGCGGAACGCAGCAGATCTACGTGATGGGCGGCGGCGGTGGCGGGGCCCGGCGCATTTCCTTCGGCGAGGGGCGCTATTCCACCCCGGTGTGGAGCCCCAAGGGCGACTTCATCGCCTTCACCAAGCAGACCAAGGGCGGCTTCGCCATTGGGGTGATGAAGCCCGACGGCTCGGGCGAGCGCATCCTCACCGAGGGTTTCCACAACGAGGGGCCGACCTGGGCCCCCAACGGGCTGTTCCTGATGTTCTTCCGCGATCCCGGCGGCGGCGGCGCTTCGCATATCCACATGACCGACGTGTTCGGCCGCCAGGAGTTCGCCGTGCCGACGCCGGCCGGCGCCTCCGATCCGGCGTGGAGCCCGTTGCTGGGGGCATGAACCCCGACGCATGACAGGGCGGCGACGCCCCGCATCCGGGGAAGGTGGGCCTCCCCTCGCCTCGCCGGCGCTGCTAAGCAGGTTCGCGTTGGCAGGCCAACGCTTCACCTGCTGAGTCTTTTGCCATGCCGCAGGTTTGGATCGCAAAACCGCGGGGCACTTATGCGAAACCTGCTTAGATCCGTTGGCGAGGAGAACCCATGGTCGACATTGCGAGCTGGACTTCGACGATCACCCCTGCGGGCATCAAGCGCTACGGCGCGTCGGCCCGCTGGTTCCACTGGGTCACCACCGTGCTGATGTTCATCATCATCCCGCTCGGCTGGATCTTCGCCGAGTTCAAGCTGGCGCCGGACAAGCAGCATTTCCACGCGTATTTCCCCGGCACGGTGGCGCAGTACGCCTCCACCCACAAGACGCTCGGCCTGCTGGTTCTCGCCATCGTCGCCGCGCGGCTGGCCTACCGCCTTGCCAACCGGCCGCCGCCGCTGCCCAACGCCACCCCCGCCATCGAGGCCGGCCTCGCCCACCTCACGCATTGGCTGCTCTACCTCGTTCTGCTGGTGATGCCGATCTCCGGCTACATCATGTCCTCGGGCTCCGACCACCCGATCTCCATCCTCGGCCTGTTCGACTTCCCCAAGATCCCCGGCATCAGCAAGGCCGTGGGAACGGATGCGGCGATCGTCCACCTCACCGCGCAGTTTGCCGTTTACGCCCTCGTCGTCCTGCACGTCGCCGGGGTCGGCTGGCACCTGTTCGTGCGCCGCGACGACCTCATCGGCCGGATGCTGCCGCGACAAGCCAATGTCGACTGATGGCCAACCTGGACTGATGGCCCGGCGGCGCGCAATTTGGCGGCAGGCTCCCACGTACCGGGATATGATGCCCCGCAGCCGACCACCGTGCCCTTGAGCCGCTCCCAGACCCGCGACGGCCTGCCGGATTTCCGCTTCGTTCTGCCGGCCGGAGCCTCGGCGCTGCGCGACATCAAGGCGCCGCCGGTCAACTTCGGCCAAACGGCCAGCGACTACGGGCGCTGGCGCGCCGGCTTTCCCCCGCATTTCTTCAAGCGCCTGTTCGCCGAGGGCTGGGTGATGCCGGAGCATCGGGTGCTCGACCTCGGCACGGGTACGGGGACCATCGCCCGCGGCCTGGCTTTGCGCGGCTGCCGGGTCACCGGCCTCGACAGCGAAGGGCACCTTCTCGACGAGGCGGCGCGGCTCGACCGCGAGGCGGCGACCGGCGTCACCTACGTGCAGGGCCGCGCCGAGGCGACCGGCCTGCCGGATGCGAGCTTCGACCTCGTCACCGCCGGGCAATGCTGGCACTGGTTCGAGCGGGAGCGCACCGTGGTGGAGGTGGCCCGCGTGCTGCGCCCGGCCGGGCGGCTGGTGATCGCGCATTTCGATTGGCTGCCGATGCGCAACAACGTGGCGGCGATGACCGAGCGCCTTGTCGAGGCGCACAACCCGGACTGGCACCTCGGCAACAGCTCCGGCATCTACCCGCCCTGGCTCACCGACGTCGCCGAGGGCGGCTTCGAGGCACTGGAAACCTTCTCCTTCGACGTCAACGTCGCCTACACCCGGGAAGCGTGGCGCGGCCGCATCCGCGCTTCGGCCGGGATCGGCGCCTCGCTGCCAGCCGACGCGGTGGCGCGCTTCGACGCCGAGCTCGAAGCCGCGCTGGCGGCCGACTGGCCGAGCGAGCCGCTGCTGGTGCCGCACCGCGTCTGGGCGCTGAAGGCCGAACGGCCGGATAAGGATCGGGTTTCTCCGAGGGGATCCGATGCTTTAGCCCAGGAGATATGTAGGCAGGGATACCTGTAGAAGGCGCACTCTTCTCCCTGCTGGTTCGAAGCGGGGATGTGCGCCAAGCGACCGCGCCGATGCTTTGGATCTTGCCGGGACCACCCCTCGCCGCAGCATGTCCGCGTGCCTGCACAAGGCGCAAAGCTCGGCGCGACCGCTCGCGCGTTTCGCGGCGACGGACTTGACGAACATCGCTTCGTGGGGCGGCGGCGTTCAAATGCTATGGGGCCGCAGCCTGATAGTCCCGGGGCCCGGCACGCCCCGCGTGCCCGGCCGACGCTGCCTTGACAAGTCGGTTATCCGCTTCCGTAGAGTTGTCCCAGATCCGGGGAGCAAGACTTGTCCCTCGAACGAAGAGAAGGGTGCCGCAGTGCCGGCCTACTTCCCACCCTTGGACGAAGGGGTTTCCTCATCGACGACCCTCCCGCTTCCCCCAATCGCTTGGTCACTGTGGTCCAGCCTTGCTCCAGAACCGGCTGCCCCTGACGTGGTGGCTGATCCCGCGTTCGGCCCAATGCGTCCGCCAGCGGCGGAGGTGCCGCCGGCGGTTTCCGGGGTTCCTCGTACGGTGCTTTGCGCATAGGCCGGCAGACCGTGGACGACGCCTGACGCCAGGGCGATCAGCGCGAACAAAACCTTTCCCATCGGCTCATCCCTTTCCTAGTTTAATCGTCAACGAACACCAGATTTCGAAGTTGCATTGTTCCAAGACGACGTCGCCACGTCGCATCGGCATGAGCCGACTGCGGTTGCCGCATGTACGGCAGGTCAAGGACGCGTTGGCAGTCGGGCGCGCGCACGGGCTCGTCGGCTTCCGCGGCGCAAGCCGGCCCGCATTCTTGTCCACGGCTGACAAGACCACTCGGATCTCGTGCGAGTAGCCTTCGGCCCGCAATGATGCCTGACGAACCGCAGGCGAACAGGACAGGGGGGCGTGGCTCGCCCAGGTGAGGGGTGGCTTCGTCAACACTCACGCCGTGCCGACCGACGCCCGGGCGCTCGAAGCAATCCGCGACCGGGTGTGAGCTTCCCGCGTCGCCCGGGGCGGAGCGGATGAGGCAAGCTTGCCGGCGATCGGATGCGGTGGCCCGCCTCCTTCCCCAACCAAGTGAGCGGTGTGCCGCACAAACACCCGAGTTGAGGGCCGGGTGCCCGAATCGGGCCCGCTCGGATCTGTGCGGGTGGCGCTCGGACATCAGCGCCCCTGACCGCGATCGTCGTCGGCACGTCTGCCACGCCGATCCAGATGGACATGATGCCGTTATTATTCATCAAGGCTTCAATACTGAGGTATAACCCCCATCCCTATGTGTTTCTGCAACACATGACCCGGATCTGCCGGCAAGGCCGGCAAACGACTCCGATGCCCCGGAGCATCACTTGCTCGACCCACGTATGTTATCCTATATCGTTAGTTAGTCGGATGGTGGTTCCTGGCAAGACATTCCAGCCATCATTTCTGTCGATACTGTGCATCTTCGTTGGCATCTTGCCTGAAACAACCGAGCTGGTTCGCGATTCGTCGTACATGAAGAAAGTCAAGTCATGACCGACATCGCAGCAACCTCATGCCATGGCCGCGGCTTTCGCTGCGGCGATGCCGCGACGTCCTCAGTGTTTGTTCGACGCTCGCTTGCATAGGAAGCTCGCCGTGCGGGAAAATCTTCCCGACGAAGAGCTGTTCTAAGGAGGCGATCTTGCGATTGCTATAGATCGACTTTTGTGGACTTGGTTCTGGGTGCATATCGAGCTCATCAGAGCGGCTTTGCCGGATATTGACGAGACGTGCGTCAGTCTCAGAGCGGGCTCGTCGGGTTGGTGGTCTAGACGCGCGGGGGCGCGGATAGACTTGACGTTATGGGGACGAGGGGCATGGGACACAGGACGTTGCCGGCATCGCGACGCTGCAGGGCTCTTTTCGGGAACACCGTCGCGCTGCCTGCCTTTGCCTTGCCTTTCCTGACGCTGTCAGTCCCGCTTCACGCGGCCGATTTGGCACGACCTGTTCCGCCGCCGATCCTTACGTCGCGCAGTCCTTGGGAAGGCTTCTACGCCGGCGGGCTCGTCGGCGACGTTTTCGCGGGAAGCTCCGGTTACGCGACCGACGCCTCGGGCGTGCCGTCGGCGGGGCGCACGAGCATCGTCGGGGTGGAACATATCGACACCGCGCACCAGCTCGGTCCGATTTCCGCCGGTTTCGACGCCGGCTACAACCACGTCTTCGCCTCCGGCCTCATGCTCGGCGCCGAAGCCACCTTCACCTTCCCCGGCATCCTGCGCAGCAATCTGCAGCAGAACATCGCCGCCTTGGGGCCGTCGGTCATCAACGACAGCATCCAGATCTACGGCTCGCTGGGTGGTCGGGTCGGTTACGCGGTCGGCAACTTCCTCTTCTACGCCAACGGCGGCTTCGCCTACGTTCGCGACCGATTGAACACCTCGGATTTCACGAGCGGCTCCGTCGATGACAACGTCTACTTCTGGCGACCGGGCTTCACGGTCGGCGCCGGCGCCGAAATCTTGCTGACCGGAAACCTGAGCGCCAAGCTCGAATACGCCTTCTTCGACTATGCCCGTACCAACACCTACCTTCCGATGGCCGGCGAGAACTACAAGTCCGATCTCAGGTTCCAAACGCTGCGTTTCGGGTTGAACTATCATTTCAACGACAATCCCGCACCTCAGGGAACGCTGACGGGAGGGGTCCTTTCGCAGTCCGCCCGCGACAATCTGAGCGTCCACGTGCAGGCGACCGTCATCGGGCAGGCCAACGCGCCCTTCCCCGCCGCCTACTCGGGAACAAACAGCCTCGGGACCATCTTCCAGGCGCGCGACACCTTCAGCGTCACCGGCTTCTTCGGCTTCAAGGATCCCTACGAGGGCACCGAATTTTACTACGATGCCGAGCCCTTCCAGGGCTTCGGTCTTTCCAACACCCATGGACTCGCCGGCTTCTCCAACATCGAAGCGCAGAAGGCCGGCTTCGACTTCCCGCATTACAATACGGCGCGCCTGTTCGTTCGCCACATCTTCGGTCTCGGCGGCGAGCAGGAGGACATGGCGGATGGTCCCAACCAGGTGGCCGAGAAGGTCGACGTGTCTCGTGTGACGTTCACCTTCGGCAAGGTCGCGATCGGAGACTTCTTCGACAACAACACCTACTCGCACGATGGCCGCACCAGCTTCATGAACTGGGCCCTGGTCGATGCCGGCGCGTTCGACTATTCCGCCGACCAGCAGGGCTATACCTACGGCACGGTGCTCGAACTAAACCAGAAGGAGTGGGCGATCCGTGCCGGCTACTTCCTCGTGCCCGATGTTTCCAATGGCGAGAACTTCGACACCAGGATCGGCCGGCGGGGCCAGGTCCTCGTGGAAGGCCAGCACAACTTCTCGCTGTTCGGCAAGGACGGGATCATCCGTGTCCTGGCCTTCGAGAACCAGTTCAACGCCGGCAGCTTCAACGCCACGCTCGCCAATCCCGCGGACGTCAACGCCGATGGCACGCCCGACATCACGGCGACCCGCCAGACGCGATCGCAGTACGGCTTCGTCGGCAACGTCGAGCTGGCGGTGACCAAGGACCTCGGCTTCTTCGCCCGAGGCGCCTGGTGGAACGGGCAATCGGAGATCCTTTACACCGACATCGACTCGAGCTTCTCGATCGGCGCCGTTCTCAAGGGGACGTCGTGGGGACGTCCCCTGGACAAGATCGGCTTGGCCGACGCCGTCAACGGTCTTTCCAACAGCTACAAGCGATACCTCGCCGCCGGCGGCCTCGGCGTCAACGTCGGCGACGGCGCCTTGAGCTACGCCCCGGAAGAGATCGTCGAAGCCTATTATTCCATCGGCCTCAGCGAAGCCACCGCCCTCACGTTCGACTACCAGTTCGTCGCCAATCCCGCCTACAATTCGGCGCGCGGCCCGGTGTCGATCGGCTCGGTCCGCCTGCACGTCGCGCTCTGAGCGCGGGCCGCGCGAAGAAGGTCACCGGGTGGTCACCTTCTTCGATGGAATCTCGCGGAGCGACCCGGAAAGCGGAGAGGGGCCAACCCGTCTGATGATCCGTCCCGACAGGGCGGGACGGCCTTCAACCGGACGGTCCGCCCTCGATCCTCGTGGCTCACCGCCCCGATGACGCAGCGGACATCTCCCGGCTGGAGCATCGGACCCTGAAACGGGTCCGATGCTCTAACTTATTGTGCCGCATCGGATGAGTCCGAAAACCGCTTCGCACTTTTCGGTCCGATGCTCTGGCCCGGGAATGGCGACCCCCTTCGACGATCGGTGCCTCAACGGCTCAAGGGTTGGCCGGTGCGGTCGTGGCACTCCAGGCTGGTGGCGCGTACACTTCGGTCGCATATCGTCGACGTATGCGGATGACTCGGCCTCGCAGGCGGCAAGTCAGGTCCCGTCACCGAGCGGGATTACCATCGAATGGAGAACGCCATGGTGCATTTCGTGAGCCGGATGCGGGAATGGTCGCGGTTGGCGTCACCGGTAGCCATCGCATTCGGCATCTGGTCGTGGCCGGCCGCGGCTGCACCGCGGGCGTCGGCGGGTACTATGGCCATCGGCGGTGAGAAGGCGCCGACGCGCGGCACCATCGGGGGGAACGCACCTCGCGGCGGCGCGGTGAGCGTCGGCGGCGCGCTCCCAGGCAACCGGCATAAGACGGCGGCCCCGGTCAGGAGTGTCCGGGCTCCGGGAGCGGCGGCGCCAGCCAAAGGCGAGAAGCCGGCATCGAGCGGTCCGGCGCGTCCCGGCTTCCAGCCACGGGTCAAGATCTGACGAGCGGCAGCACGTCGACCGGGGATCAACAGCCTTGAAGGCAGGCCGAGCGTTCGGCGATGTCGCGGCCCCGTTGCCGGCCTTCGACGGCCGGTGGTGAAACGGCACCGACCCGCACGCCTCGGCCAAGCCGGGCCGCTGGCGACCGACAACGGGAGCCCGCGCGCGCGGATCGTGAACCGGTTCGTGCGGAGCTGGTGCGTCGACATTATTTTCATGGAGGTGCGTGCACCCTGACGTCGAGACGCATCGGCAAGGGTCGGACGAGGCCAGCGCCCGCACCACGCCCTGCCTTGTCCGCCCCGTTCTCCGTCGTCGCCCGGCTCGCCACCCGGCTGGGCAACCGCGAGCGGCAACGGATCCACCGGCACCTTCCACGCCGGAGTCCAGGCGGCTCCTAGGTGGAACCCAGAAGCTGACCGGACGTGATGTTGTCGATCTTGGTCCAGCGGTCTCGCCAGCCTTGGCTGGCGAAACGCATCGTGATCTCGACGCTTTGCCGATGCAGTCAGCCCGGCAGGCCCGCTTCGGATCAGTACCGGGCGACGACCGGCACCGGCGCGGGGCTGAAGTCGAACTTGTAGTTGATGCCGGCGCGCACGACGTTGCCGAAGT
>CALMGA010000036.1:1854-3541 GCA_937863205.1 uncultured Beijerinckiaceae bacterium | reverse complement strand
CTCGTTCTCAGCCAAAAACAGGGCGGCCGACCCACGCGATATGCGAAGCCAGCGCTCCGGCTTTGATTTGTCCAAGTGTCACTCGGCGCGAATTCATGATCCCTCTCAGAGCCTTCTCTGACTGGGGTTATGCGGTCAAGCTGTCCTACGCAGTGTTTGCTTCGATCCCGCAGGTCACGCGCTTCTTTTCGCGGTCGGCGCGGAGCCGCCGCATGATGGGGTCAGGAGGACGAAGCACCTCAATCTGTTTCACGACCTCGCGGCCAAGACGATGACCGCCGGCTCGGGCCTCTCAACGAGGTTGCCTTGCCCTTCGTCCCCGCGGGAACGATCCGGACGACCCTTGCGGGTCGAATGCTTGATGATCGACGCTGTCAGGCAGCCATCGGGCGGGCCGCGGTCTCCGGCGCGCGGCCGAAGCGGAACTCGGTTTCGTTGGTCCACATGCGGTGCAGAATGACGGCGAGCTTGCGCGCCACGGCGACGCGGGCTCGCGCCATGCCGCGATGCTTGGCGAGGTTCATGCCCCAGGCCCGCAGGCTCGACCACTTTTTGCGTCTCACGAGCAGCGAGTGCGCGGCTTCATGGAGCGCCGTGCGGGCCAGCTCGTCGCCACACCGGCCGACCCGGCCCTGAACGTCGGTCTCGCCCGACTGGTAGCGCGACGGCGTCAGGCCGAGGTGGGCGCCGACATCGCGCGAGTGCCGGAAGCGGTCCGGGCGGTCAATGGTGGCGCGGAACGCCAGCGCCGTGATCGGGCCGACGCCGGGAACGCTCATCAGGCGACGGCAAACCGCCTCGTCGCGCACGATAACGAGCACCTGTTTCGTGAGCCGGGCCAGTTCCCCACCCATTGTCGCCAGGATGCTCAGCATCGGTTCAACCGTAAGCGTCCTCAACGTCCCATTCTGGCGGCCGTAGCCGTTTTCCGGTGATCATCCTGCGCACGATGATGCATGAGGAGGATGGTTTGCAGTCTGCACACAACATCAGACACAGCAGCTTTCAGTTGATCGAGGGCGAGGTGTCGCGGGCCGATCCTGGCCCGGATGTTCCGCGGCGGCGCTGGTCGGCTGACGCGAAGGCACAGGTTCTGAACGAGGCGCTTGTGCCGGATGTTAACGTCTCGGCGGTGGCGCGCCGTCACGGGCTGAAGCCGCAGCAGGTGTTCGCGTGGCGACGCCAAGCACTGCGCTCCGGGATGATCGATTCGCTGCTGCCGGGGAGCGAAGGCCCAGGGTTCGTTCCGGTCGCGATCGAGCGGTCGGGCAACCTGGAGCTGGTGGTTGGCGACGTGACGATCCGTGCCGGAGCGGACGTGCCGGCGTCCCGTCTTGCGGATGTCGTTCGGGCGCTCCGCCCGGCATGATCCCGGCCGGGACGCGGGTTCTCCTTGCCACCAAGCCGGTCGACTTCCGCAAGGGACCGGAAGGCCTGACGGCGCTGGTGCGGGACGCGGGCGCCGATCCGTTCTCGGGCGCGCTTTACGTGTTCCGCTCGAAGCGGGCCGACCGGGTGAAGATGGTCTGGTGGGACGGGACCGGCCTGTGTCTCTTTGCCAAGCGCCTTGACGAGGATCGCTTCCGCTGGCCAAGGATCGAGGACGGGGCGGTCAGGCTCACGGCCTCGCAACTCATGGCGCTGATCGACGGCATCGGCTTCGACGCGGTGGATGCGGGCGATATCG
>CALMGA010000036.1:0-1844 GCA_937863205.1 uncultured Beijerinckiaceae bacterium | reverse complement strand
GACTGGACGCGGGTCCATGCGATCCGGCCGCGGCGGCCAGCCTCGGTCGGCTGAGCGGGAGCGCGCTGCGGCACGTTGGGTCAGGCGGCCGGACCTCGCTTCAGCGGGCACGATCCGTGCTCGTCTGCCGGCGATGACGCTGGCTTTCGCCGACCTGCCGGACGACGTGGATGCGCTGAAGGCGATGGTCCTCGCCATGGCAGGCGAGACGGCCGAACTGCGGGCGATCAACGAGGGCGCGGAAGCCCGGATCGCCCGGCTGCACGCGATCCTGAAGGCGCTGGAGCGGGCGCGGTTCGGGCGACGCTCGGAGCGGCTGAGCCCGGACCAGATCGACTTCGTGTTCGACGAGGTGGAGACCGGGCTCGGCCGGATCGAGGCGGAGGGGGAGCGGGTCGCGCCGAGGCCTGCCCGCGAGCCGCGTCCGCGCAAGGCGCTGCCCGCCCATCTCGAACGGGGCGAGGTGGTGGTCGAGCCCGACGCGCTCGCCTGCGCGTGCGGCTCGTGCGAGCGGGTGAAGATTGGGGAGGACGTGAGCGAGCGGCTCGACGTCGTGCCGGCCCGGTTCCGGGTGATCGTGACCCGCCGTCCGCGCTACGCCTGCAGGACCTGCCGCAAGGGCGTGATCCAGGCCGTGGCGCCGGCCCGCCTGATCGAAGGCGGACTGGCGAGCGAGGCGCTGCTCGCGCACATCGCCGTCTCCAAATACGCCGACGGCCTTCCTCTCTACCGGCAGGAGGGCATCTACGCCCGCGACACGGTCGAGCTCGGTCGCTCCGTCATGGCCGGCTGGATGGGCCGGGTCGGGTTCCATCTTGAGCCGCTGGCGGACCGCATCCTGGCCCTCATCCGGGCCGGCGAGCGCGTTTTTGCCGACGAGACGACCTTGCCGACACTGGCGCCGGGATCGGGCAGGACGAAGACCGCCTGGCTCTGGACCTACGCGTGTGACGACCGGCCGTTCGGGCGCGCCGGTCCGCCCATGGTGGCCTATCGGTTCGAGGACAGCCGCGGCGGGGCCTGTCCCGAGCGCCACCTTGCCGGCTTCGCCGGCCTGCTTCAGGTCGACGGCTATGGCGCCTACAACCGGCTCGCGGCGGCCGGCCGACAGGGCGGTCCCGTCACGCTTGCGGGTTGCTGGGCTCATCTGCGGCGCAGGTTCTACGAGCTGCACGTCAGCGGCGTCTCGCAGGTGGCGACCGAGACGGTTGCGCGCATGAGTGCGCTCTGGGCGGTCGAGGCGGAGGTTCGCGGCCAGGATCCGGACCTGCGCCGCGCCGCCCGGCAGGCGAGGTCGTCGCCGCTCGTCGTCGCCTTGTGGCAGCAATGGGAAGCCGAGCTCCGCCGCATCCCTGGCAGTTCCAAGCTCGCAACCGCGATCCGCTATGCCCTCAGCCACCGCCCAGCCCTGGAGCGCTTCCTCCACGACGGTCGGGTCGAGATCGACACCAACACCGTCGAGCGCACCATCCGCCCGCAAACCCTGACCCGCAAGAATGCTCTTTTCGCCGGATCGGACGGCGGTGGCCGCACCTGGGCGACGATTGCGACGCTGCTCGCGACAGCCCGCCTGAACGACGTCGATCCTCAAGCCTGGCTCACGCTGACCCTGGAGCGCATCGCAAACAGCTGGCCAAACAAGGACATCGACGCCCTCATGCCATGGAACCACGGCCAAAACTGAACGGGAACACCTGGACGCTTACGGTACGGCACCGCCTGCGCGAGGTGTGGATTGCAAGGCGTCATACAGCACGCGCAGGCCTGCCGCGCTTTCGACCGCGACGACCACGCTGATCCCATGCCTCGGCAAGCCTTGCCGCTCTTCGAGCGCGGTAAGGGCC
>CALMGA010000035.1 GCA_937863205.1 uncultured Beijerinckiaceae bacterium | reverse complement strand
GGCACAACCGCGAGAGCCAGGATGTGACCTCCCGCATCCACCAGCATCACGCGCTTGCGCCCGACCAGCTTTTTGGCGCCGTCGTAGCCTCGTGGCCCGCGCACCCCGATGCACTTGACGCTCTGCGTGTCGATGATCGCCAGCCGCGGCGCGTGATGGCGCCCGCAGCGACGGCGCTGTTGGCGGGCCAGGGCGCGCATCAGCGCGGCAAACAACCCCCTCCCGATCCAGCGCCGGAACCAGCCGTACACCGTGCGCCAGGGCGGAAAGCCCGCAGGCAGCGCCCGCCACGCGCCGCCCACCCGCAGGTGCCAGGCGATCGCCGCCACAACCCGGCGCGCCGGCGTCGCCGCCGGGCTGCCCGGCGGGTCTGCCCGCTCCAGGATGCGCGCGACCTTGTCCAGGCCCGTTTGCGCCACGACATCCTTCAAACGCGCCTCGTGACGCGTCCGATGCTGGTCCGTCCACATCTGTTCTCCATGCCGCCCTGCCAGGCGGATGTTGTTTTCAGCTCGGAGATGATGGGGACGGCCAGCAAAGGCCCTCAAACAGGCTCTAAGAATTAGGATGCTTTTGATCTGTAGATCAATATGCAGCTCACCCATCGTTGACGAAGAAGCAGATCGTCCTTGAGAATGTTGCCGTCCACGAAGGCGTCGGGACTGCCGCCGCTTTACCTTCGCCTATTCCGCTGCATCGGCGTGATGCGTTTCGAATTGCAGCTTCGCGAGGCGGGCATAGAGGCCGTTCTGCGCGAGCAGGCTGCGGTGCGTGCCCTGCTCAACCACGCGGCCCTCTTCCATCACCAGAATACGGTCGGCCTTGAGCACCGTCGCCAACCGATGCGCGATGACCAGTGTGGTGCGGCTCGCCATCAGAGTCTCCAGCGCGCCTTGCACCAGGGTCTCGCTTTCGGCATCGAGAGCGGAGGTGGCTTCGTCGAGCAGCAGCACCGGAGCGGCGACGAGGATGGCGCGCGCGATGGCGAGGCGCTGGCGCTGACCGCCCGACAGATTGATGCCGCGCTCGCCAACCACCGTGTCGTAGCCCTGCGGAAGGGCACGGATGAAGCCATCGGCGGCGGCCTGCTCGGCGGCACGACGCACCTCGGCTAGCGTCGCCTCGGGCCGGCCGTAGCGGATGTTGTCGATGACGGAGAGGCCGAAGATCACGGGATCTTGCGGCACCGAACGGATGCGGGCGCGCAACTCCAGCGGGTCGAGGCGGCGAATGTCGATCCCGTCGAAGGTGATGCGGCCGGCGTCGGGATCGTAGAAGCGAAGCAGCAGTTGGAACAGCGTGGTCTTGCCGGCACCCGATGGGCCGACGATCGCCACCGTCTCCCCGGGGCGCACGGTGAAGGTGAGGTCGCGCAAGGCCGGCATGTCGCGCTTCGCCACGCGGCGGGGATAGGAGAAATCGATCCCCTCGACTCCGACGGTGCCCTGCGCCATCGCTCCTTGCCCATGAGCAGGGAAATGCAGCGGCTCGGCGGGGGCGGTGATGCGTGGGGTGATCTTGAGGATTTCGCCGATGCGCTCGGCGGCGCCGGCGGCGGAGACGATCTCGCCGTAGACCTCCGAGAGCTGGCCCAGCGAGGATGCGCCAAGCACGGCGTAGAGCACGAACTGCGACAGCTGACCGCCGCTCATCCGCCCGGCGAGGACGTCGTGGGCGCCGAACCACAGCACCACCACGACCGAGCCGGTGACGAGCAGGATCACGGTCGCCGTCAGCGTGGCACGGGCGGCGATGGCGCGGCGCGAGGCGGCAAAGGCCGTCTCCACCGCTCCGGCGTAGCGCCCGGCAGTCGCCGCTTGCGCGTTGTTGGCCTGCATCGCGCGCACCGCGCCGAGGCTTTCCGCGGCATAGGCCGTGGCATCGGCCAGCGTGTCCTGCGCGGCACGCGAGCGGCCGCGCACGATGCGCCCGGAGGCGACGAGCGGCAGCACGATGACCGGCAGCACCACGAAGACGAAGAGGGACAGTTTCGCCGACGTCGCGAACATCAGGGCGAGCGAGCCGAGGAACAGGAACAGGTTGCGCAGCAGCACCGAAGCCGAGGAGCCGAAGGAGGATTTCAGCTGCGTCGTGTCGGCAGTGAGGCGGGACACCAGCTCGCCGACCTTCGCCGTATCGTAGAACGGGGCGTCGAGGATGGGTCATCACGAAGAAGTAGCGGGCGCCCGACGCCGCCGCCAGCACGGCTGCGACGACGAGCATGCCGCCGAAATACGAGTTGATGAGGCCGCTCTTGTCGGCGGTGAAGCCGAAGTCGACGATGCGCCGGATCGCCACCGGCACCACCAGCGTCGCCGCCGAAGCAGCGACGAGCGATGCGACGGCGCCAGCGATGCGCGAGCGGTATCGCAGCGCGTAGGGCAGGATCGTCAGGAGCGCGCGCGGGTTGCCGCGCTTGCCGTCACGCCGGCCCTCGCGACGCGCTTTGCGCCGCACCGCTCTGGTGTCCTGCACCGCGCGGTCGTCCGATCCTGGCTCGTTTCGAGGGGTATCACTCGGCCAGTTGTCGGCGGCTTCGCTCGCGGGGGGATCGATAGGGTCGCTCATGCCCGGCGTATACGCCGTTTGCCGTCGCGGCGCACCTTACGATACTTCCAGGATAGCGATGTTCCAGGAGAGACGATCCTTCAGGGCGCACGCTGTCGCGCGGCGACGCGTCTGCACCGATTGTTCCGGGAATACCTCGCCCGCCGCATCATCAGATTCTCTCATACGCCGACCTTTGGAACCCGTCGTGGCACGCGTCGTTGATCTCTCAAATCGACAAAGGAGATTTTGATGCGCAGCCTTCTCGCCGCGACTTTGATAGGAACGGCTACCCTTGTTGCAGCTCCGGCATTCGCGCAGAGCGTGTATATTGGTCCCGGCGGGGTCGGCGTAGATTCTGGTCTCGGGCGCGGATACGGTTATGGCCACGACGATTACAGGGATCGCGGCTATGATCGTGGACGCGACGAGTATCGCCGCAATCGTTTCTACGAGGGACGCAGCGCTTATGAGCGCGATGGACGCCGCGGCGACTATCGCTCCTACGGCGATCGTTGATCGTAAGTCCTCATATTACTACGGGGGGTCGGCCATGCGCCGGCCCTCTTTTCGTATTGGGGCCTGCCGGCGCGCGATCGCGTCAGGGACGCTCGCCGCTGAGCGGGTTCTCCGGATCGTAGGCATAGCTCAGCGTCTCGAAGCGCATCGACACGGCATCGACCAGCAGCAGCCGGCCGCCCAGCCCTTCACCGAAGCCGACGATCTCGCGGATGACCTCCAGGGCCATCATCGCGCCGAGCACGCCGGTCAGCGCTCCGAGAACGCCGGCCTCGGCGCAGCTCGGCACGCTGCCGGGCTGCGGTGGCTCGGGAAACAGGCAGCGGTAGGTCGGATTGGGTACGCCCGCCCCAGATCGCTCGAAGGGTCGCAGCGTCGTCAGCGAACCGTCGAAGCTGCCGACCGCCCCCGTGACCAGCGGCCGCGCCTCGTGGTAGCAGGCGTCCGACACGGCGTAGCGCGTGGCGAAATTGTCCGAGCCGTCGGCGACGACGTCCCAGCCGCGCACCAGGGCGCGGGCGTTGGCGGCATCGACGCGCAGCGGGATCGCTTCGATCGCCACGTGGGGATTGAGACGCGCCACAGCCTCCGTCGCGCTCTCCGTCTTCAGGCGGCCGAGGTCGGGCGTGCCATGCAGCACCTGCCGCTGCAGGTTCGACAGCGAGACGACGTCGTCGTCGAGAACGCCGATGGTGCCGACCCCCGCCGCCGCGAGATACTGGATCAGCGGCGCCCCGAGCCCTCCGGCCCCGACCGCCAGCACGCGCGCGGCCTTGAGGCGCTGCTGGCCGGGGCCGCCGACGTCGCGCAGAACGAGGTGGCGGGCGTAGCGTTCGATTTCGGCAGGCGTCAGCATCGCGCCGATATAAGCATCGGCACCGCTCCCGTCGCGCTGGTGTCCGCGAAAGGAGTGCGGCAGAAGCGGATCGTGAACAGAAGCCTGCTCGTTTGCCTGCCGCTTCTGGCGTCGCTCGCGCTGGTGCTGGCTCTGACCGCGCTGCGGCCGGAGACCGACCTTGCGGTCGCGGCGCTGTTCCTCGGGCGCGCGAACGATCTCGGGAGCGCAGCGAACCATTTCGTCGGCGACACGCCGGCCGGCGTCGCCTTGCGCTACGCGCTCTGGGCGGCGCCCTTCGTGCTGTTGCTGGCACTTCTCGCGGCGCCGCTCGGCGCGCGGCTCGGCCTGCTGCGCCG
>CALMGA010000034.1 GCA_937863205.1 uncultured Beijerinckiaceae bacterium | reverse complement strand
GGCTGGGCCGGGCTCGCCGTGATGTTCGCCCTGAGCCTTGCCGCCGTCGAGCGCCTCGCGTCGCGGCACCCGCGCGCGGCGCTGGTGCTGGCCAGCGTGCCCACGGCCGCGTGCCTGCTGCTCGATGCCTACCTCTTCGCCAGCGGGCCGGGCCGCAGCTGAGCCGCGCCCGTGCCGTGCCCATGCCCATGGCTTTGCCGCATGTCGGCCCGCCCCCGCCCGGCCAAGGGCGGGTGCGTCCGGTCTATTCTTCGCCGGCGACAGCCGGCACGCCGGAAATGACGCGGCCGCGGCCGTGGGCGAGGATTTCGCGCTTGCCGGTGTGGTTGGCCGGGCCGAGCACGCCTTCCCTTTCCATCCGTTCGATCAGCGAGGCGGCCTTGTTGTACCCGACCGCCAGCCGGCGCTGGACGTAGGACACCGAGCTTTTCTTGTCGCGCAGCACGACCTTCACCGCCTGCTCGTAGAGGCTGTTGTCGTCCTCCGGTCCGGCGGCCATCGCCGTTTTGTCGAACACCGCCGTCTCCGGCGCGTCCTCGTCGTCTTCGCCGGCATCCGCGTCGACGTCTTCGGTCACGGTGTCGAGGTAGTCTGGCTGTCCCTGGGCCTTGAGGTGGGCGACCACGCGCTCGACGTCCTCGTCGGACACGAAGGGCCCGTGCACGCGGTAGATGCGACCGCCGCCCTGCATGTGCAGCATGTCGCCCTGGCCCAGCAGCTGTTCGGCGCCCTGCTCGCCCAGGATGGTGCGGCTGTCGATCTTGCTTGTCACCTGAAAGGAGATGCGGGTGGGGAAGTTGGCCTTGATGGTGCCGGTGATGACGTCCACCGACGGGCGCTGGGTGGCCATGATGAGGTGGATGCCGGCGGCGCGGGCCATCTGGGCGAGGCGCTGGATGGCGCCTTCGATGTCCTTGCCCGCCACCATCATCAGGTCGGCCATCTCGTCCACGATGATCACGATGAAGGGCAGGGTGACGAGGTCGAGCGGCACGTTCTCCACCGTCGGCTTGCCGGTTTCGCGGTCGAAGCCGGTGGTGACCTGCATGGTGATGACCTCGCCCGCCGCCTTGGCCTGGGTGACCCGCGCGTTGAAGCCGTCGATGTTGCGCACGCCGAGCTTGGCCATCTTCTTGTAGCGGTCCTCCATCTCGCGCACCGCCCACTTCAGCGCCACCACCGCCTTCTTGGGGTCGGTCACCACGGGCGTGAGCAGGTGCGGGATGCCGTCGTACACCGACAGCTCCAGCATCTTGGGGTCGACCATGATGAGGCGGCACTCGTCGGGCTTCATGCGGTAGAGCAGGGAGAGGATCATGGTGTTGATCGCCACCGACTTGCCCGAGCCGGTGGTGCCGGCCACGAGCAGGTGGGGCATCTTGGCGAGATCAACGATCACCGGCTCGCCGCCGATGTTCTTGCCCAGCGCGATGGCAAGGCTCTGGGATGTCTGGTCGAAATCGCGCGACGCCAGCAATTCGCGCAGGTACACCGTTTCCCGCCTCAGGTTCGGCAGCTCGATGCCGATGGCGTTGCGCCCCGGCACCACGGCGACGCGGGCCGACAGGGCCGACATCGAGCGGGCGATGTCGTCGGCCAGCCCGATCACCCGGCTCGACTTCATCCCCGGCGCCGGCTCCAGCTCGTAGAGCGTCACCACCGGGCCGGCGCGCACGTGGATGATCTCGCCGCGGATACCGAAGTCTTCCAGCGTGGTTTCCAGCAGGCGGGCGTTCTGTTCCAGCATTTCGGCGGTGAGCGCGTTGCCTTCCATCTTGCGCGTTTCGCCGAGGAGTTCGGGCGAAGGATACTGCCACTCGATCGTCGGCGCAGCCCGGCGCGGCGCGGCCTGCCCGGTGGAGGCGTCCTCCGGCATGACGTCTTCGGGCATGACATCCTCAGGCATGACTTGCGCCGGCTCGGCCTGCAGCGAGACGCGCGCGGCCACCGCCGCCGCCGACACCGCCGTCTCGTCCAGCGCCGGCAAGGCGGCCGGCACGGCGCCCGGCTTGGGCTTGGCACGCAGCGTCACGGCGAAGGGCTGTCTCGCCCTTCCCATTGCGACGCCCGGACCGGGCGAGGCGACGAGGTCGCTGACGGTGCTGGCCAGATCCTCGGCCAGATCCGCGGCCAGATCATTGGCCGGCAGGGGAAGATCGAGCGCGATCCCGCTCGTTACGCTGAGGCGCCGCGGGGCGACGAGACGCGTTCTGAAGGCAGCCTGGTCCTCGATGTTCAAGAGATCCTCGTCGATGTTGAGGGTTGTGATGGCGTGGGATGCCTCCTCCGGTGGAGAAGGCGGTTCGAAAGAGTCGACCGCGACGTCACTGGTCGAAGGATCGGGTCCGGCTGCGGGCTCCGGCGCCGGTTCGGGCTCGATCGGAAGGAAGGGCCCGTGGCTGCCGCGGGCGCGCTGCAGAAGGTGGTCGGGGGTGCGCATGTAGCGGACGCCGGGTGCGGCGATGAAGGGCCGCTGCCAGGCGGGCAGGCTGTCGTGGAGATCGGGTGGCGGCGTCGCCGCCGGCATCGCCGTTGGAGCAACCGTGGACGCCATCTTGGGCCTGCAGTGCCGGCCCGTTCGCCCGCCGGCCGCCTCGTCCCGGCCTGGTTCCGTCCGCCCCCGCGCCGGCTGGAGCGGCTTCGGCTGGGGCGGCTGCGTCCGTGCCGCCGGGGCCGGCCCGACCTCGGGTCGTGCCATGGCGTCCTGCCGGCGATCGAGCGCACCATCGGGTCTCGGTGCCGCAGGGGGCGAGGAAACCGCGGGAGACGCCGCCTGCCGCAGCAAGCCCTCCAGGCCGACGTGCCTCTGGCCGCCGGCCGGGCCCTGTGGGCGCGGCGGCTGCGGAGCCGACATCATCCGCTCGATCTCGCCGCCCAGCGGCGTGGGGCCGAAAGCCGTGCGCATCGTGCCGTGCGGCCAGTTGGGGGCATGCCGATGGCCGGCCCGGTCATGCTGGCCAAGGCTTTCGATGAGCGCCATCAGGAAACGCGTCAGCGCCCGCGCGCCGGACAGGCCGGCGTCCTTCAGGCTCATCTCGCGCGCGGGGCCGGTTGGACGCGCGGACACGACGCGACGGGGGGAAGACCGCATGGACGCAACACGCTCGGACTGATCGGGCACGTCGCAGAAGGTAAAGTTCGAGCGTTAAAAGTTTGCCCTTCCTCGCTCACAAGGGACCTTACCCGACCAGCCTTGCGCCCGGCCGAGTTGGCGCCCGCCCGGCCTTGACGCAGCCAGCTGCCGGGCGATCCGCGACAGGAACTGCGACCCGGCGTAGGATATGCCGGCGGCGGCCGTTCCTGTAGGCTAACGAGAATTGCTTTGGATTGGCACGCACCGCGCCGGATCCTCACGCCCCTCCTTGGACGTCAAGGTTCGAACGGCCGATGCGCGATCTCGTCACTCAGGATGCTGTCTCCGCATCTCCTGGACGGCGACGCCGAAGACTTCCGCGCATCGGTCTCGCCGGACGCCTCATCATGCTCATCGCCGGCTTCGTGATGGCGGCCGAAGTCATGATCTTCATGCCGGCCGTCACCAACATGCGCTTCAACTGGCTGCGCGCGCATCTCAGCGCTGCCTATGTCGCCGCCCTGACCTTTCAAAAGTTGCCGCCCGGCGCGATCTCGCCCGACCTGTCGCGCGATCTGCTGAAAAGCGTGGGCGCGCGCCTCATCGTGCTCGACGCCAACGGGACGCGCCGGATCCTCGCCTCGCGCGACCTGCCGGCGAAGATCGACGCCGTTTACGACCTGCGCACGCCCTCTTGGTCGAACCTGCTGTGGTCGGCGCTCGACGCCCTCGCCGCGCCGCCGGGCCGGATCCTCACCTTCCTGTCGCCGGCGCCGCCCGGGGGCGACGCCCTCGAAGTGACGCTCGACGAAGCGCCGCTGCAGAGCGCGATGTACGCCTTCGTGCGACGCATCCTGACCTATTCGCTGATCGTTTCGGCCATCGTGGCGACGCTGGCGGCGCTGGCCATGCACCGCATGATCCTGCGTCCCGTGCGGCGGCTCACGACCAGCATCGTGGATTTCGGCGCCGACCCCGGCGATCGCACGCGGATCATCCTCCCCTCCGGGCGTGCCCACGAGATCGGGCAGGCCGAGCGCGCGCTCGCCGTGATGCAGGAAGCGCTGGTGCTGGAACTCGTGCAGAAAAAGAACCTCGCCAACCTCGGCCTCGCGGTGGCCAAGATCAACCACGACATGCGCAACATGCTGGCTTCGGCGCAGATCCTGTCCGACCGCCTCGCCAACGTTACCGATCCGCTGGCCCAGCGCCTCGCCCCCAAGCTCGTGGCGACGCTGGACCGGGCCATCCGCTTCTGCCAGGCGACGCTGACCTATGGGCGGGCCGTCGACGAGCCGCCGCAGCCCCGCCCGCTCCGGCTGCGCGCCCTCGTCGCCGAGGCGGCGGAAACCGTCGCGCCGGTCGGCCACGGCAGCGTTCGCGTCGCCAACGAGGTTCCCGACGCGCTGGAGATCATGGCCGACGCCGAGCAGATGTTTCGCGTGATGCTCAACCTGCTGCGCAACGGCGTCGAAGCGCTGGAGCGCGCCGGCGCTTCGCCCGGCCAGTTGCCGGTCGTGGACGTGCGCGCCTGGACGCAAGAGGGTGCGACGATAATCGAAGTTTCCGACACCGGGCCCGGTATTCCCGTTGGCGTTCGCGCGAAAATCTTTTCGGCTTTCCAGAACTCGTCGAGGCCGGGCGGCACCGGCCTTGGTCTCGCGATCGTCGCCGACCTCATTCGCGCGCACGGGGGCACGATCGAGCTTGGGCCTGACCAGGACGAGAAGGGCGCGCTGTTTCGCATCGCGCTGCCGGCGTCTTCACTCGTACGCTGACGTCGGTAGCGCCGGCCGCCAAGTATCGCAGCCCTGTTGCCTCTCCGGGTCGCCGTTGACCGCGCCTCGTTTCAGTTCTTGGCGCCGTGCATCTTCAATAATTCACGATGGGACTGAAGCGTCGCTTCGCGCAGATCCAACAACGTCAGCAGGTTTGTTTCCGCGCGATACCGATTGTCGGGATCGGGGACCCGTTGGATGTAAACCCTCTGGGCATCGAGCGCACGTTCGATGCGCCCCAGCCTTTGCAGCGAGTGCTCGACGGCGTCGTCTGCCAAATCTACACCTCGTTCACTCACAGGGTTATTTGACGGCTGAATGCCAAACAGGGCCGCCCGTTCCATGCCGAAACGGCATCGTATGACAACAGAGTAAAAGCCGCCGCATTTCTCAGGCCGGGATCACCGGCACGAAAACGCTGCGCTCCTGGTCCAGCGCTTCTAGCTGCCCGTCGACGAGGCCGAAACAGGCCCCGTGCAGGGTGAGTTCCCCGGCGTCCTCGCGCGTCCTGACGAATGGGTAGGTGCGCAGATTGGCGAGACCCTGGATGATGGACGCGTGGCCCAGCCGTTCGCAGTGCCGCTCGAAGTTTCCGGCCGGTGGGCCCAGGCGCTCGGCCGCCGGTGCGATCAGCGCCTTCCACTTGCCGATGAAGTCACTCTCGCTCAAGGGCTCGAATCCGTTCGACTGCCCTTGAGCGAACGCGCGGATGCCGCCGCACCCCGCGTGACCCATGATGACGATGTGCGCCACCTTGAGGGCGATCACCGCATATTCGATCGCCGCCGCGGTTTCCGCCGGCGCATCGAAGGGTGGCACGAGGTTGGCGATGTTTCGCACGACGAAGATCTCGCCCGGACCGGCATCGAAGATCGTTTCGGGCGCCGCTCGCGAATCGCAGCAGCCGATCAGCAGCGTCGGAGGACGCTGCCCGTTCTCGGCGAGGTCGCGGTATCGGTGCGCCTCCGCGCTCAGCCGCCCCGTCCGGAAGCCGTGGTAGCCTCGCAGCAGTTCCGCCGGCAGGGAAGGGTGAACGGGTATGGGATTCGGCGTCATGGAACATCCGGGTTGGTCGATCGGCCTGGGAGCTTGCTCCGCGGGACGAAGAGTGCAATCGGCTTGCCGAGTGCCCGGCCGCAAGGGTTAGGCTGCGCGGACGGTACCCGTCTGGCGCGCCGCGGTGGCGCCGGTGACGCGACCGGCCTTGCCCGCGCCGGACGTTTGCCGACGGCGCGGGTCTCGCAATTGCGCCGAACGACCCTACAACTGATCGGGTAAGGAGAGGCGGCATGAGCGGCGGCACGCAGGAGAACGGCAAGAGCGGGAAAGAGCCGGCCGGGGGCGCGGCACAACCGGCATCCTCTTCTCCCTCCGACAGGCCGCAATCCGAGTGGACGGTCAGCGACCATCGCGGCCCCCTGCGCGCGCCGGAGGACGACATCGAACGCGTCGTGCCGGGAAGCGAGATCGATGCGGAAGGCGCTCACGATGCCTCGGCGCCCGGCGCTTCGACGGACCTGGCTTCGACGCACTTGGCTTCGACGGGCTCGGCTTCGACGTCCGTCCCGCACGGCGCCGCCACGCTGGCCGAAGTGACGCCCGAAGGGTCCGATGACGGTCTCGGCCATGCAGCCCCTCATGCGACTCCTCACGCGGCCGACCATGCGGCCAATCCGCCGCTCGGCGGCGAGGCCCGCCAGGAAGCGCCCGCCAGCGGCTCGTTCCGCCCGGCGGCGCTCGGCTTGGTCGCGGGTCTCGCGGGTGGCCTGATCGCGGCCGGTATCGCGGCCTTGATCTACAGCCGGCGCAGCGAGCCGGTCGCGCCCGGTATTCCGCCCGCGATCTCGCAAAAGTTCGCCGAGCTGTCATCACGCCTGGACGGCGTCGAGAAGCGCGGGGATCCGCAAGCC
>CALMGA010000033.1:2810-5466 GCA_937863205.1 uncultured Beijerinckiaceae bacterium | reverse complement strand
GTCGGGCACCGAGGTGAAGATCGACGGGCAGGACCTCCTCATCATGAAGGAGAGTGACATCATGGGCGTCGTCGCCTAGCGCCTCCTTCCCGCACACAACCTTCCCATTTCAGGAGCCGAGCCGACATGGCAGCCAAAGACGTACGTTTTTCCTCCGACGCCCGCGACCGCATGATGCGCGGCGTCGACATCCTCGCCAACGCCGTCAAGGTGACGCTGGGCCCCAAGGGCCGCAACGTCGTCATCGAGAAGAGCTTCGGCGCGCCGCGCATCACCAAGGACGGCGTCACCGTCGCCAAGGAGATCGAGCTGTCCGACAAGTTCGAGAACCTCGGCGCGCAGATGATCCGCGAGGTCGCCTCCAAGCAGAACGACCACGCCGGCGACGGCACCACCACCGCCACCATCCTCGCCGCCTCGATCGTGCGCGAGGGCACAAAGGCGGTCGCCGCCGGCCTCAACCCGATGGACCTGAAGCGCGGCGTCGACAAGGCCGTCGAGGCCGTCGTCGCCCACCTCAAGTCGAACTCGAAGAAGGTCACCTCGAACGAGGAGATCGCCCAGGTCGGCACCATCTCGGCCAACGGCGACAAGGAGGTCGGCACGATGCTGTCGACCGCGATGCAGAAGGTCGGCAACGAGGGCGTCATCACCGTCGACGAGGCCAAGGTGGCCGAGACCGATCTCGACGTCGTCGAGGGCATGCAGTTCGACCGCGGCTATCTTTCCCCCTACTTCATCACCAACCCGGAGAAGATGATCGCCGAGCTCGAGGACCCCTACATCCTCATCCACGAGAAGAAGCTGTCGTCGCTGCAGGCGATGCTGCCGGTGCTGGAAGCCGTGGTGCAGACCGGCAAGCCGCTGGTGATCGTCGCCGAGGACGTCGAGGGCGAGGCGCTGGCCACGCTCGTCGTCAACAAGCTGCGCGGCGGCCTCAAGGTCGCGGCGGTCAAGGCGCCGGGCTTCGGTGATCGCCGCAAGGCGATGCTGGAGGACATCTCGATCCTGACGCAGGGCCAGATGATCTCGGAGGACCTCGGCATCAAGCTCGAGAACGTGACCCTGCAGATGCTCGGCCGCGCCAAGCGCATCCGCATCGACAAGGAGAACACGACGATCATCGACGGCGCCGGCGCCAAGTCGGACATCGAGGGCCGCATCGGCCAGATCAAGGCGCAGATCGCCGAGACCACCTCGGACTACGACAAGGAGAAGCTGCAGGAGCGCTTGGCCAAGCTCGCCGGCGGCGTCGCGGTGATCCGCGTCGGCGGCGCCAGCGAGGTCGAGGTCAAGGAGAAGAAGGACCGCGTCGAGGACGCCCTCAACGCCACCCGCGCCGCGGTCGAGGAAGGTGTATCGCCCGGCGGCGGCGTGGCGCTGTTGCGCGCCATCAAGGCGCTCGACGGCATCTCGGTCGAGAACGCCGACCAGAAGACCGGCGTCGAGATCGTGCGCCGCGCGATCCAGACTCCGGCCCGCCAGATCGTCGACAACTCCGGCGGCGACGGCGCGGTGATCGTCGGCAAGCTCCTCGAGAACCAGAGCTACGGCTACGGCTACAACGCGCAGACCGCCGAGTACGTCGACCTGATCTCGGCCGGCATCATCGATCCGACCAAGGTCGTGCGCACGGCGCTGCAGGACGCGGCCTCGATCGCCGGCCTGCTGATCACCACCGAGGCGACGATCACCGAGGCGCCGAAGAAGGACGCGCCGGCGATGCCGAAGGGTGGCGGCGGCGGCATGGGCGGCATGGGCGGCGTGGACTTCTAAGGTCCATCCGGCCAACCGACCGGCTCGATCGCGGGACAGGGCTCCGAATCATCGGGGCCCTGTTCCCGTTTAGCGTCCCGTGCCGGCGCGACGGCGATCCCGCGGCGGTTCGAAGCTTGCGGGTGCCGCGTGCCTGTCGCCGGCGATGGGATTGGCCAAACGGATGAAGGCAATCGACGGGTTCGAGACGGCGCGTCTTCGGCAACAGCTCCGGGGCGCGCTCGAGCTCGCGCCGGGGCTCGGGGCCGTCGTCAAGCCGGAGCTCCTTGCCGGGCACGGTTCCAGGGCGGCGCTCTTCGAAGGCGACTTCCGCGACGCCGGGCAAGGGGTCTCTGGCCTATGCCGGGATCGCTGCGCCGCCGAGGCCCGGTGCATCGGCATGATTGCTCCGGCGGCGAGCCCGCCTTCCGCTTCGCTCCGACCCACGAGCATCCGAGGGCCGTGCCCTCGATCTACCTCGTGCCCTCCTACGTCATCGCGGCGGACGCCGCCTTCATGATCGTTTCCGACAGCGACAGCTAATGGGGCTTCGCCGGAGCGCCCGCGCTCGTCGAAGCCGTGACCGCACGCAACGCCGCCCTTCTCGCGACCCCTGCCGACATCGAGCCCTACGTCGCGAGCTCTCGCGCCCATGATCGGGGCATCGGGACGATGCTGGCATCCTACCTCGATCTTTGCGAGCGCTCCGCCGCGGCGCTGCCGCGGCAGCACGGCGGAGGATGATCCCTCGCACCGGCCCGGCCCATCGTTCCTGTCGCCGCGGCGAAACTATCCGGCCACCGCCTCCGTACCTCGGTTCATCGAACCCGGGGGGCCCCATGTCCGATCCTTGCGGCAGCGAACCGAGCAGCGAAGCGGCGGGCCGATCCCGCCGGGAACC
>CALMGA010000033.1:795-2800 GCA_937863205.1 uncultured Beijerinckiaceae bacterium | reverse complement strand
CACCTGCAGCGGGCGGAAGCGCGCCACGTCTTCGAGGCGGCGCTCGAGGAGATGGGTGACGCGCTGCGCCGCGGCGAGGCGGTGAAGCTGCGCTCCTTCGGGCAGTTCGCCGTGCGTGCCAAGCGCGAGCGCGTCGGCCGCAACCCGCGCACCGGCGTCGAGGTGCCGATCACGCCCCGCCGCGTCCTGACCTTCCGGGCTTCCTCCGTGCTGCTCGATCGGATCAACGGCGTGAAGCCGCGGCACGAGGGCTGACCGGGCCGGAGGGCGCGGATCACATCGTCGCGCTCGCCCCTCGGCGAGGGGACGGGCCTGTTGAGCGCCGCGGCGTCGTTCTATAGGGGCTAGGGTGCGCGATCGTCCGCGCAGGAGCCTGATCGATGAAGCTGCTCGGAATCGCCGTCGCGCTGTTCGGTCTCGTGGAGATCGGCGTCGGCGTCGCGAGCCGTCAGCCGCCGCTGTTCCTCCTCGCCGCTTTCACGTTCGGGGCGGCTCTCACCACCTACCGATCGGTCGGCATTTCGACCTTCCTGCGGGTGCTGATCGCCTATTTCTCGATCGAAACGATCGGGTTCGGCGTCTGCGTCTGCATCAACGCGCTCGGCGCTTGGCCGCCGGCCCTCGAGGAGGTGCACATCCCCTCGACGGTCGCGATGACCGTCGCCTTGTTCTCGATCATCTCCTATCTGACGTCGTTCATTCCGGTCGCCCGCAAGACCCTGGCGATCACCGACCGCTACTTCCGGGTCACCGAGACGGTCGTCGTCCCGCTCGGGGTCATGCACCTGCGGTTGCGGGAGTGCACGCTGGCGGTGGGGGCGATCATGTTCATCATCCTCCTGAACCAGGTCGAGGTCTGGTTCGTGGTGCTGTTCTCCTACGCCTCGCGCGACATCTCGAATGCCATCCAGGAGTACAATGCGAGCGCGTTCTGGCACGCGCTGCTGGTCGAGGTGCCGCTTTATCTGACGCCGCTCCTCATCGCCAACTTCGTCGAGTTCCTGGCGTCCAACACCCTGTTCATCCGTTGGCGGCGCTGGCTGACCGAGGATTACTCCCGCCGCTGGCTCGACCGGCACAACCACTACGGCATGATGCTGGCCGGCATCGGCACCGACAACCCCGACCAGCGCATCCAGGAGGACATACCCCGCTTCATCAACGGCGGGCAGTTCGGCGGTCTCGGCGTCTACAGCTTCTCGATCCAGCTGATCGCCACCCTATCCTCGCTCGTCTCCTTCGCCCTCATCCTGTGGACGCTGTCGGCCAAGCTGACGATCCCGGGCACTTCGTTCCACATCCCGGGCCTGCTCCTCTGGAGCGCCATCATCTATGCCGCCTTCGGAACGGGGATCACGGCGGTGATCGGCCGGCCGTTGGCGCAGCTCGCCTTCGCGCGACAGCACTTCGAGGCCAATTTCCGCTTCGGCCTCGCCCGCCTGCGCGAATATTCCGAGCAGATCGCCCTTCTGTTCGGCGAAGCTACGGAGAGGTCGATCCTCGCCAAGCAATTCGTCTCGATCATGCGGAATTTCTATTCCATCATGTTCGTGAAGGCGTTTCTTGATGTTTTCATCAATTTCTTCTCCTACATCAATGAGTTCATTCCTTACATCATCATGGCGCCCTTCTTTTTCACGAGGGTGGTGACGCTGGGGATGCTGACGCAGGCGAGGTTCGCATTCGGCCAGGTCAACTCGTCGTTGACCTTCTTCATCAGCTATTACACCTCGCTGGCGGAGTTCAAATCGGTGCTCGACCGTCTCACCACCTTCGACGCCTCGCTCGCCGCGGTGCCGCCGGCGGTGCCGCTGGTGCGCTCGCCCGCCGCGGCGGGCGGCGACTTCGTGCTGTCCAACGTGCAGCTGCACCTGCCCGGCGGCAAGGCCCTGTCGGGGGCGATCGACCTGCGCCTCGCCGCCAACCAGAACGTGCTGCTGACCGGGCCGTCGGGCACGGGCAAGTCGACGCTGTTTCGCGCCATCTCCGGCGTCTGGCCCTATCT
>CALMGA010000033.1:0-785 GCA_937863205.1 uncultured Beijerinckiaceae bacterium | reverse complement strand
GCCCTATCTCGACGGCACGGTGGAGGTGCCGGTCGAGGCCTCGATCATGGTGCTGCCGCAGAAACCCTATCTGCCGGTCGGCACGCTCAACACCGCGATCTGCTATCCTCGCGAGGCCGGCACCTACGGCGAAGCCGAGATCGCCGCCGTGCTCGATGCGGTCGAACTCGGTCACCTCAAGGGGTCGCTCGACCTCGACGACCACTGGACGCAGCGCCTGTCCGGCGGCGAGCAGCAGCGCCTCGCGATCGCCCGCGCGATGCTGGCCAAGCCGACGTGGCTGCTGCTCGACGAGGCGACGGCCGCGATGGACCCCGCCCTGGAGCGACGGGTCTACCAGAGCCTCGCCGCGACGCTGCCGGGAACGACCGTGATCTCGATCGCCCACCGCGAGAGCCTCGCCGACCACCACAAGCGCCATCTCACCCTGGTGCCGGCCGCCGATGGCGTCGCCACGCTGGAGGACGAGCGGGTCGCGGCGGAGTAGGCGCTACCCGTCCCGCAGCGCCGCCTGCACTTCGCGCCACTCCCGCGCCCCGAGCCCGCTCGACGCCTCGTCGACCCGCTCGCCTTTGACCATCCGGCGCAACACCTTGAGCGCCGAGGCCGAGAAGGTGGCGGAGCCGAGCCGGTGCTCCAGGAACGCCTCGTGCGTGAGCGGCACCCAGCGCGCCATCACGGCACTCATCGCCTCCGCATAGACCCTGATCTCGTACTGGGCGTGGTTGTCCACGCGCAGACGCAGGAAGTTCATCAGGTTGTGCAGGTCGGTCTTCCAGTACCAC
>CALMGA010000032.1 GCA_937863205.1 uncultured Beijerinckiaceae bacterium | reverse complement strand
ACGAAGGCCTTGATCGCGGCGGCGTTGGCCGTCGGCTTGGTGTACCAGAAACCGATGAGGAGGTAGGAGGCGAGGCCGACGCCTTCCCAGCCGAAGAACATCTGGACGAGATTGTCGGCGGTCACCAGCATCAGCATGGTGAAGGTGAACAGGCTGAGATAGGCGAAGAAACGCGGCCGCGACGGATCGTCCGACATGTAGCCGACCGAGTACAGGTGGACGAGGGCCGACACGGTCGTGACCACCACCAGCATCACGGCGGTGAGCGCGTCGACCCGCAAGGCCCAGTCGACCTTCAGCGTGCCGACCGTGAACCAGTTCGAGATCAGCGACACGGTCTCGGGCTGGCCGCCGAGAGCATACTGGAAGAAGATCACCCACGAGAATAGGGCGGCGATCATCAGGAACGAGGTGGTGACGACCTCGCAGGCACGGTCGCCGAGGCGGCTGCCGCCGAAGCCGGCGATGAGGAAACCCAGGAGCGGCAGCCCGACGACGAGGGTGATCATGCCGTTAGCCCTTCATCGAATTGATGTCTTCGACCGCGATCGTGCCGCTGTTGCGATAATAGGTCACGAGGATCGCGAGGCCGATCGCCGCCTCGGCCGCCGCCACCGTGAGGATGAACAGGGCGAAGACCTGGCCGGCGAGGTCGTGGAGGAAGGAGGAAAAGGCGACGAGGTTGATGTTGACCGACAGCAGGATCAGTTCGACCGACATCAGGATGATGATGATGTTCTTGCGGTTGAGGATGATGCCGGCGATGCCGAGCGTGAACACGATCGCGGCGACGGTGAGGTATTGACCCAGTCCGATCATGGCATCCATCCCGGCGCCGGGAGCCTCGCGGCGCCAGCGCTCAAGCGTCGACACCCTGGCGGGAGGCGACCTTGCGCATCTCGATCACCGCCGACGAGCGGGCGTTCTGCTCGGGGATCGATTGCCGCTTGACATCCGGCTTGTGGCGCAGCGTCAGGACGATCGCTCCGATCATCGCCGTCAGAAGCACCAGCCCGGCCGCCTGGAAGAGCACGAAATACTGCGTGTAGATGACATTGCCGAGCGCCACCGTGTTGGGCAGCGCCGGCGCTTGGCTCGCCGCCTGATCGAGAGAGCCTTGGCCGATGGTGTAGGAGCCGACGACGAAGCCGAGTTCCACCACGACGATGACGCCGACCAGCGCGCCGACGGTCAGGTACTTGAGGAAGCCCTGGCGCAGTTCGGCGAAGTCGACGTCGAGCATCATCACCACGAACAGGAACAGCACGGCCACCGCGCCGACGTAGACGACGACCAGGATCATCGCCAGGAACTCGGCTTCCAGCAGCAGGAACAGCCCGGCCGCGTTGACGAAGGCCAGGATCAGGAAGAGCACGGAATGCACCGGGTTCTTCGAGGCGATCACCATCAACGACGAGGCGATGAGGATTGTCGAGAACAGGTAGAAGAACAGCGGCGTGGCGCCCATTAGACCGTGATCCCCGACGAGAGCGTCCCCACGCTCCGGCCCGCGAGCCCTGCGGCGGTGCCGGTCCGGCCGATGCGACCCGACATCAGCGGTATGGCGCGTCGAGCGCGAGATTGCGAGCGATTTCCCGCTCCCAGCGATCGCCGTTCTCCAGCAGGCGCTCCTTGTTGTAGTACAACTCCTCGCGCGTTTCCGTCGAATATTCCGCGTTCGGCCCTTCCACGATGGCATCCACCGGGCAGGCTTCCTGGCAGTAGCCGCAGTAGATGCACTTCACCATGTCGATGTCGTACCGGGTCGTGCGGCGGGTGCCGTCGTTGCGGCGCGGGCCGGCCTCGATCGTGATGGCCTGGGCCGGGCAGATCGCCTCGCACAGCTTGCAGGCGATGCATCGTTCCTCGCCGTTGGGGTAGCGGCGCAACGCGTGCTCGCCGCGATAGCGCGGCGATTGCGGCGAGCGTTCGTGAGGGTAGTTCAACGTCGCCTTGGGCTTGAAGAAATAGCGCATGGAAAGGCCGAAAGCGGCGACGAACTCCTTGAGGAGCAGCTGCTTGGCGGCTTGGTCGAGTCTCATGACGGCAACGTCCTTGTGATCATCGCGCCGGATCAATGCGCCATCACGCCGCCGAGGCCGGTGAACTCCAGCACTCCGGCGACGATCACGACCATGGCCAGCGACAGGGGGAGAAACACCTTCCACCCCAGGCGCATCAACTGGTCGTAGCGGTAACGCGGCACGAACGCCTTCACCATGGAGAACATGAAGAAGACGAGGAAAAGCTTGAGCAGGAACCAGATCACGCCGGGCACCCAGGTGAACGGCGCGAAGGGAATGGGCGACAGCCAGCCGCCCATGAACAGGATGACCTGAAGCGCCGCCATCGTCATCATCGCCACGTACTCGGCGAGCATGAACAGCATGTAGGGGCTGGACGAGTATTCCACCATGAAGCCGGCGACGAGTTCCGACTCGGCTTCGACGAGATCGAAGGGCGGTCGGTTGCACTCGGCCAGGGCCGAGACGAAGAAGATCACGAACATCGGAAAGAGCGGGATCCAGTACCAGCCGAGGATCCCGAAGCGGGTATCCTGCGCCTGCACGATCTCCGACAGGTTGAGCGTCCCGGCGATCAGAAGCACGCTGACGATGACGAAGCCGATCGACACCTCGTAGGACACCATCTGCGCGGCCGAGCGCAGGGCCGACAGGAACGGGTACTTCGAGTTCGAAGCCCAGCCGCCCATGATGACGCCGTAAACCGACAGCGACGAGATCGCGAAGATGTAGAGCGTGCCGACGTTGATGTTGCTGATTGCCCAGCCGTTCGCCACGGGAATCACCGCCCAGGCGGCCAAGGCCAGCATGCCCATCACGAAGGGCGCCAGCAGGAACACGCCCTTGTTGGCGCCGGCCGGGATGATCGGCTCCTTCAGCACGAACTTGAGAAGGTCGGCGAAGGACTGCAGGAGTCCCCACGGTCCGACGACGTTGGGACCGCGGCGCAACTGCACGGCCGCCCAGATCTTGCGGTCGGCGTAAAGGATGTAGGCGATGCCGACGAGCAGAACGACCAGCATCACCACGCTCTTCAAGAGCGCCAGGAGGACTTCAACGAAGGCGTGCATGGTCGCTCCTGTCGCAGGGCGGGGTGCAGCGGGTCATCGTCACTCCGCCGCGACCTGGAACTGGCCCTGCGCCGCCTTGATCCGGTTCGCAGCCAGCGCCGAGGCTTCCGCCATCGTGCGCGACGAGCGGGCGATGGCGTTGGTCTGGTAGAAGTCCACGATCGGCGACGCGAAGGGCTCGTGCCCCAACGCGATACCGGCGAGCGCGGTGAAGTCCGCCGGCGGCCCTTCCGCGATGTCGTCGACCCGCGCCATGTGCGGATGGGCGGCGAAGAGCTTGACGCGGAGCTGGTTCAACGAGTCGAACGGCAGGCGATGACCCATCGCATCGGACAGGGCCCGCAGGATCGCCCAATCCTCGCGGGCGTCGCCCGGCGGGAAGTTCGCACGCTCGGCGAATTGCACCCTGCCCTCCGTGTTGACGTAGGTGCCGGACTTTTCCGTATAGGTCGCCGCCGGCAGCACCACGTCGGCTCGGGCCGCGCCGCGATCGCCGTTGGTGCCGATGTAGACGGTGAAGGCGCCGGGCTCCACCATCACCTCATCGGCGCCGTGCAGGAACAGCACGTCGAGCCCGCCGGCCTTGGCCATCCCGGCCGCATCGAGGCCACCCTCGCCCGGCACGAAGCCGAGATCGAGGCCGCCGACGCGCGCCGCCGCCGTGTGCAGCACCGACAGGCCGCGCCAGCCGCCGGGGGCGGTGGCCATGGTGCCGGCGAGCGCGGCCGCCTTGGCCAGCACGGCACCGCCATCGGGACGCGACAGGGCGCCCTGCCCGATCAGCACCAGCGGGCGCTCCGCCTTGGCGAGGATGTCGGCGAAATCCCGAGGCAGGTCGGCAAGCGTGTCCGGGCCCGCGCCGAGGTACGCATAGGGGTAGGTGAGGTCGCGCCCTTCCCCGATGACGCCGATCGGGAAGTTGCCCTTCAACCAGCGCTTGCGGATGCGCGCGTTGAGAACGGGCGCCTCCTTGCGCGGATTGGAGCCGACGATGAGCAGCGCATCGGCCTCTTCGATACCCTGTACGGTGGCGTTGAAGAGATAGGACGCCCGACCCATTGCGGGATGGAGCACCGTGCCGTCCTGCCGGCAATCGAGGTTGGGCGAGCCGAGCCCGGCCATCAGGCTCTGCAAGGCGAACATGTCCTCGACCGAGCAAAGATCGCCGGCGATGGCGCCGACTTTGGTGGGAGTGCTGACCTTGGCCGCGATCGCGGCAAACGCCTCCGGCCACGTCGCGGGAGCGAGCTTGCCGTCGCGGCGCACGAACGGGCGGTCGAGGCGGCGGCTCTTCAGGCCATCGACGACCTGGCGGGTCTTGTCGGAAATCCACTCCTCGTTCACCGCGTCGTTGACGCGGGGCAGGATGCGCATGACCTCGCGGAAGCGGGTGTCGACGCGGATCGCCGAGCCCAGCGCATCCATCACGTCGATCGACTGCGTTTTGGTCAACTCCCAGGGGCGATGGCGGAAGGCGTAGGGCTTGGGCAGCAACGCACCGACCGGGCAGAGGTCGGCGACGCAGCCCTGCAACTCGCTATCCATCGCGGATTCGAGGTAGGTGGTGATCTCCATGTCCTCGCCGCGGCCGATCGAACCCATGTCGCCGGTGCCGGCGACCTCGTTGGTGAAGCGGACGCAGCGGGTGCAGTGGATGCAGCGGTTCATCGAGGTGCGCACGAAGACACCGATGTATTTGTCCTCGACGGCTCGCTTGTTCTCGGCGAAGCGCGAGGTGTCGACGCCGTAGGCCATCGCCTGGTCCTGCAGGTCGCACTCGCCGCCCTGGTCGCAGAT
>CALMGA010000031.1:5142-7508 GCA_937863205.1 uncultured Beijerinckiaceae bacterium | reverse complement strand
CCTTATGAGTTCGGTTGCAGGACCCACGCGCCCCTTCCATGTTCGTGCTCGCCGAGGCGCTCCTGACAGCCTGGAAGGCATCCGTCAGGCCCGGGACAGGAATCAGCCGGCGTCCCGCAATCCGGCCTGCTACGCCGTGGAGGCGAGCGGGATCTCACAGGTTTCCTGGCGATCCATCCCATGCCTCTGCCCTGTTCCAAGACCCCGGCCGAACCAACAGGACCTCGCCTTGGCGATCCTGTCGATGCTGCCCCCGGGCTACCCAGGCCGAAGGCTTCAGCTTGTCCATAATATCGAGGCTAACGCAGGGCTTCAGCATCCGCTGTCTACGCTTCACGACCAGCGTCGCCGCTGCCCGTGCAAGACTCGCTTCCGGCTGGCGGGCTGCGCCTTTGCCGGGAGGGGGTCGAACCCTCTGGATCGCTGCGAAAGGTTTCAGGTCACATCACCGTCCTCCTTCCCAGGACTTCGCCTGTCGCAAGGGTGGTCTACGCCAAGCGTCCGTTCGGTGGTCCCGAGGCGGTGCTGGCCTACGAGATCGCCAGCGCGACGCTGCAGGCTGCGGCCGCGCTCAAGCGGAGGTGTCGGAACTGAAGCTCGGCGAGGACATGCTCGTCGAGTTTCACTTCCGGACCGCGTCGCTGACGGTCGCGTTGGAGGCGAAGGGCCTTGTCGAGCGCGACCCAATGTACTGCGGGAAGGGCGAGCAGCACCGCTGACGTCTCACCCTCGTTGGCAAGGTGCGCATCGAGGAGACGCTGCTATGGCCGCCGAGCGCGTTCGAGCGAGGCAGCGCATGTGGCGCGGCCGCGGCGATCCGCGCGCCGGTGTGGGAGTGCGCGTGCGGCGACGGCGAGATCGCGATCGCGCTCGAGATGCGCGGGATCCCGTTCATCGCGACCGACCTGATCGACCAGGGCTACGGCTTCACCGGTGTCGACTTCCTGCACGGTCTCGCGCCGCGCGACATCACGTCGATCGTCACCGACCCGCCCTACAAGGACGCCGAGGCCTTCGTGCGTCGCGCCAGGAGCTTCACCGGCGCCCAGGTGGTGATGTTCATGCCGCTGGCCTTCCTGCAGTCTGGCGGACGCGCTGACAGCCTCTGGGCGCAAGACCCGCCCGACGCAATCTACGTGGTGCCGGAGTGCGTCACGATGTACCCCAGGGGCCAGGAGTGCGACGGCAGCGGCACGCAGGCGTCGGCCTGGTACGTGTGGGACGGCGGGCCGCCGGCGCCAAGTCGTGATCCCGCCGTGCGCTGGCTACCGACCGGCGCCAACCGCCGCTACGCCGCGGTGACGGCGCAGGTGCGCGAGGTCTCCTCGACCAGCATGGCTATCACAGCCCTGTCGGATCGGCCGCGACGATCTTGGAGGCCGGGATGGAGCCGCGGTAGATGAACCAGTCTGTCGAATTTCCGCCGCCCTCTTTCATGAACTCGTCGATCTGGACCTGCGAGGCGAAGCCCATCTCGGCGAGATCCGGGTAGTACATCCCGAATAGCAGAGGGTCGTCGCTGTCCAACTTGATCGTCAGCTTCATCTCCGTGGTGCTCGGCCCAGGCATGGGGACGTTCGGATCGGTATCGGGGTGTTCGCGCAGGTAGTTCTGGAGGTTGCGGCCGGTCAGAGGGTCGGAGCTCCAGAGACGCCTGCCGATCATCGGCGCGGGATCCGGGTTGCCCGTCAGCGAGACGACGTCGTGATCCGAGGGGCCGCTCCCCGGAATCTCGATCGGCTGTGCTGCGATGTGACCGCTGGACATGATGGCTTTGCAGGCCGCGGACGAGGTGAAGTGATAGAGGTCAAAGATCAAGGTCGTGCGCCTGTTGGCTGGTTATGGGCTCACCCTACCAGCCATCTCTCGCTCGCCGCGATATCTACGTGATGGCCGCGCCAATCGCCGCCATGAGCTTGGCTTGGACCTCGGGGTGGAATTCCTCGTAGACGGTGTTCGACCGGACGTTGTTCTTCTCGGCGGGCTTGGGAATGACCATCGGAGTCGTCGAGAGCCAGATCACGTTGCGGCCGATCGCGACCAAGTCGTTCGTGTCGGCCGCCGTCCTGATGACGTCGTCGGTGATCAGGCCGATCGCCTTCACCGTGATGTCGCCGCCGCCGAAGGCCGCCTTGATGTAGGCGATGTCGCCGACCTTCATCGCCTTGAAATACTGGAACAGCTCCGGCGCGTTTGCCTGAGGCCATCCGCTTCCGACGATCTTCTGCGCGATGAAGCCGCCGCTCACATCTCCCTGGTCGCCGTAATACGCGCCCACGCCGTAGATCGCCATGACGTCCACCCCTGCCGGTGCACGTAACGGTAGCGTCGCCCCATTTCGATTGCTAGCCTGAGTAGCCGATCGG
>CALMGA010000031.1:0-5042 GCA_937863205.1 uncultured Beijerinckiaceae bacterium | reverse complement strand
TTTCCAACTTTCGGGGCGTAGCCCACGGGGTCGTCGCCTTCGATGGGCATACCCTTCTGGTGGGCGGCAACAACGTCGGCAAATCGACCATCTGCGAGGCCCTCGACCTAGTCTTGGGCCCAGAGCGCCTCTACCACCGCCCGGTGGTCGACGAGCACGATTTCCATTGCGGGCGCTACAAGACCAATGACGGCGAACTGATTGAGATCAGGATCGAAGCCGTGCTCACCGATTTGTCACAGGAGGCGGAACTCAGGTTCCATCGGCATCTAAGGCGCTGGGATGTGGCGAAGAACGACTTTGCTGACCAAGGCGACGGGGGCCCGGCTGCCGGCGACGCCCCGGAAACAACCTGGACGCTCCCGCTCGTCTTTTTCGGCTGCTACGACAAAGACGAAGACGATTTCGTTGGTAATACCTTCTTCGATCATCCGGTTGAGCCGCTCAACGACAACGAGACGCTGGAACTGGCCCTTGGAGCGGGCCGACGGATTTTCGGCCGCGACCAAAAGCGCCTCTGCGGCTTCGTCTTCCTGCGCACCCTTCGGACGGGGTCACGCGCCCTAAGCCTGCAGCGCGGATCGCTGCTTGATGCCGTCCTTCGCCTGGGCGGCACCGGCCTAGCCGAGATGTGGCAGGACACACTCGACCGTCTACAAGGGATCAAGCCTTCGATCGGCGAGTTGCCCCAGCTGAAGCAGATCAGGGCGGAGATCCGAAAGCGGATGTCCCGCTTCGTGAACTTGGCACCCGGCGAGGACGCGATCAGCTTCTTTGCCTCTGAATTGACTCGCGAGAACCTCCGGGAGGTCGTGAAGCTGTTCATCGCGGCTGAGCCGATCGGCTACTCAGTACCATTCGCGCGCCTAGGCACCGGCTCCATCAACCTGCTGGTTTTCGCCCTCCTCACGGTGATCGCCGATTTGAAGGAGAAAGGTTCGGTGATTTTTGCCATGGAGGAGCCGGAGATCGCCCTGTCGCCTCATACTCAGCGGCGGATCAGCCGTTTCGTCTTGGCGGAAATGGGCCAAGCGATCATGACCTCGCACTCGCCGTATGTGATAGAGCAGTTCGAGCCCAAGGACATTGTCATCCTTGACCGTCAAGCGGACGGAGCGCTGAAAGGCGCCCCGATCGATCTCGGCGCATTTAAGCCTAAGGCCTTCAAGACCGAGCGGCGGCAGTTCGCCGAGGCGATCCTCAGCCGGGCCGTGCTGGTGGTGGAGGGGTCGACAGAGGCGGCTTTGCTTCCGGAGGCTTCCACAATTCTTGAAGCATCGCTGGGACCAAAGGCTTACACTCACTTCGATTTAGCCGGCGTGAGTATATTCAATGCCGGCAGCGATACTGCCGTGCCGAAGTACGGCCCCGTCTTCAAGGCGATGCGCAAGGTGGCTTTCGGCTTCTGTGACATGCCGAATGCCCTTCCTACCGTCCAAACCGCGGGCCTCCTGGCCCAGTACACCCAGCATTGGTTCTCGCCTCACAAGGGCGTGGAGGCGCTGCTGGTAGAGGAAACAGTTAGTAATGTGCACATCCGCTTCCTGGTCGCCGTCCAGGACCGTGACGACTATCCTGCTCCACTTGGAAAGTTTGACATGCTCTCCGACGATGCGGCTAAGGCCAAGGCGTTGGTGCTGAACGTGCTGAAGGCGCGAAAGGGGGACGCGCACGGCTACGCGGCGCTGTTCATCCGCGAATGCGAAACGGCCGACCAGCTTTCCAAGACGATCCGGAATATACTGGAGGCGATGAACGCCATTCTGGCTACGCCTGCTGATGGCGGGGGCGATGGCGGGGGTGGAAACGCCTTCGATGATCTGCTGGGGGAAATCATCTGAACATCGACCTGGACACGAAGCGGAAGGCGATCTTGGTAGCAGGCGGCCACCTGCTGGTTACCGGCGGACCTGGCGCCGGGAAGACGACGGTCGCGCTCCTGAAAGCGCAGGCCATCCTGCCGCAGCTAACAGCCGGACAGCAGGTGCTGTTCCTGAGCTTTTCGCGGGCCGCTGTCCGGGCGGTGGTGACACGATGCAAGGCTCTTCTGTCCACGGCCGAGCGAAGCCAGATCGAAGTCCAGACTTATCACTCGTTCTGCCTGGAGCTGCTGAAGGCACACGGTCGGCTTCTCACGGGGCACCCGCCTCTAATCCGCTACCCCGACGAGGAACGGCTGCAGAAGTCTGCTTTCGCTGGGGATTGGCGCGAGGAGGCGGCGCGCTTGGCGCGTGAGGCTTCCGAATATGGTTTTGATCAATTTGCAAGCTCAGCGGCCACACTAGTCGACGGCTGCGCGGCGGTCCGCGGCCTCCTCGGCCGCAAATATCCAATGATCATCGTCGATGAATTTCAGGACACGGACGACGACCAGTGGCGGTTGGTAGCGGCGCTCTCTCACTTAACGACGGTATTCTGCCTTGCCGACCCCGACCAAAGCATCTTCCAATATGACGCAAAGGTGGACCCAAAGCGGATCGAGAAGGCGAAGGCGTTCTTGAACCCGACAGAGGTAGATCTCGCCGGCGACAATCACCGCAGTCCCAACAGCGGCATCCTTAAATTCGCTGACTCCGTCCTCAGCGACACCGCACTGCCGAAGCCCTGTCCGGAGGTCACTCAGCACGCCTATCCGCCGAAGATGTTCCAGTGCACGGTTCACGCCGGGGTCGTTTGGATGTTCAGCCAACTTGCTAGCAGGGGCGTCGAAAACCCCAGCGTCGCCGTCCTGTGCCGGAGCAACGCTCTGGTCTCCGATATCTCGGCCGCTCTCAGCCAGGAGAACGTCTACAACGGGCGAACCTACAAGCCGGTGGCCCATGAGGTGGTCTGGGACGCTGAGCTCTCCGCCGCTTCGGCGGTAGTCCTGGCCTCGATCCTCGAATGGCCTAACCTGTCGGCGGTCGAGGCAAGCACCGCCACCATGCGGGCCGCTGCAACGTATTGTCGATTGAAAGACGCCATCAAGACCTCGCAGTCCGCCCGAGCCGCCGCAGCGGCATTCACGGGCGCCGCGCAGGCCGCTTCGGCCGGGAAAACGCTGCGCAACAAATATGGCAAGGAGATCGCCGCGGCCGCTTTGATTGGCGTGGAGCTACGTGGCGACCCGGTAGCAGACTGGCGGGCCGCTCGGACGGTGCTGGCCGGCATTCCCGTCCTGGCCGACGTCCTAAAACAGGTTCGACTCGTCCGTCTTTTCCGAGCCACCGACGCCTTGGGCCAAGGCCTGGCCGACATGTGGGTCGGGACCGGCGCTTATAAAGGCGCCGCCGTCTTGGTGAAGAAGACGCTGGATCAGGAGCGCCTGATTTCGGCCGAGCTTGAGCCGCAGGGTTGTTTGGTGATGAACATCCATAAGTCCAAAGGCAAGGAGTTCGACGGCGTTGTGCTGGTCGAGGGCCAGTTCAAGTCGCATTTCTCCGATGAAAAGGGAGATCCGCCCCCGTCGCCGCACGCTCGGCGTCTGCTGCGAGTCGCAATCACCCGAGCACGGACCCGCGTGGCGATCATCCGATCGCAAGGAGCCGAGCCGCCGTTGGTCACCGTCTAGTCAGGAAGTCCCGCTGATCTCCAAGACCGACCGGCATTTTCATTCCAAGGCCTGAAAGCGGCCCTCCCCAAACCTGGCCTGAGACGGACGCGGTTTAGCTACCCGAGAAGTCAGCTCTCGTGGTTTTGCCAGCCGAAACTGTGTTTCGGCGTAAGATTTCGAAGCCGATCGGCGCCGGGGTCACGTTGTAAACCTCTGGAAGTACAAGAGATGAAGATCACTTGTAGGAGTCACGAGCTCGCGTCTATCCACAGTTCGGGCCACTACGCCAGGTAAATGTGCGCCAGTCCCGCCTTCCGCTCGGCTGCCGCCGCTAGGCGAGCATGCAGGTCCGTCGGGAACAGCACGGGAGACCCACGTTGGCAGGCGAGCTCGAGGCCAAGGTCATCCAGGAGTTCACCCGCGACCTCGCCGGCTGGCCCACCCCTCAACTTGGCGATGAGTCACTTCAGTGAAAGAGTGTCAACATCTACGGCCCCGCCGCCCATCCCGCCAGCATCCGCACTCACCGCCGGATCGACACAGGGATGGATCGGAGGGGGATCTTCGAAGCGGTAGGCGCCGGCGCGCCGCCGCCGGGGCATCACCTCGGCCTGCGGCACGATGCGGATCGGGTCGTCCTCGGCGATGGCGGTGGTCGAGGGCATCGGCTCGGGAAGAACGGCGTGGCGCACGAACGGCAGGGCCGTGGGAACGGCCAAGCCGGCGCGTTCGCAACCGTGAAGCGTGTGGGCGATGCGGCCGCGGCCGCGGGCGGCGCGGTCGAGCGGGCCGTCCTCGGTCACGGGACGAACGAAGACGTGGAGGTCCGCGCCGCCGCGGCCGACGGGCCGATGGCGCAGCGCCTCGTCGACGAGGACGGACGCGGGATCACGAATGCCGAGGCGACGACGACGCTCGCGGATCATCGCGGCGCCATGACCCTCGCGGCGACCGTGCGCATCGAGGCGCTCGCCGGGCCAAGCGTGGCGGAGGCCGTCGACGAGGGGCCCCGCGTGGGGTTCGGCGTCGGCGTGGTCGCTATCGTCGACGGAGCCGGCCCCGTCGAGGCGGGGGCTTGGCCCCGGTCCCTCGCGGCCGGAGCCGTGGCCTTGCCCCTGATCCTGGCCTTGCCCTTGATCCTGCGCTCGCCCTTGATCCTGGCCTTGCCGCCCCGCATCGGCGGGAAAGACGAGGCCGACGTCGCCGCCGATGCGGGGCACGAAGCCCCAGGTCGAGGCGGAGCGGCGGGCATGGCTGTCGACGGCGAGACGGGACGCGGGAACGGGCACCTCGCTGTCGCGCAGCGCCATCGACCTGGGAAAGGGCGGCGGCCGCTGCAGCCGCGGCGGCGCGCCCTCGGGCAAGGCGGGATCGGGGCGCAGGGCAAGCCCGTGCGGATCGAGGGTGGCGGCGGCGGCGCCGCCGCCCCCGCCGCGGGCCCCGGCGCGCCGGACGTCTCCGGCGTGCCCGGGGCGGGGGGTCCAGGGGCCGGCGGCGCCGCCCCGGGGGG
>CALMGA010000030.1 GCA_937863205.1 uncultured Beijerinckiaceae bacterium | reverse complement strand
CTCCAGGGCCTCGAGGGCGGGGTCGCCGGCGGCGGCGCCGATCCGGAAGCGATAGGAGTGCAGCGCCACCTCGACGAAGTCGGGGTTGTCGAACGAGGGGGCGGAACGGGCGAAGGTCGCCTCGTCGAAGCGCCAGCTCGGCGAGAAGCCCTGCCACAGATAGCGGCAGAAAGCCCTGCGGTCCCGCACCAGGGCGGCTTCGCCGCGCTCCGAGCCGAGATAGTACCAGTACCAGTGGCGCCGTTCGCTCTCCGGCGAGGCGGGCTCCCCCACCGCGTCGGGGTCCTGGACGTTGTAGCCCGTCCCGCAGCTGACCAGCCCCCGCACCCGCTCGGGCCACAGCGCCGCCACCACGCAGGCGGCGCGGCCGCCCCAGTCGTAGCCGGCGAGCACCGCGCGCTCGATGCCGAGCGCATCGAGGAGGGCGATGAGGTCCGAGGCGAGCGCGGCCTGCTGCCCGACGCGGGGGCAGGCGGGATCGAGGAAGCGCGTCGCCCCGAAGCCGCGCAGGAAGGGCACGACGACGCGCAGGCCGGCGGACGCGAGGATCGCTCGGGCGGCGTCGAAGGCGTGCACGTCGTAGGGGAAGCCGTGCAGGAGGACGACCGGCTCTCCATCGCCGGGACCGTCCTCGACGTACGCGATCTCGAGGGGCCCCGCGACGACCCGGCGCATCTCCATGCCATCCTCCTCGGCGCCGCTCGAAGGCGAGGCGGTCGATCGCCGTGATGCTTGACCCAGGCACCGGTCGACGCGGCGGTCGAAGATACCCGCGAAACCCGGCGACGGCCACGTCGCAGCCGATGCATCGACGGCCTCATGGTCCGTGCGCCCTCTCGGCGGGAGCCGATGCGCTGGTGCGCATGGGGGTTCGACGTCAGCTCGCTCGGCTTCGCGTCGTGGGCCCGCCCTCGATCGAGGCGCTGGCGCGACAGCTCCGGCTTCGCCACGCGCCGGGGCGACCCAAGCCAGACGAGGCTTTCGCGCCGGCCCGATGGGATGGCATCGCGCTCGCCGTCGTCCGCCCGACCGTCGTCGATCACGAGGAAACCATGTCGAATCCGGCGGGCCGGCGGACGTCGACGGCGGGGACAGGCCGTCAGTGGTAGGGTTTGGCCAAGCCGACCCTGACGATGGCATCGGCCGGCAACGCCGTCGCGTTCCCTTCGCGGAATGTCGGGTAGGACAGGACGTCGGCGGGTTCGAAGTCGGGAAGCGCGGTATCCTGGCCGAGCAGCGCCAGCTGGTCCAAAGGCAGCGAGACGGTTTGTCGACCGAACCCGAACCATCCGCCCCGCTCCATGACGAAGGCGAGGGTGCCGTCGCCCAGCCGGACGATGCTTCGGATGCGTCCGACGATCCCGCGATCCTCGTCGGGACGCAGCACGGCCCGACCGATCAAGTCCCCCACGCGGACGGTTTGCGGGAAGCGGTCGTCGCGCCGATCCGCCGCGCCGTCGTCGTCCGCTTCGCCGGCCGCGCCTCCGGGAGCCGCAGCCTCCGCGATGGCGGGGCGGGAAGGGCCGATGGCCGCGAGGCCGGACAGCAGGGCGAGCGCCAAGACGACGCGTTTCCACGAAGACCGCGACGGGAGCGGGCGCATCGTCAAAGGCCGGCGAACCAGTTGAAGCCCCGGGATTCCCAATAGCCGCCGGGATAGGTGTTCGTCACCTCGATGGCGGTGATCCACTTCGGGTTCTTGTAGCCGAGCTTCGTCGACATGCGCAGCCGCAACGGGAAGCCGAAGGGATCGGCGAGCGTTTCCTTCGCGTAGCGCATCGCCAGCAGCGTCTGCGGATGCAGCGCCGTGGCCATGTCGATGCTGCTCGGATAGTCGTCGGCGGTGCGGAAGGCCACGTAGCGGGCGCGGAGGTCGGCGCCCACCCGCTCCAGGAACAGGCGGAGCGGCACGCCCGACCATTCGCCGATGTAGTCCCAGCCTTCGACGCAGACGTGGCGGATCACCTCGTCGACTTGCGGCAGGGCCGAAAGCGTCTCGATCGTCCACGGCCGCTTGTCCGCGATCAATCCCCCGAGTTCGAGCTTCCAGCTGGCGCCGTCGATCGGCTTGAGGTCGTCCACGTCGAAGTAGGCGTTGAACTTGGGTGGCTTGAGCACCATCGACGCGGGATAGGTCGGCGCGAGCTTGGCGGGATCGAAGAGGAAGGCCTGGACGCCGTCGTTGAAGCCGTTGATCGCCTCGAGGGCGGCGCCCACGGCCTGCGGCTTCGAGGCGTCGCATCCCGTGAGCATCGCGAGGGCCCCGAGCGAAAGACCGCCCCGGATGAGGCCGCGCCGCTCCAGGGATCGGATCAGCGGTCGATGGTCGTCGAGCACGCCGGGGTCCGGCGGCGCGGAGGGGCGGAACGGAGACCTCACGACGACCCGCCTTTCCGCCGCACCACCGGCCCCCCGGAGAGCATCGCCCAGAGCGTAGAGGGGACGAGGAGCGCGAGGAGGACGTGCACGGCGAGGAAGCCGACGAGCACGGCCATCCCGAGGAAGTGGATCAGGCGCGCTCCTTGGAAACCGCCCAGGAGGTCGATGAGCCAGGAGAGCTGCATCGGCTTCCAGATCGCGACGCCGGTCACCACCTGCGACACCCCCGCCGAGATCGCGACGATGTACAAGATCTTCTGGACCGCGTTGTAGGCCGTGATGTCCTCGTGCGCGATCTTCAGGCGGAGGGTGTCCTTGACGGTCCGCACCACGTCGCCCGGGCGGATCGGCAGCAGACGCTCGCGGAAGCGCCCCGTGGCGAAGCCGTAGGCGAGGTAGGCCGCGCCGTTCGCCATCAGCAGCCACATCCCGGCGAAGTGCCATTGCAGGCTCTCCGCGGCCCACCCGCCCAACCGGAAATGGCCACTGAAGTGCAGCCCGTTGACGATGACGTAGTCGTCGTAGATGCCCCACCCCGAGGCGATCATCACGATCATCGCCAGGGCGTTGGCCCAGTGCATCACCCGCACGGCCGGGGGATGGAGGCGCTTCGCCCGCCGCGGTGCGATCGGCGCCGCGTCGCCGTCGCGGAACGATGAGCCGGTCATCGTCATGGCTCGACCGCGTTCACGGCGAGAAGCCCGGCATCGCAAGACTCCTCACGCCGGGACGTCTCCTCACGCCGGGACGACTCCTCCCGCCGGGACGGTTCCGGACCCGACCGCGTCGCACGGAAGAGGTCCCCGCTCGCGAACCAGGCGTCCACGAACGCCTTCACGAGGTCGAGCGAGGCATGGGCGCCTTCCTCCAGCCCCTTCTCGAAGTCGTTCTCGACCCTCGCCAGCCGATTGGTCACGTGGGCCAGGCAGAGGACGGGCCGACGCTTGGCGCGCGAAAAGGCGTAAAGGGCCGCGGCCTCCATCTCCACCGTGACCGCTCCGGCCTCGGCGCGGGAGGCGATCAGCGTCTCGGTCTCCCGGAAGGGCGCGTCCGTCGTCCAGCTGGGGGCCGCGTGGATCTGATGCGGCAGCGACCGGAAGGCCTCGGCGGCGACGGCGAGCACCCCGGGATCGGCCTCGCACCAGGTCGCCGGCGGCAGGTAATGGTAGCTCGTCCCCTCGTCGCGCAGCGCCTTGGTCACCACCACGTGGTAGGGCGGAGGCCCGAGATCGCGGATCTGGCCGGCCGAGGACACGCTGACGAGCAGTTCGCAGCCCGACACGAACGCCTGCTCCGCCAACAGGACCGAATAGGAGGCGCCGACCGCGTGTCCGATCACGCCGTAGCGGAGGCCGCCGCAACGCCACTCCCACAGGCGGGTATGGAAGCAGGCCCAGTCCCGGGAAGGCTTCGCGCCGAGGTTGCGAGCCGCGAACTGGGCGATGTCGCCGTCGGGATCGAGGATGCAGACCTCGGGTATCGGGGCGGCGACCATGCTCTTCTGCCGCCGCACTTCTCGAAGCATGTTCTCGGGACGGAAGGCCGACGGTTCGGAGAAATCGTCCCGCCCGATGAGGGGCACGTTCGGCAACTTCATGCGATCCTCGTCGCTGACCTGGAAAGGCGGCCGTCGGCGGACGTTGCCGGACGGGCGACGTCGGATGGAAAGAGGGGTCGCATCACAGGCTCCACCGGAGCCCGCAGCTGGCGCAGGCCTTGGGCGGCGCGTCCGACATCAGGGCGTCGCGGAAGTTTGCGTAGGCGTCGCCGTTCCAGATGTCGCGCAGGCTGCCCTGCGTGGCGTCGCCCAGCGTGTAGTTCTCGTAGCCGCGCTGCGAGAACGGCGCGATGCAGCAGGGAAGCGCCCGGCCGTTGGCGGTGAAGTACATCACGCTCCACGGCCGCCGGCACAGCGACCAGGGCGACGAGGCATAGGGCGACGCGGCGTGCGGCGAGGCGGCGTCCTGGCGCTTCAGGCTCATCCCCGGCTCGCTCGCCGCGCCCGACGCCGAAAAGGCGAGGCCCAGCGAGCGGGCGAGCGCCTCCGCTTCGGCGATGCGGGCGCTCTCGGCGCCGTCGAGCCGCTCGTAGAGCGCCTGGTCGGGCCGCGCCAGGCGCGCGGTCGGGTCTTCGAACAACACTAGACGCTGCAGGTACACCTCCTTGACGC
>CALMGA010000029.1 GCA_937863205.1 uncultured Beijerinckiaceae bacterium | reverse complement strand
GCTTCCCACCACGCCGCGTGGGGATCTCCAGGCCGGCGTGAAGGGCGAGCTGAAGCAGGTCGCCCGCAAGATCCACCGCACCGCCGATCCCAACCGGGCGAAGCGCCTGAAAGTCGAGGAAGCGCGGCTGCGGACCCGGTCGGCTGCCGTCGGCGAGGACCTCGTCGAGGTCGCGCTTCCCGACCCGATGGACGGCAACGGCCGCGTCATCAAGGCGAGGGTGAACGCCCGCGTCGACATCCTGGAGCAGGAACGCAGCCGCCATCGCATCAGCGAGGACGCCTACCAGGCCGGTAGGATCGTGCAGACCGCCTTCGAGCACGTGGCGCGCATCGGTGGCGCGAACTGGCTCGGGTCGAGCCGCAAGGATCCGGCCGAGGTCCGCGACACCCACGCCCAGCGCATGATCGACGACGCCCGCCGCGGCGAGCTGCTGCTCGGCCGCCTGCGCGACCGGATCGGCATGATCGACTCGCGGCTGCTCCGACGCATCGTCGGCGAGGGACGCAACTTCGCCGATTGCGCGGCCCTGATCGGGCGGGCCGGCTCCAAGGGCGAGGAATACATCGCCAAGCGCTTCCGCGATGCCCTGGAGGACGCCGTGCACGTCTTCGAGGCCGTGGGCAAGATGCAGCCCACGCCCGATGACGCCTACCTCGCCGCTTCCGTAGACGTCGACGTCCGGCAGGATCGGAACGTCATCGGCGGCGCTACGCTACTGCGGCTCGAAGCCGAGCTCGCCGGAATGGAAGCGAACGGTGGTAGGCAAAAAGACATTGACAAGGGCGGCGGTCGCCAAGCTGCACCTTGGGCAGGCGATGGCGCGGTCGCGAAATGCGCGCCGACCTGCAGAACCGACTTGACCCGCCGGGTCAAACGTGGTGAGAAGCGAGTGTTCAGAAGTTGCGCCCGGGGCCGAAAGGCTGTCCGGGCGTTGTTGTATCTGAAGGACGGCCTGTGACCCAAGCCGACCGCATCGCACGCGCAATCGAAGAGGTCGCGAGCACGGTCGGGCGCATCCGCGCACTGAGCCGCACCGAGCCCCATTGCTTCGTCGAAGAGAAGGACGCCGCCGAAAAGCGGCTCCGCAAGCTTGCCGTCGAGGTGCGGGACACGTTCGGTGCGGCGCCCGTTTGCGGCGAGCCGGGGCTGCTTCAAGCTCCGCGGACGAGCCTGCGCCCAGGCCGTCTTATTCCCGTCGTGGTTCGCCGGCGGCAAGCTTGAAGTTGTCAATCAAGGCGATACTGGTCGAACAGATGTTGTCTTGAGGATAGCTTTTTCACTTAACTGTTAGATATTTCTTGCAATTTGCAATGGAGTTCTCGACTCCCTTGATTTGCTCCGCATGACCGCTCTGGCCTGCCTGGATTTTTCGCACTATATCTGCCCACGCTTGCTTGAGTGCCACTTTCTGGTCTTGAGGATAATCAACTTTCTTCGCAGCTTCTATATCTGTCAGGCCACCTGAAAATGAATCTCTTTGAGTCGCGCGATCTCCCAGGCACTTATTTAGTCGATTAAGAATAGCCCGATTGTCCTGATCGTTTGCGCATCTCGGAGGCGGGTTGTTCGTTGGCCCACAAGACTCCTCCGAGTGCAAGGTCTCGCCTGCTGCTTTGCAACTTTCGGATCGACTTGTGATGAACAGCAGCCCGCATCCTTCTCCCGCGGCAGCTGTTATGAAATCAGTCTTTGTGCAGGATTTCACGCTGCTACACAGGGCGTAACTTGCTTTTGTCCCAGACATCGACAAGCAGGCGAACATCGCCAAAATGACAGAGTGTTTCGACATTCTATGCATGCATCTCTCCTAACATGCTGTGAATTAGCATCATAACCGCAATTATAGATGCGCCTTTTAGCGTACGATTATCACAGAAGTCCTCCCATCGTGACTGGGATGCCGAAGCTTATCAAGCTTAGCAGCGCAGGTTTCGACTTCGTCAGTATCGGCCTATCGACGGGGACTGGATTAGGTAGCATCGTATGCTGCTTGAGCCACCAAGCACGTCCGGGGCTTGCGCCGCTACCTGTTCGATCTTCCGATCACAGATCGGTTTGCGGCCGCCGCAGCCGCGGATGCACCGGCGCGGCGGCTTCTTCATCATCACCACGCGGAGTCGACGCATGCGCCCTCCCACCATGGCGCGGCTTGGCTGCGCGATTCTGCTGGTGGCGGTACTCGGCTTCGGCGTCGTCCGTGGTCCAAGCCGACCGCCGGGTTCGCCTCCTTTCTTGGTTCATCTCACCCAGCTCGGGATGATGAGCGAGGGAACCGTTCATCCCACCACCGAGGCGGACCTGGCGCTTGTGCGCTCGGTGCGGCCGACTTGGGACGGGCCGGTGCCGATCGGCTTGCACATGCGCTGGTGCAGCGCGCAGAACGCCTGCCGCTGATGCCCACCCGGCTC
>CALMGA010000028.1 GCA_937863205.1 uncultured Beijerinckiaceae bacterium | reverse complement strand
CGCCGGGCTGGGACCGGCCGGCCGGCCGCGCGGTGGTGATCGGGGCCGGCGGCGCGGCGCGGGCGATCGTCGACGCCCTCGTGCGGCGCGGCTTCGCCGAGGTGGTGGTGGCCAACCGCACGCCGGCGCGAGCCGCCGCCCTGACAACGGCGCTGGGCGGGCGGGCCGTTTCGCTCGACGCCATACCCGACCTGCTCGCCGAAGCGAGTCTTCTCGTCAACACCACGGCGGCCGGCATGGCCGGGCAGCCCGCGCTGCCGCTCGACTTCGCCGCCGCCCTTGCCCGCCTGCCGGCCGGTGCGGTGGTGGACGACATCGTCTACGTGCCGGCGGACACGCCCCTGCTGCGGGCAGCGCGGGCGCGCGGGCTGCGCACCGTCGGCGGCCTGGGCATGCTGCTGCATCAGGCCGTGCCCGGCTTCACGAGGTGGTTCGGCCGCACCCCGGCCGTGACGCCGGAGCTGCGGGCGATCATCGCGGCCGACATCGCGGCCGATGTCGCGGCAACAGCTGGGCTGGCGGCAGGTCGATCGGTCGAGCAGGCGGCTCCGCCGTGATCGTCATCGGCCTGACCGGCTCGGTCGGCATGGGCAAGTCGACCACCGCCGCCCTGTTCGCCGCCGAAGGCGTGCCGGTGTTCGATTCCGATGCTGCGGTGCATGCGCTTTATCGCGGCGCGGCCGTGGCGCCGGTCGAGGCGGCGTTCCCCGGCGTTGCCTTTGCCGGCGCGGTCGATCGGGTGGAACTCGGGCGCCGCGTCGTCGGCGATGCCGGCGCGATGGCCCGGTTGGAAGCGATCGTGCACCCCCTCGTGCGCGACGAGCGCGAGGCCTTCCTCGCCCGCGCGCGCCAGACCGGCGCGGGACCGGCCGGAGATCCGATCGTTCTGCTCGACGTTCCCCTGCTGTTCGAGACCGGGGCCGAGGGCGCCGTCGATGCGGTGGTGCTCGCCTCGTGCCCGCCGGCTGTGCAAAGATCGAGGGTTCTCGCCCGTCCGGGCATGACGGAGGCCCGCTTCGCCGCCATATTGGCCAAGCAGATGCCGGACGCGGACAAGCGGCGGCTGGCCCGCTTCGTTATCGAGACCGGCGACGGGATCGAGGCGGCGGCTATGCAGGTGCGCGCCGTTCTGGCGGCGTTGAGGACGGAGAGGGCCGGTGCGTGAGATCGTCTTCGACACGGAAACCACCGGCCTCGACCCGGCCAAGGGTCACCGCGTGGTCGAGATCGGCTGCGTCGAGCTTTTGAACGGCATTCCGACCGGCAAGACCTTCCACCACTACCTCGACCCGCAACGCGACATGCCGGAGGAAGCCTTCGCCGTGCACGGCATTTCGAGCGAGATGCTCGCCGGCAAGCCGCTGTTCGCCGACGTGGTCGACGCCTTCCTCGCCTTCACCGACGGCGCCAAGCTTGTCGCCCACAATGCCGAGTTCGACTTCCGCTTCGTGTCGGCCGAACTGCAGGCGCTGGGCAAGCCGCCGCTCGATCCCGAGCGCATGATCGACACGCTGGCGCTGGCCCGCCGCCGCCATCCCGGCGCGCCCGTCAGCCTCGATGCGCTGTGCGCCCGTTACGGCATCGACACCTCGCGCCGGACTAAGCATGGCGCCCTGCTCGATTCCGAGATCCTGGCGGAAGTCTATGCCGAACTGACCGGCGGGCGGCAGACCAGCCTGATGTTCGCCGGCCCTGCAGCCCGCAGCTGGAACGGCGGAACGGTTGTCAAGAGGGAACCGCGCCCGGTGCCGCTGCCCTCCGCCCTGAGCGTCGAGGAGTTGGCCGCCCACGCAGCCTTCGTCGCAGGCCTGGGCGAAGCGGCGGTGTGGCGCCGCTACCTGCCGGCGCCGGAGGACGCCTGAAACGAGCGCGCCGACGCCTGCACCGGAGGCAGGGCGGGCTTTTCGCCTTCCCGCTTCGCGCACCGGGTCAGCGCGGCTCGGTCTCCGGGCAGGCGTGGCCGGCGAACATTTCCAGCTTGGAGCAGTTGTGGGCGCAGCCGTAGCCCTTGACCCGCTCGGCGATGGCAGGATCCACCGCCGCCTTGGCGCGTGCGACGCAAGCCTCCGTGCAGGTCCTGATCCGCTCGCCCAGCACCTTGCGGCACAGTTCGTCGGCCCGCGCGGGCGCAGCGGAGGGAATGCAAAGCGCGACGAGCAGCGCGGCCGTAGCGGTCCGGCGCCGGGAAAGGATGCCGGTCAGGCCTGCGCCTCGGGCCCGCCCTGCTTGGCGATCTCCGCCATCCGGGCCTGATACAAAGCGGCGAAATCGATGGGATCGATGTAGAGCGGCGGGAAGCCGCCGCCGCGCACGGCCTCGGCGATGATCTGCCGGGCGAAGGGGAACAGCAGGCGCGGGCATTCGATCATCACGATCGGGTGCCTCTGCTCCTCGGGAATGTTGAGCAGGCGGAAGATGCCGGCGTAGTCCAGCTCGAACTTGAACAACGTGTTGGCGCCCTCGCCGGCGGCGCCCTCCAGCATGATGTTCACCTCGAACTCGGTGTCGGCGAGCTGCTTGGCATTGACGTTGACGTTGATGGAAATGTTGGGCGCCTTGTCCTGCGGCCCCAGCGAGCGCGGCGCGTTGGGGTTCTCGAAGGAGAAGTCCTTGGTGAACTGCACGAGCGCGTTGAGCGAGGGCTGGCCCTGCTGCGGTGTCACCTGGGCCGTGCCTTTGCCGTTCGCCTCAGCCATGTTTCATCCCCGGATCGTGCGGCGGCAGGATCTGCTGCGGCGACCTGCTTCGTGGCCTTGCCGCACATCCGCCGACAGGCCTGCACTCCCGGTCCGGCTAGCATGACCGACGGGTCGCCACAAGGAGGTGCCAAATCGGAGATGCCAGGCCGGGTCGCGGGTCAGGTCCAGATTCGCCGACGGCACGACGAGCAACGGACGCGGGACGCTTTTCGCGCGGCATCCCGGCCGGGCGAGGCAAAACGCGTTCTCAACGGCGGGACGGAATGATCGTGGCGAGCGGCTGGCAGCGCTGCTTCCCAAAGGTCAGCCGCAACGACGTCACGGCGAATCTCGAACGTCGTCCCAGCCAGCCAACCGGCCGGCGCCCCGGTGCTGGGACCTCACGGACGGAGCCTGGGCGAGCCCGGCGCATCGCCGCTGCGCCATTCGTCGGGCGGCAGGTCGATCGTGTCGGCGCGCCTGATGCCGCCCTCGGCCGCACCGCCGCGCCGGACGGTGAAGCGGATGCCGCCTCTGCCCAAGCCCCTGAGCCGGCCCCCGCCGAGCGAGGCGGCGAGCCGGGTCCGTACCGCGCGCACGAGCAACGCCAAGCCGAACAGGTCCGACAGGAAGCCGGGCAGGACCAGGGCGAGGGCGCCGAGAACGGACAGCGCCCCGTCGACGATATCCGCATCGCCGGAATTCCCCGCATCGCGCCCCATGTCACGTCTTGGGTCACGTCCCGGCGCGCGGCGGCCCTGGAACGCGGCGCGCAGCTTCAGCATTGCCGCCGCACCCGTGCGCTTCAAAAGGATGAAGCCGAGCGCCGTCGAGGCGACCTCGGCCAGCATCGCCCATCCCAGGCCCACGAGGTGCACGGCCAAGGCGAACACCAGCACTTCGGCGGCGAACCACAGCAGCAGCGCGGTCTTGAATGAACTGAACGGCATGGATCGACTTCATCCCGATTGCTTCGCGGCCCGCGACGCTTTGGGCCGGCGATGCTGGACGCCGGGCGTCCCATCACCACATGGGTAGATGTTGCGCCCGGCAATGCTTTGCAACGTGGCTTTGCCAGCTGGCTCGAAGCAACGCGATTGTGCTTGGCGACATGATTCGAACGACGTGGAGGCTCGCGCGAACGGTTCGCGCGGCGATCCGTCTCCCGCAACCGGCGCGAGTGTGACAAATGCCTTTTGATCCGTTGACGGTGGTTTTCGCGGTGGTGGCGGTGCTGGTCATATGGAAGTTGAATTCCGTTCTCGGTCAGAACACCGGCCTGCAGCGGCCCAAGGAGGATGCGGCGCGCAAGGGCATGCCACCCAAGGAGCTGCCATCGAAGAGCCGCATCGGCGACCGTGACGCGTCCGGCGCGATGATGTCCGGCCCGCAATCGGCAAGCCAGCAACCCTTGGGTTCTCAATCCCCAGGCTCCCAATCCAACGTCGTCCGGTTGCCGGGCAGCGTGCCGCCGGCCGATCCCGCCCGCTGGAACGCTTTCGTCGAGGCCGGCTCGTCGGCCGGGCTCGGGCTCAATGCCATTTCCGCCGCCGATCCGACCTTCGCCGCCGATCCCTTCCTCGATGGCGCGCGCACGGCCTACGAGGCGGTCGTCACCGCCTTCGCCGCCGGCGAGCGCCGCACCCTGCAGAACCTGCTCGCCCGCGACGTGTACGACGGCTTCAACGCCGCCATTCTCGACCGCGAGAAGAAGAAGGAAACACTGTCGACGACCTTCGTCTCGATCGACGACGCCAAGTTCCACGCCGCCTCGCTGGACGGGCAAATGGCGCGCGTCGCCGTTCGCTTCCTGTCCAAGCAGATCTCCGCCACCCACGGGGCGGACGGCAGCCTGCGCGGCGGCAGCCCCGACGCCATCTTCGACATGGACGACATCTGGACCTTCTCGCGCGACGTCAGGTCCGGCGATCCCAACTGGAAGCTCGTCGCCACCGACTCCGGCCGTTGAAGCGAACCGTCCGGGCGCTCGGCTTCGCCTCGCTCGCAGCGCTTGCGCTTCCTGCGCGCGCCGCTGCCCTGTCGCCGCCCGCCGCCTCGACCGCCGTAGCCTTCGCCGACCTGCCCGACGCGGCCGGTGATGATCTTGCCGCCGCCCTCGTCGCGTTTCGCGTTTCCTGCGCGGCGGTGCTCGGCGCCGCCGCGCCCTCGCGCACGGC
>CALMGA010000027.1 GCA_937863205.1 uncultured Beijerinckiaceae bacterium | reverse complement strand
CTTCCCGCCCGCGCAGGTGGCGGCCGTGGCGGCACTCGCCAGGGACGTTTGCGCGCGCCACCGCATCTCGCCCCGCCGCGTCCTCGCCCATTCCGACATAGCTCCCGACCGCAAGAAGGATCCCGGCGAGTTCTTCCCCTGGTGCGAACTGGCCGCCGCCGGCGTCGGCCTGTGGGCCGTCCCGAACTTCGCGCGGGATCGAACGCCGGGCGGCGGCGTCGGCCTGACCGAGGGCGACAGCGGCGAGGCGGTATCGTTGCTGCAGCAGACGCTTGCCGCCATCGGCTACCGATGCGAGGCGACCGGCGTCTTCGATGCGGCGACGCGGGACGCGGTCGTCGCCTTCCAGCGGCACTGGTGCCCGACGTCGCTCAGCGGTCGCGTCGACGGCCCCACGATGGCAACCCTGCGAAGCATCAAGCCGGACACGTCGCCTTCATCATAAAGGCGAGTGTCGCACCCCACGGTGCAACGCCATCGCGATTCCCGACGTTTTATCTCAAGATGCCGCCACAATAGTGTCGCGACGGCTTGGAGGTTTGGGATGAAGACGAAGCTCATGGGGTTGATCGGGTTGGTGCTGGCTTTCGCGCCGGCCGTCGCGGTGGCCGGCCCATCGATGCCTCGCAGCCCTCTTGCCGGTACAGTTCTGGCCGGGTCGGATCCGAGCGTCCGCGAAATGCCTTCGCGCATGCTTGCATCGCCGCTCATCTCCTCCGACGCCCTGCTCGGGGGCGGCGAGGTGGCAAAGGTAGAAAAAGCCTACTATTATCGCTACTATCGGCCGTACCGGTACTATCGACCTTACCGCTTCTACCATCCCTACCGCTTTTATCGCTACCGCTATTTTTTCTGATCGCGGTCGGTGCCCGGTCTGAACAGGATGACCGATCTGGTGCCGCGCTGACTGCCTAACTGCTGCGGCCGTATTTCAGGCCGACGCGGTTGGAGCCACCTTTGTAGGATCTCCAACTTTCTCTCGCCTGATGGCGCGGGCTCTCGTCTGTCGAAGAAGGTAGCCGAGGGGCCGTTGAAGCCGGTCCTGGCACCCACGGCGTCCTCGGATGGCCCGAGCGGTGCAGTGATGCGGACCAACGCCGGAGGACAACATCGTCCTCCCTCGCGGATTGGGGAGGGGCATCGCATGCAGCATGGTCTGGCATGGATCCGTAGGGGCGAGCCGCGCTCGCGGCCGGTGACGACGACGCGGAGGTCAAGCCTCGCTGCGACGCGCCCCGTAAATGCAACTCGGGCCGGATTCGGGCATCATGATGAGCCATGGGCACGTCGGTGCTCTCGTGTCAGCTGCCGGAGCCGAGGCGGGTGTTCTGCACTTGCGTCGGCGCGACAATGTGGGTCTTCGGCGGCCCCATAGATTACTCCGGCCGCGAAAGCGGGCTGGGAGCGTTTGTCTCAATCAGGGGGCTGTCGGGGTCTGCGCGTCCGTCAAGGGCAAGACCGTTCCGCAGCTGCCGGCTGCGGAGCAGCCGGTGATGGCGCCCGTGGTCGCCGCCGTGATCGACTGTGTGCCGCCCGGCAGGTCGGGCGTGGAGCCCTTGTGTCAAACAGCACTGGAACGGGACCCCAGATCGGCTTTGAATCGGGGGTCTGGCGCGATCTCGATGACGCCGTGAACGGGTCAGGCGGCACCGATCAGCCGCGCTTCGATCAGATCGACCTTGGCGCGACCGTAC
>CALMGA010000026.1 GCA_937863205.1 uncultured Beijerinckiaceae bacterium | reverse complement strand
GACGACGAGCCGGACTTTGGGCATTGTTGACAGTATTTCAAAGAGGGCAGGAGCGATCAAAACATTGAAGTCCCGATTATGTGCCTTCGTGCCGCTTCCGTAGAAGATCGTGACGCCGTCTGCCGACGGGCGCGGGCGCTCCCCGAGCTGGATGGCGACCTCGTTGCTTTGGTCGAGACCGTTGGGGAGAACGTGGGAGATTGTCCGACGCACCAGAGGAGCGAGCCTGTCGGCCAGCGGTCGCGTCGACGCGATCCCGAAGTCGCAAAGGGAAATGGCGTGGCGATAGAGTGGGACGCTGCAGCGCAGGCCGACGAATGTCGCGTGATCGATTTGACCTTCGTAACTCTCGAAGTCGTCCGGGAAGTCCGGTGTGAAAACCAGATCGTCGATGTCGTAGAAGGTTGGGATGTGGAGGGCTTGGGCGTAGAGGATGGATTGAACGATCTTGGGATAGGCCGGCACGCGATAGAAGATAGCGGCCGACGCGCCCGGCAGATCGGACATGAAAGCGGCCGGATCGTTGAAGTCGAACACGTTGCATTCGATGCCGAGCGCGGCGAGCTGCTCGACCTTCTGCTTGACGCGATAATGCGTGCACTGCGGGAGATCAAGGCACGCCAGCATCGTCACGCGCTTGGCATCGCGCGCGACTTTCACCGGCGCCGGCACCGTCAGCGTCGTGATTTCCTTCGTCAGCGCGGGCAGTTGCGCGTCGGCGTAGGTGTAGGCGGCCTTCACGTCTCCGCCCTCGATCAACTTGCGGGTCGCGTTTGAGATTTGCTGGAAGCGCATCTCGATGCATTCGTCGACCACGTTTCGATAGAAGGGGACGCCGGCCCAACGATCGTATTCGTGCTTGAGCGTCTCGAGGCACGCCTGGACGGACCCGATCGACATCGTGATCTTGGCGTAGTTGACGAGCGCCCACACCGAGTAAGAAGGGACCGCCATCGCGTTTTTATAGCTGGAGCAGGCCTCGACCTGCTTGTTCATCGCCCGCAAGGCGTCGCCGCGATGGAGATGGACGGAACTGATGGATTGGTCGTCGGCGAGGGCGCGGGCGTAGCAACGCTCGGCGAGAGCTGATCCGCCGCGGATGAGGTGGTAATCGCCGATCTGCGCGAAGAGTAATGCGATCCCCGGCCCCTTGATGTTGTGGGACGCGCGCTTGTCAAACGGTTCCTCGAAGAGGTCGTGCAACGCTTTTATTTTGCTTGGATACGTCGGGGCGTCGTCTGGAACTCTGGCGTAGGAGCGCCAGTCGAAAGCGGCGGGGTAATCGCTACCCCCGACGAGATTTTGGATGGCGCGCGTTTCGTTGGGCGCGAGACCCTCGTTGAAACCTCGTTCTATCCAATCCCGGTAAAGATGAACCGGATTCGAAGACTTGACCGCATAATGCTGTCTGTAAAATTCAGGGTCGAATATCCAATCACGTGCAATGGGTGTGAGCCGGTCGACACCCTGTCGCTCGAAAAGCTCGAAGATGGCCTCCCGTTCCATGATCGCGGGATTTCTCCATTCCTCGCTAAACAGGAGGAATTCGTATAGGTTGAAGACGCTTCGCCATCCGTTGCCGTTCTCTTCCTCGTCGCTCGAACGATATGAACGCCCTTCGCCTTTACCATGCTGAAGAAAATGAACCTCATACTCCCAAGACTCTTCGAAGAGGCGTTGCAGGTCGGGGTTAAGATGTCGATACAGACTCCAACTGAAATCAATGGGCAGGACGCGGCCCTGACGGGCCAGATCCTCCTTGATTGCGGAGAGGCAGGGGTAACGCCCTTCTGCCTTCCCATGGTCCCGGAAATGCTTGTAGAGCGCGGCGCGCGTCCGCAATCGTCGCAGGTCGAGGTAGTGCTGCGCATAAAAAGCGGGATCGAAGCCGATCGCGTTCCCTTGATCCCGACCGAATGCGAGCCGCTTCAAATGATCGAGAACCGCGATGCGCATCTCAACCACATACTACTCCTTTTCGCATCGATTGTCTTATGCAGAGAAAATGAGATGATGGCTGGGCGCGTGGCAGGCGGCAGGCCTCTAGGCGGCGCTGCATCGTGCGCTGCGGGAACGGCTCCACGACGCCGGGGCGCTGGACTGGTCGCATGCGGCGCTCGCCAAAAAAGGGGCGAGGCGACCGATGCCAGCCCGACGGACTGGGGCATGCCGGGCAGCAGGCGCCCCCTCGTCCTCGACGCCCGCGGCACGCCGCTCGGCATCACGTTGAGCGGGGCCAACGGCCACGACAGCCGCAGGCTGGCGGCGACGCTGGATGCGGTGCCGGGCGCGCGCACCGGCCGGCGCGGACGGCCGCCTCGCCGGTCCGACAAGCGGCACGCCGACAAGGCTTCGATCCAAGGCTTACGACCATCGCCGCTGCCCCCGCGAGGGCCGGGCGCACCGCATCATGCCGCGCATCGCCCGGCGCAGGGTCGAAACGATCCAGCGCCTCGGTCGGCACCGCCGGGA
>CALMGA010000025.1 GCA_937863205.1 uncultured Beijerinckiaceae bacterium | reverse complement strand
CATGGCCGCGCACCCGGGCCAGCAGCGCCTCGTCCGACCACGGCGCCTGCCCGACAAAGTGCAGCAGGGACTGGTGCTTGGCTGCCACCCGCGCCGGCGCCGTCACGGCCGCCATCGGCTCCACGCTTTTGCGCTCCAGCGGCATCAACAGGCCAAGACAGTAGTCCCGCAGCGGACCGATCCTGTCGGCATGGCCGATCACCATGGCAAGATGATCGACGTAGGCCGAAAACGCCGCCTCGCTCTCCTGCGTCCAGTTCTCCATCGCAGCTCGCCCGGTCCATCGTTGATCGCCGACGCTACAAGCTTCTCCACACGGATCGACCATGACCTCGTGACGCAGTAGTACTAGCCCCCCGTCGGACTTGGCTCGCAAGGGTCTCCGACGGGGTTTCATTTTGAGCTACGTCCCTCCACCCCCGCCTGCAACAAAGAATGCAATCGCGTTTTTCGACGGACAGAACTTGTTTCGTCATGCGAAGGATGCGTTCGGGCATTATCATCCAAACTATGATCCCGTGAAGTTGCACAAGGCTGTATGTGCTGAGCATGGATGGAGACCCACTCTAACTCGCTTCATTACGGGAGTTCCGAGCACTGCTCGTGATCCTGCATGGGCTGCTTATTGGAATAGCAGAGTTATTGCTATGAAAAGAGTGGGAATAATTGTTACCACGCCTGAAATTAAATATAGAGAAAAGACTGCTTTTAACAAAAACGGTGAAGAGGAATTGGTTGTTGTTCCACAAGAGAAGAGAATTGATATTAGAATTGCTTTAGATGTCGTTTCGTTTGCATTGGAAAAGCAATACGATGTTGGCATTATATTCAGTCAAGATCAAGACTTGAACGAAGTGGTTGAAGAAGTAAGAAAGATTTTCGTTTACAAAATAGATATATCGAACTAGCTTGTGCTTTTCCAAGTGGTCCGCAAGCATCATACGATCGCGGTGTAGACAAAACTACATGGTTTAAGATGAACTGTCAGTTTTATGACGCATGTCTTGATCCGAGAGACTACAGACCAAAAACCTGAGAACACAATCGTGAGAGAACGCACTTTATTTATCTAGCCTCCACAGCGTCGCCCCCTGCCGCGATCCTTCGCGTTTAAGCTCTCGTCGCAACACCCGCTTACCCAGGATGCTTGTCAACGCCGCCTGCATCCCCTTGCGGAGCACGGCATCCTCCGTGTCGAACCCCTTGGCGCCCGTGCAGATGTTGGCCAGTTCGCGGGTCGTGAGGCCGTCAGGGCGGGCCGCCAAAGCCTCTCGGCACAGGTTCCAAGCCTCATCCCGCTTGAAGAGATGGCGGACGCTGGCGCCGGGCGTGTAGCCGATCGGGACGCCACCCTCGGCCTTGAAGATCGACAGGGCTGCGTTGATGGTCGCAAGATCATGCCTGGCCTTGGTCAGGGCCGCTTCATGATCGCGGATGATGCTCTCAAGCTGAATGGCCTTGGAGCGAAGGCCAAGGATCATGTTGGACTCGGCCATGGCGATCTCCCTGAGAAAGACCATGGTAAAATATCACATGTGATATTAAACTATCATATTAGGTGTGTTTGCTGCCGAATGCCGCATCGACCTGCCCGCCGTGACGCCGGTCCTCACCCAGCACCGGCGAGTGGCGCTGCGCTGCCCAGCCTGCGGGTCGCCGGGCCGGTTCCGGCGGAAGCGCGAGGCACGCCGTTCGGTCCCCGCCTGCACGCGGTGGCCTTGTACCTGAAGACCTTTCAGGCGCTGTCCTACGAGCGGCTGCAGGGCGCGTTGTCGGACCTAGCACTACTTTGGCAAGTTGATTGGAACCGGTTGGATCCATCGCTGATTC
>CALMGA010000024.1 GCA_937863205.1 uncultured Beijerinckiaceae bacterium | reverse complement strand
CGGTGCCGCCTGAACAGATTTGAGCATCATCGAGATCGCGTCAGACCCAAAGTTGGACGCCGGTCCCCCTCACTTCGGGGTTGAAGTTGCACGCCGGATCACAACTTGTGTCCATGCAGCCCCGGCGGATCGCGGCCGTAAAGACCGATCCCAGGAACGACAGGTGGCGCCGGATCGTCGCATCGGTGACCCCGGTCCGCTTCCTGATTACCACGAACTCGCGCAGCGTATTGCGATCGATCTCGTCCAGGTGAAGGTGGCCGAGCAGGCGCAGCACGGCGCGGGAGATGAAACGGTAGGTCTCCAGGGTCGAAGCCTTCAACGACGATTGCTCGAAGAACGCTTCGATCGCTTCGGTCAGAAGATAGCGCTGGACGGTCTTGCCGCCAGTATTGCAGGAGGTGCAGCAATGTCCGGGGTGAGCGATTGATCCCACCATCACCTGAGTCGTGATTGCACCAGAGTTCCGGCCCACCGGAACTCTGCCCGGCCTGTTCAGGCGATCGCTGGCTGCATTATTCAGGCCCTGGTCCGCCCAGCCGTCCCAAAAACGGATGATTGGAGCGACGCCTGAAAGACAGTCTGCATGAGAGGACGGTAGGGGTCGAAAATCTACGGGGATTGTGGGACAGGTGAGAAGGTCGCTAAGCACCTATCCCGGTAGGCATCGTCGCCAAGCCATGATGCCGAAGGCAAAGTGGGTCAGGGCAAGGTTGTTGGCTGGCTTCTTGGCCCACCGGTTCAGCAGGTCGCGGAATCGGTTGGTCCAGGCGTGGGCGGCCTCAACGACCCAGCGCCGCGCCTTGGCCCCGATGTGCGTTTGGGCGTGGCGCTTGGCCTCGATCTCCTCGCCGCGCGTGCGCAGATGCAAGGTGAAGCCGCGCTCCTCGGCCAGGCTGCGCGGCGCGTCGTAGCCCTTGTCCAGGCACAGGTGCTGCGGGCAGCCTTGCGTCGGCTCGGGTCGCGCAACGGGCAGGCTGTTCAGCGTGTCGGCCATCAGCCAAGTGGTCGTTGCGGTTGGCGCCCGCGATGACCACGCCCACCGGCACGCCCCGCGCGTCGGTCAGCACCGAGCGCTTGAACCCCCCGCTTGCCCCGCCGACAATGCTCCGCATTGCGGCGAAACGGTCGGATCGGGACCGGTGTTTTCCCCGCCCAGCGGCGCTTTCACCATCGCGCCATCCAGCGACAGCCAGCTCCAGTCGATGCCCATCAGCCCATCGCAGGCGAGAAGGCCGCCCGACCAGAAGGCCGCAAGACGTCCGCCTCCGTCCATTCCTGAAAGCGGCGGTGGGCTGCTGACGACGAGCAGATCCCGGTGCCGTTCAGGGCGTTCCACTGGCATCCCGTGCGCAGCACGAGGAAGGTCGCGTCCATCGCCGCCCGGCGTGCGCGGGCGATGGCAGCCCAGCGGATGCGGGGGAGGAGGTGGCAGAAGCGGCGCCATCTGGTCCCAGAGCCAGTCCGGCACGCGCCAGCCGTCCAGCGCGTCCGATCCGGCAAGGGTGATGATCGCTGTATCATCCACCCACCTGGGGCAATCCAAATCGGGATAAGCCCTAGTCGGCCGCGTCACTCGAAATGAGGATAGAGGCGTTCAAGCTTGACGCGGGCGTTGTCGGTCGTGAAGCGCCAGTTCGTTTTGGCGTGGCGGGCGTGGCGGTCGACGTTCCAGGCGGCGGCCTCGTTGATCAGCGTGGCCCTGTCCGCGATCCGGCGAGCCAGGCACTGGCCGGCCAGCACGGGCAGTCCGCCATGTTCAGCCAGCTGCCGTGCCTGGGCGTGTGGTGCCATTCGAACCGGGCGGCGAGCCGGCGTGCCTCCGGCGCCTGAAACGTCGCGTAGGGCGAGGCCGGCATGTGGGTGCTCAGCTTGTTCTGCCCCAGGACGATCCTGTCGGCCTTGGGGAAGTGCACGTCGGCGAGATCCTTCAGCACCTGCGCATAGTCCCGGCGGCGCGCCGGTGCGAAACCTCGACGTGCCGCCAGCCTTGGAGCGGCGCCAGCAGCATGAACAGGTTGGCCGTGCCGTTGCGCTCGTACTCGTGGCGCGCCGGCCGGCCCGGCGCGACCGGCGTGCGGGTTTCGCGGATCAACTGCTTGGACGTTTCGTCCAGGCGCACCCGAGGGCACACCAGCGGTCGGCTGGGATCGTGCGGACGCTGATACACTTCGGGCACGTCCTCCATCGCGGCAACGAAACCGGCGTTGGCGTCCGGCGGGATCACCCCACGTCTTACCGAAACCCATGGCCGGCGGCGATGCGGCTTGAGGGCGTTCTTTTGAGCGTGCGGCCGATCGTGTTGTCGCTGGCCCGCGCGACGATCTCCAGCGCGACGACCTTCTCCTCCAGGAGCCGCAGCGTCCACCGCGCGCGCCCCTTCGGCGGCGGCGAGCAGGCCAGCGCGATCAGCTTGGCTTCCGCCGCGCCGTCAAAGATCGGCCCGCGCGACGGGCGCTCCTGCGGCTTGCGGGTGAGCGCCGCGTCCAGGCCTTCCTCGACAAGGCGCCGACGCGTGCGCTCGACGCTGGAGCGGCTTGTGCCGGGCGTGTCGGCGATGCGGCCGTCGCTCAGCCCCGGACCCTCGACGTCGGCCGCGAGCAGGATGCGCGCCTTCATCAGCCTCTGCGCCGCACGCTTGCCCGTGCGGATCATCGCATCGAGCCGTGCGCTCGTCCTCGCTCAAGCGCACCACGTACGTCTTGTTGGCCGCGACCCTGCCGTCATCGGCTGCACTCCACGCCTCGCACAGGCGAAGTGGAATCGATAACCAGCACGTCAACTCAGGCGACGCGAGCGAATAGGGCACATCCGCGAGCGGCGGGATCCGCTCGTAACGGCTGGCGAGGGTGGTGGCGAGTTCGGCGGTGACGCGCGCTTTCACGACACGCTTCACCTCGGGAGGCGGGAAGCGGGCGCCGCGAACTATCCCGTCTTCTTCACCGGCACGGTCTGAGCGCGGGGGCGAGCGTGGCTGACAACGTCGAGGCAGCGTAGGATCCGGGTGCTGACGCCAACCCCGGTCCACCTCACGCCCTGCCACGCCCGCCATGGTCCCGGATACGATCCACGCCTTCGGCTTTCCAGCCGTGGGGCGGACGAACGTCACGGCTGCCTTCGATGAAGGGCGCCTCACCTCGGACGGCGGCGTGGTGCTGTCTCTGGCGGAGCGCCGTCTCGGGATCGCCGAGCGACTGGCGCGGCTGAGCCCGGACCGGCGCGATCCGCATCTCCCACGACTTCGCCGACGTGATCCGGGGCCGCCTCTTCGGCTTCTGCTGCCGCTGCGAGGACGCCGACGACCTCGACGCCCTGCGCACCGACTCCGCCTTCAAGCCCGCCTGCGGCCGGCTGCCCGACGGCGGTGTCGACCTGTGCCCGCGGCCGACCCTGTCGCGGCCGGAGAACGCGCCGCGCCCGCGCGACGTGATCCGGCTGACCTATGCGCTGGTGGAGGCCTGGATGGCTTCGGCCGGCCGGGCTCGAAGCCGCTGTTGAAGAAGGTCGAGACCATCGCCGATGCCGTCCGCGCGGAGCGCGCCGTCGCCGACAAGCCCGTGGTGCGGGACTACGTTGAAATCCGGCACGAGGCGGGCTCGTGGACCCGCGCGCGCCGGGCGGTGGTGCGCGTCGAGGCGACCCGGCTTGGCCTCCGCTTCACCAACCTCGAGCGCGGCTTGCCCGAGTGGATCTACGACAGTTCGTATCGCGCGCGGGCAGGCCGGGAACCCGATCAGGCTGCGCAAGGCCCAACTGCGGTCCGACCGCACCTCGTGCCGTTCGGCGCTCGCCAACCGGGTCCGCCTCGTCCTGCGCACGGCCGTCGACTGGCTGATGCTGGGGATCGGGGACGCCGTTCCCAAGGTCCGCGACCTTGCCGGGGCCGAGGTCGCGACGGTGCGCCCGCGGCTGCTCAAGATCGCCGCCAGGGTGGTGGAAACGCGTCCCCGCGTGCGCCTCGCCTTTGCCGCGGCCCCTGGTGCATCGCCGCCCTGCGGCGGTCCCGACGGGTGCTATCGCCTGATTTCAAGCCGGTGAGCAGAGTCGAACCGAACAGATGCGGCGGCTTAATCGTCGTCGGAAGCATCCCCCGAGTCGTCCTCGTCGTCCTCGTCCTCGTCCTCGTCGGCGTCGTCCTCGTCGGCGTCGTCATCCTCGGCGTCGTCATCCTCGGCGTCGTCATCCTCGGCGTCGTCGTCCTCGGCGTCGTCGTCCTCGGCGTCGTCATCCTCGGCGTCGTCGTCCTCGGCGTCGTCGTCCTCGGCGTCGTCATCCTCGGCGTCGTCGTCCTCGGC
>CALMGA010000023.1:2644-9362 GCA_937863205.1 uncultured Beijerinckiaceae bacterium | reverse complement strand
AGCTGCGCTGGCGCATCGAACGGGACTACCAGGACCTGAAGCAGGACCTTGGTTTGGGGCACTACGAGGGCCGGGGATGGCGCGGTTTCCACCATCATGCCAGCCTGTGCATCGCGGCCTGTGGATTCCTGATCACCCTTCGCGGAGCGCTTTCCCCCTCAGCTTCGGCTCGCCCCAGGCTTGGCCCGGCGCCTTGCCTTCCCAGCGCTCGCCGACCCCGCGGCTCCGCCGGTTCGGCCCGAGCGTCATGTGCCCACCTCCATCGCCACCGTGCGGCAGAGCCTCATCGTCGCCCTGATCCGGCGCCTCGCCCGATGTCCCTGCTGCCGCCAGACCAACAAACGACACCACCCATCCAATTCATGACGCAGTGGTATTAGCAGCGCTTTCGCTGAACGTCGGTTTGCTGGTTGGGATACCTCACAGATTCGGGCGATGGATGCGAGGGTCCCGGTATGTTCAAACAGGCGCGGGAAGGTGTCAGTCGTGCTCCGGGTGAGCGTTATTCGGAGACTTAATTGAACGTTCCGCCAAGCGCGCAAGAGCCGGAAGGGATTTCGCGCCAGTCTTTTTCATGATCGCAGCGCGATGACTTTCAACGGTCCGCTGGCTGATGTTCAGATCAGTTGCGATGTTCTTGTTTGGATGACCGGCGAGCACCTTATCCATGACTTCACGCTGACGTGGAGTGAGCGATGCGAGACGATCCGCGGCGCTCCTCTGCCAAGCGTGCAGCTTACTTGCATCACGCGCCTGTTCGAGAGCGCGTTCGATGCTGGCGACTAGGTCGCCACGGGTGACAGGCTTCTCGATGAAGTCCGACGCGCCAGACTTCATGGCCATCACTGCCATCTGAACATCGCTGTTGCCGGTAATCAGGATCGTCGGCAGCTGACATTGTTGAGTCCGGAGCCGACGCAGCAGATCGAGGCCGGTCATTCCCGGAAGGTAGAAGTCGACGAGAAGACAACCTTCACGGCCCGGGTCATAGCTTTCGAAGAAAGCCTCGCACGTTGCGAAGTCCTCGACGGTGTGCCCCTCCGCTTCAAGGAAACGTCGGATCCCCTCGCGGACGTGACGATCGTCGTCGACAACGAATATTACAGGGTCGAGTGTAGGCGCCGAGACCTCTTTATGACGTCGCAATCCATGTCCGCGTTCGGAAACAGGTGACAGGCGCCTGATGGCCTCGATGACGTCGGTTGCCTTCACCGGTTTGTTGAGCTGGACGCAGTCATGGCTCGCGATCCGTCGCAGCGCATCCGTCGATACGTCCCCGGTCAAGACGACGACCGGTAACGGACGTTGTAGTCTTCTCCTTACCTCGGTGGCGACTTGGAGACCGTCCATGCCATTTGGCAGCTTATAATCCGTAAGGACGAGACTGGGCGCCAACCCGTCACGACTGAGTAGGTCGAGTGCCGAGGGTCCGTCGCGCGCCGTTAGCGGAACAAAACCTTCTTCCCTGAGCACAATCTCAAGAAGCTCGCGTAGATCGGCATCGTCCTCAACGACCAGAATGATGCCGCTCGTCCCTGCGTCGGCCTTTGCCGCTTGTGGCGCTTTTGGCGTTTCATGACCTGCGCTCGCAATGCCCGGCTTGTCGTCCCCTGCCGGCACACCCGGGGGCATCATGACGTCGATCGAAAACACAGAGCCTTTTCCAGGCTGCGAACGAACATGTACGGGGTGCCGCATCAGGCTTGCCAGACGTTGAACAATGGCCAAGCCGAGCCCTAGTCCGCGCGTCCGGTCGCGGGCCGCGTTGTTCACCTGATAGTACTCGTCGAAGATCACCTGAAGGTGCTGCTCACCGATTCCGATGCCGGTGTCCCAGATCTCTATGCTCAGCACCCCGCCGCGTCGACGGCAGCCGAGCAGTACCTTTCCTCGGCTGGTGTACTTGAAGGCATTCGACAGCAGGTTGCGCGCCATCTGCTCAAGAAGGCGTGGATCGCTGTTGACCTGCAGACCACACGGCAAGACACGGAAGCGAAGCTGCTGCGCCCCAGCATGGTAGGCGAACTCGTCACGCAGCCGGCCCAAGATGTCGTTTATCGGATGGCTCACGATCTGAGGACTTACCGTGCCGGCTTCCAGCTGATTGATGTCCAGGATAGTGTTGAGCATGCCCGACATGGCGGCAGCAGTCTCGTCGAGCCGCGCTACAAGGGCCAGAGACCCTTCTTTCTCGTCGTTCTCGATCTTGCCGGCCAAAACACGTTGCATCAGACCGATAGCCTGCAAGGGTTGCCGCAAGTCATGGCTCGCGGCCGCAAGGAAGCGGGATTTGGCAAGGCTAGCCTGCTGCGCGTCCTTCCTGGCCGCCTCCAACGCGTCGGCGGTGCGTCGGCGTTCGGTGATGTCGGCGAATGTGATGACAACGCCCTCAATCTGTCCATCTTGGGCGCGGTAGGGCAGGATTCGACGAACATAACAGAGACCGTTCTCGGCCTGGGTCTCCCGCTCAATAGGGTCGAATGTCTGCAGCACAATGTGGGCATCGGTAAGAAGGCCGGCAGCGGCGGCCATGGAGTTGAGGTCGGCGAGCGGTCGTCCGATATCGGCCGGAATGACGTTGAAGAACGCTTTAGTCGCCGGCGTGAAGAAACGGATCTTGAGGTCGAGATCGAGGAAGATGGTGGCGACGTTCGTGCTGTAGAGTATGTTCTGGAGATCGCTTGAGGTAGTGCGCTGGCGTTCCAGCGTCTCCTGAAGCTGGCCGTTCAATGCTGTCAACTCCTCGTTAAGCGACTGCAGTTCCTCTTTCGAGGTGAGGAGCTCCTCGTTTGTCGACTGAAACTCCTCATTGACGGACAACGCTTCCTCATTAATGGCCTTTTGTTCTTCGTTTGAGGTTTCGAGGCCCTGCACCGCGGCTTGAAGCTCGGCTTGAGTGTCATCCAACCGCTGCTTGAGTTCTGCGACATATGCATCGTCACGTGGCGCATTGCCGGCTGCGCGCGCAGCGGCCGGCGTGGGATTGTCTTTGAAACAGACCAGCAGCAGCTCTTCATTGTCGATCACGGCGGGCTGGACGGCGATCACGAACGATCCGGAGCTGCCTTCGTGGCTCAATCGCCCACCCGGGACTACGATGGAGGTCTTTTCCGAATTGGCTCGCCGAATTGCGGCTTTCACCTTGATGCGCAGAGATGGCTGCAGCATCGCGAGCAAGTCATAGGTCGCGTAACCCTGTGGGACGCGCAGGTAGCGGTGAGTGGGTCCCAGCGAGTACAGCCACTCGAGCTTCGGGTTGATCAGGATCGCGGCTGGCGCGTAAGCGTCCAGGATCAGGCGACGGCAACCCTCGGCAAGTACGGCTTGCCTGGAGGGCGGATGGCCTTCAGAGGCGCGTAGCGGCTGGCGGACGCCATCGCTTGTGCCGAACCAAAAGCCCGCCTCTCCGGGCCGCATAAATCCTATATGCCGATAGATTCGCTCCGCCTTCGATATCACTTCGAAGAGCCCATTTGGCGCGCCGATAGTCTCAGCGCTACCCAGCAGCAGAATTCCACTCTCGCGTAACGCGAAATGGAAAATGGAAATCACCTTTCGCTGCGCATCCGAGCGCAAGTATATCAGGAGATTGCGGCATGAGATCAGGTCAATACGCGAGAACGGCGGGTCGGCTAAGACATCGTGTACGGCGAATACCACCGTCGCGCGCAGCTCGGCCAGTATCCTGTAGCTGTGGTCTTCCCTCGTGAAGAAACGCGTGAGCCTGTCGTTCGAGACCTCCGCTGCGATGGAGTCCGGGTAAAGTCCTTCCCTGGCCGCCGCGACGGCGTCGGGGTCGATGTCGGACGCGAAGATTTGCAGTCTGATCTCTCGCTTCGCCCTGGTGATTTCCTCTCGAAAGAGCATAGCCAGCGAGTAGGTTTCCTCGCCCGTGCTGCAGCCGGCGATCCAAACGCGCAGCGGCTGATTGACGGAGTGTTTACGAACTAGATCGGGGATCGTTGTCCTGGCGAGAACGTCGAACACCGTAGGATCGCGAAAGAAACTGGTGACGTTGATCAACAGGTCAGTGGCGAGGCGCTCAAGTTCCTTGCTGTCTTCTCTAAGAAGCCCGAGGTACCGCTGCATGCCATCGGGCTCGATCGACACCATTGACATGCGACGCTCGATCCGGCGCCGCAGCGTGCCTTCCTTGTATTGCCGGAAGTCATGGGCTGTCGTGGTCCTCAGTAGTTCAACGATCTTCGCGAGCCAGTCCTCTGTCTGTTGTTGACCTTGCAAAGGTCCAACGGCACGCGTGAGAGGCCTTCGTCGATGGAATTCGATGAGGTGGTCGGGAATGCTCGTCAGAGGAAGTATGACGTCGACCACGCCGGTGAGGATTGCGCTCCGCGGCATGCCGTCGAAAGCGGCTTCTTCAGGGTCTTGCGCGACGACAAGTCCGCCTCTTGCCTTGATGGCCCTGAGGCCGAGGCTGCCGTCGGCTCCTGTTCCCGACAGAATCACACAGGCAGCGTACTCGCCGAACTCGTCCGCCAACGAGTGCAGCAGGAAGTCGAATGGCAAGCGAAAGCCGTGTGGAGCCTCGGGCTCCGAGACGCGCAGCAAACCAGTCCCGGTGACCGAGAGGTATTTGCCGGGAGGGATGACATAGACGCTGTCGCGTTCGAGCCGCATTCCGTCGGCTGCCTGCACCACCGCCATCTTGGTGTGCCGCGTCAGCAACTCCGCCATCATGCTTTCGTGAGTCGGATCGAGATGCTGAACCAGGATGAGGCTCATGCCGCTATCCGACGGCAGTGTGTCCAGAAGCTTCGCGCACGCGTCGAAGCCACCAGCCGAAGCACCTATGCCAACAACGGACGACAGATGGGATCTCGCCATTGGAGTTCCGCGCAAGGGCAAAGGCAATTATTCCGAACGCGAGCGGGATGACCTAGACTTGGCGGCCCGCGCTTCAGACATCTTCTGCTTCGCTTTCGCCCTCAAAGACGAGTGCCCGAATGAGGAGATCGTCGCGGTCCTGGCCGATGTCCGCTTGCTGATCGAGGACTTGCGCTGGGATCAGAATCGAAGCCGGCCTCACGCCCTCCAAGACGACATCAACCCAGAAGCTTTGCGCCTGGGACCCACCGAACCTCATTCCTACGATCTGCTTATCATTTGTGGCTCGCCATTGAACACGTGACCCGACCTGTAACGGTTGTAAGCCGTTCAGATCCATAGCAATGCTGCGAAACTGGCGGGGTCGCGGCCGGCACTGCTCGTGATCCTCCATCATCCCTCTTTCTGGTAAGAATACAGGTACTTGCGTCGAATGCGCCCGGGGTCACACCTTCGCCGATCCACGGACTGCGATTGCGCCGATCAGATCGTTTACATCTAATATAGCGATGACTTTGGTTCGTAAACTGCAGATGTAAGATCTGCAATGCAAGTACGGAGAAGTGTTGAAATGTGCCTTCCGTAAGATCGTTCTGCTAACGAGGGCACATTCTTGCTGAAATGCGCATCGGTGGGGTCAGCCCACCGCCGTGGCAATGGAGAACCAGACAATCGGGTCGGCGGAAAAAGGGGCTGCCGCACAAGTGGCAAAGGGCAAATCTCCGCCCCCGACCCGGCCGATGCCGTGGGCCATGACGAGGGAAAGAAGGTGAAGGGACGCAAGGTCCACGCCCTGGTGGACATCTTGGGCTTGGCGATCCGGCTGGTAGCGGACTCCACCATCGTGCAGGACCGCGACGGTGCAGCCCTTCTGCTGCACAAGGACCGCCAACGCTTCTCCTGATTTGCGTGCGTGTTCGCCGACGGTGGCTACGACGCCGGGCACACGAAGGCGGCGGCCGCCGCATACCATCCGCTCCGCCTGGAGGTAATCCGGCGCAACCCGCATGCGGTGGGCTTTGGAGTGATCGATCGGCGCTGGGCGGTGGAAAGCACCTTCCTTTGGTTCTGACCCTCCCCCGCTTTGTGGTTCATCGCCGAGTTTGGTGGCACGGGTGAGGTGAGGGTCGCCTTCTGGTCTGGGCTGTTGCCGGCGCGCAGATCAGGGCATGAGCCCCCTCTGCCTTCTCCCCGGTTGCCGCCTGCTTCGCGTCGCGCGCGATGGTCCTGATCGCTTCATCGTCAGCGCCGAGGGTCGGCGCGACCACGCCCGCTGCCCTGATTGCCGGACCGTCAGCACCGCGGTGCACGCGCGCTACCGGCGACGGGCTGCCGACCTGCCGGTCAGCGGCAAGCTCGTCCGGCTGGATTTGACGGTGCGCCGCTTCTCCTGCGGCCATCCTGGCTGCTCGCGCCGCACCTTTGCCGAGCGCTTCCCGCGTTTGCTCGGCCGTTAAACGCAGCGCACCCGCCGCCTCGCCGAGGCTCATGCCCGAGCCGGCCTCGCGCTTGGTGGCCAGCCCGCCGCCCGACTGCTGTCGCATCTCGCCATGCCGGCGAGCGCCACCACCATGCTGCGCACGATCCAGGGCGTGCCGCTGCCGCGGCGAAGCCGGCCGCATGTCGTGGGCGTCGACGACTGGGCGCTGCGCAAGGGCCGGACCTACGGTACCATCCTGGTCGACCTCGAACGGCATCGTCCCGTTGACCTGCTGCCGGACCGCTCCGCCATGACGCTATCATCCTGGCTCCGCCGCGAGCCGCAGGTGGAAGTCGTCGCGCGCGACCGAGTACGGGCGCGGCGCCGCGCTGGGCGCGCCGGCTGCCGTGCAGGTCGCCGATCGATGGCATCTCCTGCTCAACGCGCGGCAGA
>CALMGA010000023.1:0-2634 GCA_937863205.1 uncultured Beijerinckiaceae bacterium | reverse complement strand
TGCTCGAGCGCTGGCTCGCCCGCGTCCACCCGCGCCTGAAGCAGCTGCCGCCTCTCATCGCGCCGCCCACAGCGACCCGGCGCACCAGAGCCTGCCCCATGAGCACCCGCCGAGGCCCTCGCCCGGGCGGCGGCCGTTGGCCGATGGGAGGCGCTCTACGGTGATGTCCGGCGCCGCCACGCGGCAGGGCAGTCGCTGCGGCTGATCAATCGTGAGACCGGTCTCGCCCGCGCCACTGTGCGCAAGTACGCCTTTGCCGACCGCTTCCCGCGCCACGGCCTGCGCGGCCCCGAGCGAAGCATCCTTGATCCCTATCTCGATCACCGGCCTGCCCGTCTCGATGCCGCCTGCGAGAACGCCATGCAGCTCTGGCGCGAGCTTCGCGCGCTCGGCTTTTCTGGCATGCCGAAGCAGGTCGGGCGCTGGTTAGGCGAGCAGCGCACGCGTCCGGCCAGGACCACGGCTCGGCGATGGCAATCGACGCCGGCTGCAGAAATGCTGCCGTTATCGCCGCCGCTGCCCTCGCCGAAGCAGCTGTCGTGGTGCTTCCTGGGCGAACCGGAGGACGGGGAAGGCACGGTTGCCGCCCATGCCGCCGCCCATGCCGCGCGGGTGCTCGGGGATGGCGAGGCAGCCAAAGTCGTCAACCTTGCCCGCCGCTTCTGCCGGATCGTTCGCAGCCGTTGCGGCACCGGACGCGTCCAGGCCGATGCGAGTGCCGCCTTCGAAGCTTGGCTGGACAAGGCGCGCCACTGCGGCATCCGCATCGTCGAGAGCTTCGCCGCGAGCCTTGACGCGGACGGCGCCGCAGTGCGCGCCGGCCTTCGCCTGCCCTGGAGCAGCGGATAGGCGGAAGGACAGGTCGATCGCCTCAAGCTGCTGAAGCGCTCCATGTACGGCCGCGCCAAGCTCGACCTGCTCCGCCGCCGCTTCCTGCTCGCAGGCTGACCCACCAAACTCCGCGATGAACCATTTCAGCGGGGGAGGATCAGCCACGGATTACGAGACGCTTGCCGCCACCGTCTTCTTGTTCGTCACCCTTGCCGCGGTCCAGCTCAGCGTCAGGCGAATCGCGTGTAAGTGGGCTTTTGAGTCAGGTTCTGCCCCTGCTCAAGCACAAGTCGAGCTTGGAAACTCGAGTGATCCTACAACAACACCCAGGCCATTTTCCTTACCGTCGTGGCAAGCCTAAAGCTGACAGCCCTACCATGATTTCCGCAATTTTGTGTCCTTGCAAGCCGATGCATCCTTGCCAAGTGATCCATGCTCGAGTTCATCATGCGCCAGTGGTACCAATAGGCGTGTGCCTCCTGTTTGTTCAGCCTTACCACCACCACCGATGGAGCACGGTTCGACCGACAAAAAGGAAGGTGTGACTTTCTATGTCTTCCGACATCTGCACCGACTTGCAAAATGATGAGCCTCGACATTCCGCGATCTACATGGCCGATTGGTGGCGCGGCAGTCTCGGCGAAGGTGCGGAAGTGGTGGCTAGCCCATCCACCCTGGCTCGGAGACTTTCTTTCCGCGATGCTGACTTCATCATTGGCAACGATGACGTGGTCGCTACGTCGATGACCTTGAGCGAACAATACTCCTCTTCATACGCCATTGAAGGCAGTCGGGTGAACAACAAAGTCGAACCCCGCATCGGCGCCATCGGGATAGTCGTGCCAGGGCAAGCGACTCGCGTATGCCTGGTTGGACGAGCGCGGTTTTTGCTGTTGGGGTTCTCTGTCTCGGGTCTGAAGGCAACAATCGAGAGCGACTTCGAATTAGCAGGAGAAAATATAGAGTTTACTAACAGATTCGGTCAGCAGGACCCTGCTTTGATACGGGCAATGCTGCGGGTTGCAACGGCAAATTCAGAGAACGCCTATCAGGCGGTGCTGTCGATGGTGGCGTGTTTGATTTACTTTCATTCACTTCACGCTGATCGTCGAGAAGTAGGAAGGAGCCGATCCATGACGCCGCTCCGCCTGCATCGTGTCTTGGATCTCGTTGAAGCGAATCTGCCTCAGCCAATATCGCTTTTGGATATGGCGCAAGCTGCGGGAATCAGTGCTTTTCATTTTGCACGAGAATTTCAACTCGCGACCGGATGCCCTCCTCATCAGTACGTCGTCAGGAGAAGGATCGACCGTGCGGTGCAGCTGTTAACGCAGACTCGACTTCCAATTGAGACGATCGCCCGGGAGGTCGGCTTTTACCGCGCCGCCCATATGTCTCGGCACATGCGACGGGTCTTCGGATTGGTAACTAGTGAGCTGCGCGATGTTTTTTGAAGCTGCAGTCTATTAGAGGCCACCCGAGATTCTTGTGAAGACCGGTAGAGCTTTCGCAGCATGAGGCGGATGGAGGCCAAGTGCAAGAAGGATAGAGCTTTGCGGCTCAGGCATTCCCAATCCCTCGTCAGTCGGCGACAGCGGTTCAGCCAAGCGCTGGTGTGCTGCACAAGCCAACGCCTGGCAACAGCACGAAGCCCTTGGCTGTAACCTCAACGGGACCGCGAACGTGCTCCGGGTATTCGCTCCGATGCTGGTTCGAAGGGGCGGCGGGCGCATCGTCGTGACGTCCTCTGTTCTACGCCATGCCGGCCCGGATGCTTGTCTGGCCCGCCGGCATCGGCATGTT
>CALMGA010000022.1 GCA_937863205.1 uncultured Beijerinckiaceae bacterium | reverse complement strand
GTGCCGCTTCGTGTCGGAGGCGGTCTATGACGGGCAGCTCCTGTCGGAGGCCAGATGCAGCCGGCAGCGGCTGGTGCTCGCGCCCGATGCGCATCCCGCTCTCGAGCCGGCCGGGCTGAGCTTCCGCCCGGTGCCGCACCTCGGCTGCCGGCAGAGGTCGCCGGCCGAGGCGGACGAGATCGCCGGCATCCTCGCCAGCCTGCTCGACCAGGAGGTAATCGACCGCAATGGCGCGCGACGCCGGCTCGCCCTCGCCGATGTGCTCGTCGTCGCCCCTTACAACATGCAGGTGAACCTGCTCCGGTCGCGTCTGCCCGATGGCGCACGGGTCGGTACGGTCGACAAGTTCCAGGGCCAGGAAGCCGAGGTGGTGCTGGTGTCGATGACGACATCCGGTGCCGAGGACATGCCGCGGGACGCGTCATTCCTATTCTCGCGCAACCGGCTGAACGTGGCGCTCAGCCGCGCGCGCTGCCTCGCCGTGCTGGTCGCCTCGCCCGGCCTCCTCGACCTCGTTGCCGCCAGCGTCGACGAGATGCGCCTCGCCAACCTGTTCTGCTGGGCGGAGAGCTACGCCAAAGATGAATCTATGGCCGCAGTATAAAGGTCAACTGCCGTGACTGTTGCGCCGGGTTTGAGCGATCTCATGATGGCTTGCGACGACCGAAGCTGACGCAGGCCAAGCGGATGATCCCGACACTCGCTCCGGCGTGGTAGGATCACGATGTTACAACCTGGCTGATTCGTATGTCCGTACCGTTTTTCGAGCAGCCGATCCTCAACTCGCCCTATGCAGCGCCGATGCGGCATCATGCGCTGGACGCCGAGGGGCAGCCGCTCGACGAACCACCGCGCGCCGGTCGTCGCGAATCGAAGCGTCTGACGCCCGTGCCGAAAGTCAAAAAGCAGGGTGGCGGCAAGCAGACAAGCTTCGATCTCTCCGCCGAGAGCGATAGCTCGGGGCAAGAATATAACCCGACCCCCATCGTCAATGAGATCCGTGGCTTAGTCGAAGCATGGCGGCGGCTGCCGAACCCGGCAGACTGGGGTGTCACGCCCGTTACGCAGCGTCTGCTTCGACACTGGCGTAATCCCGGCTTCGTCGGCACGCGGCCGTTCTTCTGCCAGATCGAGGCGGTGGAGACAATCATCTGGGGGACCGAGGTCGCGCGCGTCCGCCGGCGCGAGATGATCCAGGCGCACATCGTCGGCGCCAATGCTCAGTCCAAACCTCACCTGAATCGCCTCGCCTGCAAGATGGCAACCGGCAGCGGCAAGACTACGGTGATGGCGATGCTGATCGCCTGGCAGGCGCTCAACGCTGCCCGCTCGGACTCGAAGCGTTTCACCAAAGGTTTCCTAATTATCGCGCCGGGTATCACCATCAAGGACAGGCTACGCGTGCTCCTGCCAGCCGATGGCGAGAATTATTATGAGCATCGCGGCTTGGTGCCGTCCGACATGCTGCGCGATCTGGCCAGCACAAAGATAGTCATCACAAACTACCACGCGTTTCGCCGCATGGAGACGATGGAAATATCGAAGGTCGGGCGTGCTCTGCTGCAGGGCGATGGGCCCAAGCTCGAGACCGAGCAGACGGAAGGCGAGATGCTGCGGGATGCCTGCGGCGACCTCATCCGCATGAGGAACGTCGTCGTCATCAACGACGAGGCGCACCACTGCTACGGCGAGAGGGTCGGCGATGCCGACGAGGAGATCGCCGGCGCCGAGGAGCGTGAGGAGGCCCGCGAGAACCGAGAGGCGGCGCGCCTTTGGATCTCGGGCATCGAGGCGTTGAACCGCAAGGTTGGCGTCCGCGCGGTGTACGACTTATCGGCGACACCGTTCTTCCTGAGCTCGACTTTGGCCAATCACGCGGCCTGCGAGGCGGGGTGACGAAGCGGGCGTGAGGGGTAGTCTGGTGGGCGTCCCCGCCAAGAGACACCCATGCCGCCTTTGCCCGCCCGCTTCGCCGGGATTATCCTGGCCTTCGCCCCTTTGTTCGTCCAGCGCTCCTGGCGGCACGCGCAGGTTCTGCTGGTCGGCGCGATCCTGGCGCCGGGATGCCGCACGGTGGCGAGCCTGCTGCGGATCACCGGCCGCGCGCGGGAAAGGCGCTTCGTGAACTATCACCGGGTGCTCAGCCGTGCCGCGTGGTGCCCTCGCACCGGCGGCCGCATCCTGCTCGGGCTGCTGATCGCCGCCTTCGCGCCGCGCGGCCCCGTGGTGCTGGCGCTGGACGACACCATCGAGCGGCGCTGGGGACGGCGGATCAAGGCGCGCGGCATCTACCGCGATCCGGTGCGCTCGTCCGACAGCCACTTCGTGAAGACCAGCGGCCTGCGCTGGATGAGCCTGATGCTGCTGGCGCCCATCCCCTGGGCCGGACGGGTCTGGGCCTTGCCGTTCTTGACTGCCCTGGTTCCCTCCGAGCGCGCCTGCCTCGCGCGCGGCCAGAGGCACAAGTCCCTGCTCGACGTCGCTCGCCAACTCGCCTTGCAGGCGCGCCGCTGGCTGCCCGGGCGCGACCTCGTGCTGGTCGGCGACAGCGGCTTCTCGGCCCTGCTGTTCCTCGATGCCCTGCACCGCGGCGGCATCACCGCAATCACCCGCCTGCGTCTCGACGCGGCGCTGTACGAGCCAGCCCCACCGCGCCCGCCCGGCACCATCGGGCGGCCCCGCACCAAGGGAGCGCGCCTGCCCACCCCAGCCCAGGTTCTCGTCGACCCGGAAACGTGTTGGCAGCGCATCGTCGTGCCCGGGTGGTACGGGGCAGGCGAGCGCGCCATCGAGATCGCCTCGGCAACGGCCGTGTGGCGGCACGGCGGCCTGCCGGTGGTGCCGATCCGATGGGTGCTGGTCCGCGACCCCGAGCGACGCTTCCAGCCGCAGGCGCTGCTGTGCACCGACCCGGCGCGGGACCCCGAGCAGATCGTATCCTGGTTCGTGCGGCGCTGGTGCGTCGAGGTCACCTTCCAGGAGACCCGCGCCCATCTCGGCGTCGAGACGCAGCGACAGTGGTCGGACAAGGCCGTCGCCCGCACCACGCCTTCCCTGCTCGCCCTGTTCTCCATCGTCACCCTGCTCGCCGCCAGGCTGAGAGCGAGAGACCGGCGGCGGGTCGCGACGGCGGCCTGGTACGCCAAACCCCGGCCGAGCTTCGCCGACGCCCTCGCCGCGGTACGCCGAGCGCTGTGGCGCGAACAGGGTTTGGTGACATCCCCTCGCCGGGGATACAAAACGAAACGCCGCTTCGCTCTTCCGGCCCCCTGGGCCTACGCCCTATGCCACGCCGCATGAATGGCCAAAGTCGAGCTAATAGGTTACCTCAAAACTCTGGAGCCGATCGGCGCTCGGACCCCTCACCGAAACACAGCCAAGCGTACTCAGGTCACGATTGAATCACTGCCTTGACAATACACTATAACATAACGTAAAAACGAAAAGGTCATGTCCATGGCCCCTCATTGCGGGGCCGAATTCTATCATGTTGGAAAGGTCCAACCCATATGCAAATGTTGTCCTCAAACCGATGTCATGCCGGGCAGTTCGCCTTGACCGTCGATCCGCTTTCTTCCAATCGTCATTTCGTCACGGTGTCCTGAGCGCAAGCTCAGGGTGAAAAGGGAATCCGGTACGCCGCAACGCCCAAGCCGGAGCTGTCCCCGCAACTGTAAGCGGTGAGCTTTCGCCATCATGCCACTGGGGTCTCTCCCGGGAAGGCGGCGCAGGCGGTGATCCGTGAGCCAGGAGACCTGCCTTGACATCGCGGTCACTCGCGAGCGGATCGGACGGGGTGTTCCGATGGGACGATCCTTGCGACGCCGCGGCGTCCGTCGAGGCTGGTCTTCGTTCGCGGTGACGTGCCGCACCGGCGTTACGCCAGGGGTCCGTCGTGCCTTCCTGTCCTCCATCCCTCATTCTTCGTGGCCTCGTCCGCGGCGGCGGTTTCGCGCTGCTCTCCTTCTCCTCGCTGGCGGCATCGCACGCGCAACCCGCCGCGACGGCCCTGCCGCCGATCACCGTCGAGCCCGCGACCGCGCGACGCCCGAAGATCGCGTCCGCCAAGCCCACGGCGAAGCCCGTGCGGACGGTGCGCGTGGTCAGGCAACGAGCCGTGCCGGCCACTGGGCGGGTGCCCACCCCGTCGGCGACGGCAGGCGCCGTGTCGGCCACGCCGGGAACGGAGGCCTCCGCCCCTCTGACACCCGACAGCCTGTCCACCCGGCTCGCCGGGCAGACCCGGGGCGAGGCCAACAGCCTGCAGCTCGGTCGCCCCGAGCAGGGCGGCAGCCGCCTCGGCCTGACGCCGCTGCAGACGCCGGCCAGCGTCGACGTCATCTCCGCCGAGACGATCCAGGAGCGTGGCGAGCACGACGTCATCGACGCGGTCTCGCAGAACGCGACCGGCATCACCGCCATCCCCTCGCCCGGCAACGGCGGCATCGCCTACACCAGCCGCGGCTTCAGCGGCGACGGCTCCGTGCTGCAACTGCTCGACGGCACCCGCCTCTACGTCGGGGCCGGGACCGTCACCTTCCCCTTCGACACCTGGTCGGCGGAGCGCATCGACGTGCTGCGCGGCCCCGCCTCGGTGCTCTACGGCGAAGGGGCGATCGGCGGCGCCATCGACATCATCTCGAAGAAGCCGATCTTCACGCAGTTCCAGGGCGAGATCGAAGGGGCGCTCGGCGACTACGCGACGCGGCGCATCGCCCTCGACGTCGGCGGTCCGCTCAACGATCCGCACTGGGCCACCCGCTTCACCTACAGCGGCAACAGCTCCGCGGGATACGTCAACGACGGCAATTTCTCCAACAACACGCTGTTCACGGCGATCAGCTTCCAGCCCTCCGCCGATTTCACCGCGACGATCGCGGAGAGCTACGGCGACCGGCGCCCGTCCCGCTACTTCGGCGAGCCCCTGGTCAACGGCGAGCTCACGCCCGGCCTGCGCTTCATCAACTACGACGTCTCCGACGCCACGCTGCACTACGCCGACAACTACACGCAGTTCAAGACGCAGTGGCTCGCCGCGCCCGGCGTCACCCTCGACAACCAGGCCTACTACCTCGAGGACCACCGGCACTTCCGCGACGTGGAGAACTACGCCTTCGATCCCGTCGCGCAGCTGATCGATCGCTCGAGCTACATCGAGATCTACCACACCGAGTACCAGGTCGGGGACCGCCTCGCCGCGACCTTCAAGGGCACGGTGTTCGGCCTGCGCAACCAGGCGCTGGTCGGCGGCGACGTCAACAACATCTACTTCGAGCGCACCGACAACACGCCCTTCTCCGGCACCTCGACGGAGGCGGTCGCCGGCAGCAACCCCGGCGTCTTCCTGAACGTGGTGCCGCTCGGCACCCACAGCGAGTTCCAGACGCGCACCAACCAGGGTTCGGTCTTCGCCGAGGACCACCTCGACGTCACCGACAAGCTCGCCCTGCTCGCCGGCGGGCGCTTCGAGTCGGACCACATCGGGCGCAACGACCTCGTCGCGCTCACCAGCATCGACAAGACCTTCCGCTACGCGACCTATCGCGTCGGAGCGGTGTTCATGCCGCTGCCCGGCCTCGCCTTCTACGGGCAGTACGCCACCGGCGTCGACGGCCTCGGCAACCTCATCTCGCTGTCGGTCACCAACGCGCAGTTCAGCCTGTCGCCGGGGCGGCAGGTCGAGGTCGGCGTCAAGGACGAGTTCGCCGGCGGCCGCGGACAGGTCACGCTCGCCGCCTACGACATCGTGAAAAGCGACCTGCTGACGACGAACCCGAGCACGCTGGTCACCCAGCAGGTCGGCGAGCAGTCCTCCCGCGGCCTGGAGCTGAACCTGTCCTACCGCCTGTCGGACGCGCTGCGGTTCAACGCCAACTTGGCGGTGCTGCGCGCCAAGTACGACAACTTCGTCGGCACCAACGACGCCGGACAGGTGCAGTCCTTCACCGGCGCCGTGCCGATGAACGTGCCCCAGCAGGTCGGCAACGCCTTCTTCGCCTACGACTTCGCGCCGCGCTGGGAGCTGCGCGCCGGCGTGCAATACGTCGGCAGGATCTACGGCGACAACGGCGACGCCGTCCCGCTCCATCCTTGGGCGGTCGTCAACGCGCAGCTGGAGTACCGGGTGCAGAAGAACCTGACGGTGACAGGCCGCGTCTACAATCTCCTCGACAACATCTACGCCACCTCCGCCTACAGCAGCACCCAGGCGATCCTGGGGACGCCGCGCAGCTTCGAGGTCGCGGCGAACTACCGCTTCTAGCGCCGGGGCCGGGATGGCGGCAGATGATGCCGGGACGGGGGATGGACCGCCCGACATCCTCGTCGAAGGCCTCGTCGTGCGGCTCGGGGGACGGGACGTCCTACGGGCCGTCGACCTCGAGGTCGAGTCCGGCTCCTTCGTCGGCGTCCTCGGCCCCAACGGTTGCGGCAAGACGACCCTGCTGCGCTGCATCGCCGGCCTGCAGGCGCCGACGCGCGGCCGCGTCCGCGTGATGGGGGACGACGCCGTCGCCCTGCCGCCCGCGGCGATGGCGCGCCGCCTTGCCTTCCAGGCGCAGGATCACGCCGCGGCGCTGGGCTTCACCGTGCGCGAGGCGGTCGGCATGGGACGCCTCGCGCATCGCGGCGGTGCGTTCGCGGGCTTGCGATCAAGCACCGACGATGACGCGATCGTCGCCCTGTGGCTCGACGCGTTCGATCTCGCGGCGCTTGGCGGACGCATGGTCGAGAGCCTGTCGGGCGGCGAGCGCCAACGGGTGACGATCGCGCGCGCCCTCGTGCAGGCGCCGCGCATCCTGCTCCTCGACGAGCCGACCAACCACCTCGACGTGCGCCACCGCTTCGCCGTGCTGGAGCGCGTGCGCGCGCTCGGCCTTACCGTGGTCGCGACCCTGCACGAGATCGAGGCCGCTGCCCGCACCTGCGACCGCGTCGTCCTGATGCACGAGGGTGCGGTGGCCGCGGACGGGCCGCCGGCGGAGGTGCTCGCGCCCGCCACCATCGAAAGGGTCTTCGGGGTCGCGGCGGATGTCGACCGCCATCCCGTCACGGGCGAGATCCGCATCGATCTGCGGCCCCTGCGGCGCCGCTGACGATGCGCTCCGTCACCCTCGCGTTCGCCGTCGCCGCCCTGCTGGCAACCGCGAAGACCGCGGCGCGGGCGCAGGCCTACCCCATCACCGTCGCGAACTGCTTCGAGATGGAGCGCTTCGACCATGCGCCGAGGCGAGCGCTCGTCAACGACGCCAATATGGTGCAGACGATCCTCGACCTCGGGCTGGCGGATCGCGTCGTCGGGGTGTCCGGCATCGCCGGCGTCGAGCGCCACCTGATCGGGCCGCCCGCGGTGATTGCCGGCCTGCGCCAGTTCGTCGATCGCAACCCGACGCTCGAGGCCGTGCTGGGCCAGGATCCCGACTTCGTGTTCGCCGGCTGGCGCTACGGCTTCTCCGCCGCGCGCGGGCTGACGCCGCAAAGCCTCGCCGCCTTCGGCATTGCCTCCTACACCTTGCGCGAGAGCTGCGTCCGCATCGGCGGCCGCGAGCCGATCGGCATGGAGACGCTCTACGCCGACCTCGACGCGCTCGGCGCGATCTTCGGCATCCGCGCGCGCAGCGACGACGTCGTCGCCGGCTTCCGCGCCCGCGTCGCGGCGGTGGCGGCGCGCGTGCG
>CALMGA010000021.1:2714-3057 GCA_937863205.1 uncultured Beijerinckiaceae bacterium | reverse complement strand
GGGCGGACCTGGCGCTCGGCGACCTCGCCGCGATGGTTGCGGTAGGTGAAGCGCATGGGTGGAACATTGACGAGGTCGAGATCAGGGCTTTTTCCAGACCAATGCTCTCCGTTTAACTTCCACTCCCAAATGTGCGAGATCATGACGTTGCCGTTGAGATGACCATTGCACTCGCGTAAATCATCTACCACTCGCCCATCGCGCGTCTGCGCCGGCTTGCTCGGGTCAAACGCCCCGTCGGCATCGCCTGCCTCGGTCGGGATCGGGGTGGTGGGCATGGTGGTGGCTCCTCCGGGTTGTGTGGCGCCGATCACGGCGCTGGCCTCGCGATCTTCGGGGCGTT
>CALMGA010000021.1:0-2703 GCA_937863205.1 uncultured Beijerinckiaceae bacterium | reverse complement strand
CGGGATCGAAACCGAGATCGTCAGCCTTGTCGTAGGCGCGCAGGGCGTGAGGGACGGCGGGATCGCGCGCGCCCATCACGAAGTGCGGCCACGCCGGCACGCTGCCGTCACGCCGCACGACGAGGAACTTGCCCTCGCAGAACTCTTTGGTCTTTGCCCAGATACGCATGGTGGCTCCTGGTGAGGTTAGAGGCCGCAGCCTGCATCGCAGACCATCAGCATGGGCGACGATCACGGCTGCGTCGCGCGGTAGAGCGAGCGCGGCGAGAGACCCGGCGCTCGGTACGCCTCCATCGCCAACAGGACGTCGAGGCCGAGCCCGTGGTGCTCAGGGTCGATCGGGATCACCTTCAGCCGGCCGGCCCGGTTGCGATCCTTCACGGGGGTGCCGCGGTGGTGAATGAGCCACATCAGGAACGCTCATTCACGGGCGAGCGCTTGGCGCGACGCACGGGATGGCCCAGCTCGTCAACGAGGTCGCCGTCTTCGTCGCCATCCTCGATCATCATGAAGTTGCGACCGCCGAGATGCCGGACGACAGTCGGCTTCGGCGGCGCCCAGATGCAGGTGACGCCGTCGGATTCGAGCCGCCTGCCCTGCCGGACCCAGCACCGATGCGCGACCCAGAAGGGGTGACGCTCCGGCCACCATGGGTCTGACGGTATGGAGCCGTCCTTCCGCACCCGGAGGGGTCCGAAGCGGTCAGAATCCTCGAAGCGATGCTGCCGGCCGGCAACGGTCAGAAGGAAGGGGCCTGCGCCCCAGGTGTCACAGCGCACGGCATAGCCATCGAGCTTGCCGACATGGACAATGTGGCCGAACTCGCGATCAGCCATGCGCCACCTCCGTCATCAGGGGCCGAGCCCCGCCAAACAGCTGCGCATCGGCCGCTATGTCGACCGACTCGTCGGCATGGATGATGGCCGGCCGCGCCCAGCGCCGTTGAAAGGCGCGCCACGCCGGGTCGGGTCGGTACTTCTCCTGAGACGGCGTCTCCGGTTGCCAGAGCATCGCCATCGGCGTGAAACCGATCGACTGCATCTGCCGCAGTCGCGCATCGGCCAAGTCAAAGGTGTCCTTCGGGTAGCCGATCAGGACGTAGACGCGCAGCCGGTGCGAGGCTTGGGTGAAGCCGGCGGCGAGCAACCGCTTGGCCGCGCTTTCCAGCGTCTCGAAGGCGTCGCCTGGATCGTAGGCGAAGAACATGTTCGGCCGCGGCGTCAGGCTTGCCAGAAGGTCGACCTGGTAGTCCTGCAGCGCGAGCGCTTCGAGGCCGCCGGTGAACTCGACGCGGCGACCTTGCTGCCGCAGCATCGCGAAGACAGCCTCGACGTGATCGCGCGGACAAGCCAGCAGGTTGTCGTCTAGGATGTTCCAGCCGGGATGGATCGGCAGCACGTTCGGCTGCGGCCACTTCTTCCAGACACCGCAGAACCAGCAGCGCCGCGGGCAGCCGCGCGAGGTGATCGTGTAGCCGGGCTTGATGTAGCGGCCCGGGATAAACTCTAGGCTCGCGTCGCCGTAGGCCACGCCGCCGACCTTGACCGGAGCGACGTGCCGCCACTGCTCGGCGAGGCGTTCGGCAACCGGCTTGTCGGCCGTGAAGGCGACGGAGATGTGCACCTCGTCGGCTTCGGCGAAGAAGTCCGGTGGTCCGAAGTAGGCGAGAGCGTCGTCGGGGCTCGCCTTGGTCTTGCGTGGAAAGACGCGGATGAGGCGCTCAGCCATGCGCGGCCTCCCGCATGTAGCTCCGGTCGAACGAGATGCGCCCGAGCCGCACGCCGCGCGCGTCGGGGCCGGTCTCGAAGGCCAAGCGCATCGTGAGGTTCGGGTCGATCAGGCGCGCGACTGCCTCGTGCCGTCCCGTCCAGCCCCGCTCGCTGAAGAGATACGTGGCGATCCTGGCCCACTTGGCGCGGATCGCGTGCAGCCGCGCGGCGAGCTGCCTGTGCCAACCGAACTCGGCAAGCAGCATCTCGACGTCGACCAGCACGTTGCCGCCGTACGTCGCCGGCAGGCTGCGGCCGCAGGCGAGGCACATGTGATGAGAGATCTCGATCTTGGTGCGGGATCTGAAACGAACGCTTTCGCACCGGGCCGCCAGTTTGAACTGCGGCTCGTGACGGCAGCGGCCAGGGAACATCCTGGCCGGGTAAGCCGGCGGGATGTGCTGAACTTCGTAGAGGCTGGGGCGCTCAGTTGCGATGTGCTCAGCCATGGGCGAGCACCTCCACCGCCCTGCCGCGGTCGCCAAACAGCCGGTCCATCGTGGCATCGGAGAGCCTGAGCGTTGCTTCCGCGGCCGCCTGCCGCCGAGGGTCAGGACGCAAGCGCCCGCCCTGCTCCCGCGCGACGCGCGCATCGTGCGCCGCTGCCTGCTGCCGCTCGGCGACAGCCCTCGCTGCCTCCTTGCGCTTCTTCACCAGCCGCGCCGCCCGGATCGGGTCGCGCCTGTTCAGGCACCGCTTCATCGGCACCCCCGCACAGTGACGAGGGGCGCGGCGAAGTTAGACAAACAACGGCTAAGTCTTTGTTATAATCAGCAGGGTAGTCGTTTCTGGTTCGGCTAAGTGGCTGAACTTGCCAGCTTAGCCGGTGCATCATAATCCCCGTGTCGGGGGTTCGAGTCCCTCCTCCGCTACCGCCTTATACCAACGTGCGCTGATCACGACCGATGAGCCCAGTCGCGCAAGCCGATGGACA
>CALMGA010000020.1 GCA_937863205.1 uncultured Beijerinckiaceae bacterium | reverse complement strand
TCCAGCTCGGTCGGCGGCATCTGCCCGTGCGCCACCACCACCTTGGCCTCCGGCACGGCCTGACGGAGGAAGGCCTGGGCCTCGTCGAGGTGCTCGATGCGCGGGCAGACATAGAAGCTCTGCCCGCCGCGGTATCGCTCGCGCAGCAGGGCTTCGCGCACCAGCAGCTCGTCGAAGGGCGAGACGAAGGTGCGAACGGCGAGCCGGTCCACCGGCGGCGTCGCGATGATGCTGAGGTCGCGAACGCCCGTCATCGCGAGCTGCAGGGTGCGCGGGATCGGCGTCGCCGACAGGGTGAGCACGTGCACGGCGGCGCGCAGGTCCTTCAGCCGCTCCTTGTGCTTGACGCCGAAGTGCTGCTCCTCGTCGACGATCACGAGGCCCAGATCCTTGAAGTCGATCCCCTTGCCGAGCACGGCATGGGTGCCGACCACGATGTCGACCGAGCCGGACGCGATGCCGCTCTTGTTGCTCTTGAGGTCGCCGGCACCGACCATGCGGCTGAGCTGCGCCACCTTGACCGGCAGGTGGGCGAAGCGCTCGGCGAAGTTGCGGAAATGCTGGCGGGCGAGCAGCGTGGTCGGCACCACCACGGCGACCTGCTTGCCGTTGATGGCGGTGGCGAAGGCGGCGCGCATCGCGACTTCCGTCTTGCCGAAGCCGACGTCGCCGCACACCAGCCGGTCCATCGGGTGGCCGGAGGCGAGATCATCGAGGGCGGCACCGATCGCGCTCTCCTGGTCGTCGGTCTCGTCGTAGGGGAAGCCGGCGCAGAACTCGGCGTAAAGGCCGTCGGGCGGCACCAGCTTCGGCGCCAACGCGGTGGCACGGGCGGCGGCGATCTTGATGAGGCCGGCGGCCATCTCCAGCACGCGCTTGCGCATGCGCGCCTTGCGCTTCTGCCAGGCACCGCCGCCGAGGCGGTCGAGCTGAACTTCCGTGTCCTCGGAGCCGTAACGGGAAAGCAACTCCAGGTTCTCGACGGGGAGGTACAGCTTGACGCCCTCGGCATAGTGCAGCTCCAGGCAGTCGTGGCGCACGCCGGCCGCCTCGATGGGGTGCAGGCCGTGGTAGCGGGCGATGCCGTGGTCGGCGTGAACCACGATGTCGCCGGCGGTGATCGCCCCGATCTCGCTGAGGAAGTTCTGCGCCCGCTTGGGGTTCTTGCGCTTGCGCACGAGCCGGTCGCCGAGGATGTCCTGCTCGGAGATCACGGCGATGTCGCCGGCCTCGAAACCCTGTTCCAGGCCGAACACGGCGAGAGCGGCCTTGCGGCCCTTGTGGTGCAGCGCGTGGCCGAGCTGCGACACGGCAACCGTCGCGCTCAGGCCGTGGTCGGCGAGCACGCCGGCGAGGCGCTCGCGCGAGCCGTCAGACCAGGCGGCGAGGATGACGTGCTTGGAGCGCGATTGCAGGTCGCGGACGTGCGCGGCGGTGGCCTCGAAGACGTTGCGGCTTTCGTCGGCGCGTTCGGGGGCGAAGGACCGTCCCGGCCGCCCGCCCGCGTCGACCACCAGGCCACGGCTGCCCTCCGGCACGCCGCGTGGGGAAATCTGAACCACCGACATCTCGCCCAGGCGCTTGGTCCAGGTCTTCTCGTCGAGGTAGAGCGCATCGGGCGGCATCGGCTTGTAGGTCGAGGCTCCCGGCCCGGCCTCGTAGGCCGTGCGGCGGGCGTCGTAGTAGTCGGCGATCTGCTTGAAGCGCTCGGCCGCCGCCTCGCGCACCGAACCGTCCAGGATCAGCGGCGCGCCGCCGGTGTAGGACCACAGGGGGTCGAGCGTTTCGTAGAACAGCGGCAGCCAGTGCTCCAGACCCGGTGTGCGCCGCCCCTCGCTGATCGCCTCGTAAAGCGTGTCGCCCCTCGTCAGCCCGCCGAAGCGCGAGGTGTAGGCGTTGCGGAAGCGCTTGATCGCCTCGGTGGTCAGCTGCACTTCGCTCATCGGCACGAGGTCGAGGGCCTTGAGTTGGCCGGAGGTGCGCTGCGTTTCCGGATCAAAGGTGCGGATCGATTCCAGCGTGTCGCCGAAGAAGTCGAGGCGGATCGGCTGCGGCAGGGCGGGGGCGAACAGATCGACGATGCCGCCGCGCACGGCGTAGTCGCCGGTATCGCGCACGGTGGAGGAGCGGGCGAAGCCGTTGATCTCCAGCCAGCGCACCAGCTCCTCGATGTCGACGGCGTTGCCCGGCGCGGCGGCGAAGGAATCCTTGGCGACGCGGGCGAGCGGCGGAACCCTTTGCAACAGCGCGGACACGGTGGTCGAGAGCAGGCGGGGGCGCTCCTCCGATGAGCGCGAGCGGGCGAGCCGCGCCAGCGCCGTCATCCGCCGCGCGGCGACGGCGGCGTTGGGCGATACGCGGTCGTAGGGCTGGCAATCCCAGCCCGGCAGGTCGAGCACCTCGATGTCGGGCGCGGCGAAGGCCAGCGCCTCGGCGAAGGCCCGGGCCCTGGTTTCGTCGCGGGCGACGTGGACGAACACCACCGCCCGGCGCTCGGCGTCGCGGGCCAGCGCATGGGCGAGGTCGGCGACGCAGAACGCGTCGAAGCCTTCGGGCACGCACGACAGGGTGAGGGAGCCGCCCTTCTTCAGTTCGGCGACGGCGCGTTTCAGATCTGTCACGTTTGGATCGAGGCTGTGGAACCGGAGCTGTCGGCAGACCCCGTATGTGGAACGCCCGGTTGGGAAAGTCGAGCGGCGGGTCCGCGCAGCCGTCGCGCTGGTCAGGCCCTTGTCGGGCCGGCGCGCACGAAGCTCGCCTGCGGGCTGCGGCCATTGGGTCCGGCACCGTCCGCATTCCGCGCCCCAAGGTCGATCGTGCTTCGGCCGATCGCGACAAAGCAATGGAGGTCGAGGTCGTCGGGCACGCCGAGCAGGTCTCGCGCACGCGGTGCGTCGAAGCCACCGATGGCGTGGGCGACCCAGTCGCTGAGCGAAGCCTGCAAAGCCAGGCACGCCCACGCCGCGCCGGCATCAAAGGCGTGGCTGCGGATGTCGCGCACGCTGCCGCCGGTCGAGGTCGTGCGCCGGGACAGGATGGCGAGCAGGGCGGAGGCCCGCCCGGCCCAAGCTTGGTTCTTCTCGTTGAGGGGCTGCAGGAACAGCGGCCAGTCCGGCGTGTCGCGCTTGGCGTAGAGGATGCGCCAGGGTTGCAGATTGCTCGACGAGGGTGCCCAGCGCGCGGCCTCGAAAAGGGTGAACAGATCGGCGTCGGCGATCGCCTCGGCCGAAAAGCTGCGCGGCGACCAGCGGTCGAGGAAAAGCGGATTGATCGGGTACTCGGCCGTGCGGCCGTTGCTGCTGATCATGCCGACCTCATAAGGCACCGGGCCGGAAATCGGATCCGCTCCGATGCTTGTTTCGCAGCGACGCTCCGGATGCATCCCGGAACCATCGCGCTCGTTTCGGTGCGATGCCCTTGGAGATCGATCTGCGCTTGTCATGCCGGCGGTTGGGAAGAGCCGAGGCGCGGCGAAGCGGGTGAGGCGATCAGCCCCACCCGTATCACCGGTCGCAGACGCGGATCAAACGTGCTTGGCGCTGGAGCGCTTCACGACGTGCGCCACCATGCGGGTGCGAGCGGCCGCACGCATGCGCTTCTGCTGGAAGAACGAGAAGCGTACGTGGCGGTGGAGGCGAACCAGCCGGCTCGGCTTTCCCGCGCCGAGGGTCGGGGAGTTAACGGTTCTGCCGCCGATGGACTTGGACGCCGCCGACTTGGATGCGACCGACTTGGACACGGCCGACTTGGACACGGCCGACTTGAACGTCATCGGCGCCTTGCCGGCGACAGCCGTCTTGAGGCCAGGCTTGGCGGCGATGGTCTTGCCGGCGACAGTCCTGCTGGCAACCGGCTTGCTGGCGTCGGTCTTGCCGGCGACGGTCTTGGTCGCCTCCGGGCCGTTCGCGAGCGCGGCGGAGGCATCGGCGGCGGCACCGAAGGCGAGAGCCAGGCCGAGGCCGAGGGTGACGAGTTTGCGGGAGATCATGGCAGGTCCTTGCAGGTTGGAACCGCTCTCTTGAGCGTGCAACGACCCTAGGCCGAGCCGACTGAACGTCCCCGGAGCGGGATGTTCACCTGGATGTCACCTTGCCGGCCGCGGTTTCCGTCTGGTCCGGCAACGTCTCGTTTCACGGTGAACCGCATCGAAGCCACGCGCCGTAGCGCCATGGCTTGTACCATGCGGCTCCGGCGGGAACGGTCGTGGGTGCGGGATCGAAGCCTTGCGTGCCCCAGGGATGGCAGCGGCAGATGCGAGCCGCGCCCATCCAGCCGCCGGCCCAAAGCCCGTGGCGAGCGATCGCCTCGTCGGTGTAATGAGAGCACGTCGGCAGATGCCGGCAGTGCCGACCCACGAGGGCGGACGCGGTCAACTGATAGGCCCGGATCAGCAGGCGGGCGGTACGCCGGGGCAGCGAGGCGATCAGGCCCGCGTCGGGAGCATGCATGACGCGAGCAGATATGGCCTTCGCCCGGCCAGAAGCAAAAGCCCGGCGAAACCGCCGGGCCTGAGCTTGGCCGAAGCAAGGGCCCGGCGAGGTCGCCGGGTCGGGGAAATCGCGAACGGTCTCTCAGTAGCGGGCGACGACCGGGGCCGGGGTGCCGCCGAAGCCGTTGAACTTGTAGCCCAGGCCGACCCGGATCAGGTTGCCTTCCGTGCGAACGGTCGAAACATAGCCGCCCGGCGCACCGGCGAGGCTGGCGGCACCGACCGTCTGGCTGCCGAGATCGTAATGGACGTATTCGGCCCGAAGCGTCCCGTCGAAGATGTCGAGGCCAAGCTTCTTGTCGATGCCCAGCAGCTTCTCGATCGAGAGCTTGTTGAGGATGCTGTCGGCCGGGATCGCGTATTCGATGCCGCCGCCGACGTCGTAGCCGGTGCTGATGCGGCTGGTGGTCCCGAAATAGGCCGGGCCGGCCATGTCGACGAAGGTGCTGTTATGGACCTCGCCATAGGCGAAGCCGCCGGTGGCGTAGATCAGAAGGCGGTCGAAGGCATAGCCGACGCGGCCGTTGGCGGTGCCGAGATAAGCGAGACGCTGCTGGAAGTTGAACTTGCCGCCGCCGGGGATGAAGAGGTCTTCGTAGGCGTGCAGGTTGAAATAGTCGATGTCGGCCTGGACGCCAACGACGACGCCGGATCCTGGCCTGAGCTGGTAGTTGGCGGCGAAGCCGCCGCCCACGTCGTCAAGCCCGCCCTTGTTCAACGAGATGCCGCCGGGCGGCAGGCCAGCGCCGCCGACCGACGCGATGTTGACGTTCTGCCCGCTGGGAAGCGACACGCTGGTGGTCAGGCCGAATTCGAGGCCGGTCCAGTTGTACCCGGTCGGCGCGGGCGGCACGTACACCGGCGGGGCGCGCCGGCTCGGAAGGTCGGCGGCCAGAACGGCCGAGGAGACGAGCACGAGGCCAAGGGCGGCCGTGCAGCTTGCTTTGATCACGCTCAATTCCCCCACCGCTCGATCCAGCGGCTCTTGCCTCCATTGTGTCAAAATCCCGCCGAATAACCTATGACCTGCATGTCACAGTGACGAACTACTTGTCTGCGCCGCGTGCGGCGGCCGCGCGGTTCGCTCCATCGTGTCAGCCTCGATCTCGCTCGCCGCCTGCGCCGCCGCCTCAAATGCCAGCAGCGTCGAGGCATGGCGCGCCTTGTAGTCGCGCACGGGCTGCAGGATGCCCGCGTCTGCCCACGCGCCTTCCGGCGGGGCGCCGCCCGCCTTCAGCATGGCCCGCACCCGGTCGCGCACCCCGCGCAACTCTTCGGCCGTTGTGCCGATCACATGGCGTGCCACGATTGCCGCCGCCGCCTGCCCCAGCGCGCAGGCCTTCACGTCCTGCGCGTAATCGCTGACGACCCCGTCGGTCATCGCGAGATCCACGATCACCGTGGAGCCGCACAGCCGGGAATGCTGGCGCGAGGTGGCTCCCGGCTCGGCGAGACGCCCGAGGCGGGGGATATTGCCGGCAAGTTCCAGGATGCGGCTATTGTAGATATCGTCAAGCATGGTCAAATCTGCCGCGCCGCGTTCGTGACGGCGCCTTTCGCATCCTATATAGGGGCGGCGACGGGGCGGGCGAAGCGGACCGTCGTCGTGACGTCGGCACCGAGAGGTGGCTGCGTCATCCTCTTGGAAAGAAAAAATTCGGAGGCGCCACATGGACGATGTGGTTAAGACCTTGCGCGACCGTCGTGTCGTTGATGGCGCCGCAGGTCCGGCACTGGGTCGCGACAGCGATCCCGCTCCGGGGGGTGCCGTACTCCTTGCCGGCGCTCATCCCAGGCGACCGGACCGGGCGGATGCCGAGGCGGCCGTGCGCATTCTGCTTGCCTACATCGGCGAGGATGCGGGGCGCGAGGGCCTGCTGGAAACGCCGCGCCGCGTGGTCTCGGCCTTCGACGAGTTCTTTGCCGGCTACCGGCAGGATCCGGCCGAGGTCCTGACCCGCGTCTTCGAGGACGTGCACGGCTACGACGACATGGTGGTGTTGCGCGATATTCCGTTCGCTTCGCACTGCGAGCACCACATGGTGCCTTTCACCGGCCAGGCGCACCTCGCCTATTATCCCAGCGGGGAAGGCGTGGTCGGCCTGTCCAAGCTCGCCCGCCTCGTCGACATCTTCGCCCGGCGGCTGCAAACGCAGGAAGCGCTCACCGCGCAGGTGCTTCGGGCGCTTGAACTCAACCTGCGCCCGCGCGGCTGCGCCGTGATGATCGAGGCCGAGCACATGTGCATGTCGCTGCGCGGCATCCGCAAGCAGGGGGCGTCCACCGTCACCACCCAGTTCGCCGGCACGATGAAGGCCGATCCGGCCGAACAGGTCCGCTTCTTCACGCTGGTGCGGCAAGGACGGGCGTGAGTTGGGCGTGCGCGAGACGGCGCCGGCCGATCGCACGGCTGCGGAGAGCGGCAAGCGCGAGATCGAGGAGGGCGCCGGCTTCCACCCGCGCTACGATCGAGATGGGCTTATCGCCTGCGTGACGGTGGATGACCGCGACGGCGCCGTGCTGATGGTCGCTCACATGAATGCGGACGCGCTGGCGCTGACGCTGCGCACGGGCATCGCCCACTACTGGTCGCGATCGCGCAACCGGCTCTGGCGCAAGGGCGACACGTCCGGCCAGACCCAGAGCGTGGTGGAACTGCGGACGGACTGCGACCAGGACGCGCTGCTGATGCGCGTCCGGCCGGGCGGCGACGGTGGCGCCTGCCACACCGGCCGCCGCTCCTGCTTCTACCGCGTCCTTCAGGGAGCCGACCCGCCCTCGCTGAAGGTGGATGCTCCCTGACCGACGTTGAGCCTGACCATCGAATCTCGAAGCGGACGGATCCGGTCAAGGGTTCGGTGCTCAAGAGCCTCGTGATGCGTCGGACTCAGCCGAAAAGCACTGCGCACCTTTCGGTCCGATATCTTATCCTGCGGCGATGTACTCGCGCAGGGCGGACTGCTCCTGTTCCATTTGTTCCAGCCGGTACTTGACCGCGTCGCCGGTCGAGATCAGCCCGACGAGGCGTCCCTTGTTCAGGACCGGCATGTGGCGGAAGCGCCCGACCGACATCTTCTGAACGGCCGCGATCACGCTGTCGCTCTCCGCCGCCCAAACGACATCGCGGGTCATGTACTGCGCCACCGCTTCATCGAGCGCGTCGCAGCCATGCTTGGCGATCGCCCGCACGACGTCGCGTTCGGAGACGATTCCGACCATGGCGCCCTCGTCGTCGACGATCACCAGCGCGCCGATGTGCTTGGCCGCCAGCGTGTCGACCACGTCCCGCAAGGTTTTCTGCGGCCCGAGGGTGGTGACGTTCCGGCCCTTCTGCGCAAGAATGCGTGCAATCGTCATGGCTCGCTCCCGATCCAGCCAAGCCCTTGCCGGCATGGCTGTTCAGCATCGCCGCCGAGGATGCGCCGGGGTCGGCGCCGGCGCAAGGCGCCCCCGACGACGCGATTTATCCGTCGTTGGTCGGATCGATCGACCGGGCAGGGCTGTTGAGGAGGGTGATGAGCGCGATCAGCCGGATCGGTCCGGGTGGTTTGCGGGGATGAGGATGGATCGGTCGCGGCAGGCCGATCGGTCCGCAGAAGTAGGAACAGCATGAGCGACAATGCGGTGGCCGAGCGCGGGCCACCTCTCGGGACCCCCGCGCGATCCCTGCCCGCGGACGCGCCGCTTTCGGAACCGCTTGGCAAACCGATCGGACCCGTGGATCTGGCCGGTTCGCCTCACCGCTTCATCAACCGCGAACTGTCCTGGCTGGAGTTCAACCGCCGCGTCCTTCAGGAAGCCTCCAACCGCAACCACCCCCTGCTCGAACAGCTGCGGTTCCTGTCGATCTCGGCCAACAACCTGGATGAGTTCTTCATGGTCCGCGTCGCCGGCCTGCGCGGTCAGGTCCGGCTGGGCGTTGCCACGCCCTCCGAGGACGGGCTGACCCCCGCCGAACAGCTGGTGAAGATCCGCGAAGGCGTGACCCACCTCGCCGCCGAACAGCAGCGGCGCTGGCACGAACTGCGCGAGGAGACCGCGCGCGCCGGCATCCGCCTCGTCGATCCCCCGGATCTTGCGCCCGAGGACGTCCTGTGGCTCGAAGCGCATTTCAACGCGCACGTCTTTCCCGTGCTGACGCCCCTCGCCATCGATCCCGCCCATCCTTTCCCCTTCATCCCGAATTTCGGCTTTTCCATCGCGCTGGAGCTGATGCGCCCGAGCGACCGCAAGGTGCTCAAGGCGCTGATCCGGCTGCCGGCCAAGAGCGCGCGTTTTATCCACCTTCCCCAAGCGGACGGCGGCCCCACGCGCCTCGTTTCGCTGGAAACGCTGGTCGGCATGTTCACGCCGGCGCTGTTCCCCGGCTATCTCCTGGCCGGGTCGGGCGCGTTCCGCGTCATCCGCGACTCCGACCTCGAAATCGAGGAAGAAGCCGAGGATCTCGTCCTGCTGTTCGAATCCGCCCTCAAGCGGCGTCGGCGCGGCTCCGTGATCCGCCTCGAATACGACAGCCTGATGCCGCTCGGCCTGCGCACCTTCATCGCCGACGAGATCGGCGTGGTGCAGGACGAGACCTTCGTGCTCGATGGCATGCTCGCCTTGAACGAGCTGAGCGAGATCGTCGACCTCGACCGGCCCGAGCTGAAGTTCAAACCCTACAAGCCGCGCTTTCCCGAGCGGGTGCGCGACAACGGCGGCGACTGCTTCCTCGCCATCCGGCAGAAGGATCTCGTGGTCCACCACCCCTACGAGTCCTTCGACGTGGTGGTGCAATACATCAACCAGGCGGCGCGCGATCCCAGCGTCGTCGCCATCAAGCAGACGCTCTACCGCACCTCGTCAGACAGCCCGATCGTGCGCGCCCTCGTCGAGGCGGCCGAGGCCGGCAAGTCGGTGACGGCTCTCATCGAGCTGAAGGCCCGCTTCGACGAGGAAGCCAACATCCGCTGGGCCCGCGATCTGGAGCGGGCCGGCGCCCAGGTCGTGTTCGGCTTCATCGAGCTGAAGACGCACGGCAAGCTGTCGATGGTTGTCCGCCGCGAAGGGGCCGGGCTCATCACCTACTGCCACATCGGCACGGGCAACTATCATCCCAACACCGCCAAGATCTACACCGACGTGTCCTTCTTCACCGCCGACCCGGCGATCGCGCGCGACGTGTCGCGCGTGTTCAACTTCATCACCGGCACCGCCGAGCCGGACGGGCTGGAGCGTCTCGCGATTTCGCCCGTTTCGCTGCGCAGGCGCTTCCTGAAGAACCTCGACGCCGAGGTCGCCTTCGCCAAGGCCGGCAAGAAGGCCAGCGTCTGGCTGAAGTGCAACTCGCTGGTCGATCCCGGCATCATCGATGCCCTTTACGCCGCCAGCCGCGCCGGCGTGCAGGTCGATTGCGTGGTGCGCGGCATCTGCTGCCTGCGTCCGGGCGTGCCCGGTTTCAGCGACAACGTCCGGGTCAAGTCGATCATCGGACGCTTCCTCGAACACGCCCGCATCTACTGCTTCGGCAACGGCCACGCTTTGCCGCATCCCAGGGCGCTGGTTTACATCTCCTCGGCCGACCTGATGCCGCGCAATCTCGACCGCCGCGTGGAGATCATGCTGCCGGTGCTCAACCCCACCGTGCACGAGCAGGTACTCGACCAGATCATGGTCGCCAACCTGCTCGACAACCAGCAATCCTACAGTGTTCTGCCCGATGGCGGTTCGAGGCGGGTCAGCGTGTCCGACACGCAGGAGCCGTTCAACGCCCATTCCTACTTCATGACCAATCCCAGCCTGAGCGGGCGAGGCAAGAGCCTCAAGGAGTCCTCGCCTCGGACCTTGTTCAAGCGCCTGGAGAACCGTTGATTCGCGACCCCACGGCCCCGCCGGCGATCGCTGCCGCGCTGTCGCGACCCGTCGCGATCATCGACATCGGCTCGAACTCGGTCCGGCTCGTCGTGTTCGACAACCTCGATCGCGCCCCGATCCCGGCCTTCAACGAGAAGTCGCTGTGCGGCCTGGGCAATGGTGTGGTGAGCACGGGCAAGCTGTCCAAGTCCGGTATCGAGCGCGCGCTCGCCGCGCTGCGCCGCTTCCGCGTGCTGACGCGCATCATGGGGGTGGCGGACGTGCGGGTGATCGCCACCGCCGCCGCCCGCGATGCTGCCAACGGCGCCGACTTCCTGGCCGCCGCGCGCGAAGCGTTGGGCGGCGTCGCCATCACCCTGCTGTCGGGACCCCGCGAGGCGCAGCTTTCCGCCTACGGCGTCATTTCCGGCGTGGCCGAGCCCGACGGCATCGTCGGCGACCTCGGCGGCGGTTCGCTGGAAATCATCGACATCCGCCAGGGCCGGGCCGGCGTCGGCGTCAGCCTGCCGCTCGGCGGCTTGGCGCTGATGGATGCGTCCAAGCAGTCGGTCAAGGCGGCGTCGAAGATCGTGCGCGACGCCCTTGCCCCCTGTGATGCGCTCGACGCCCTCCAGGGCCGCACCTTCTTCGCCGTCGGCGGCACTTGGCGCTCGCTGGCCAAGCTGCACATGGGCCAGCGCGGCTATCCCCTGATGGTGATGCACGGCTACAGCATCCCGGCACAAGAGGCGGCCGAGCTCGCCGAACTCGTCGAGCGGGCCGATGCCAGCAGCTTCCTCGCCATCGCCTCGGTCAATGCGGCCCGGCGCCCGCTGCTGGCCTACGGCGCCGTCGTGCTCGACGAGCTGATCCGCCGGGCGAAGCCGCGCGACATCGTCATCTCGACCTATGGCGTCCGCGAGGGCCTGCTGTTCGAGTCGCTGGACGGGGCTGTGCGCGCCAACGATCCGCTGGTCAGCGCCGCCCGCAAGCTGAACAAGCTGCTGGCCCGCGCGCCCGCCTACGCGGACGAGCTGATCGCCTGGATGTCGGCCTTCACCATCTCGCTCGGCGTCGACGAGACCTTGGCCGACCGCCGCCTGCGCGACGCCGCCTGCTACCTGTCGGAGGTGAACTGGCGCGCCCACCCCGACTATCGCGGGGTCCAGAGCTTCAACCTGGTGTCGAGCGCGATCCTGCCCGGCGTCGATCACGCCGGCCGCGCCTTCCTGTCGCTGGCGGCGACGCTGCGCTACGTCGGCCTCGATCAGGCGGAAGCGCAACACATCCAGGCGCTGATGCCGCCCCGCATGATCGAGCGCGCCCAGATCGTCGGCGCCGCCCTGCGCGTCGCGTCCGTGCTGGCGGCCGGCATGCCCGGCGTGCTTGGCCGAGCCTCGCTGAAGGCGTCGAAGGCCCGGATCACGCTCGCCCTCGGCCGGGAGGTGGCCGCACTCGCCGGCGAGCGCCTGGACAGCCGCCTGAAGGGCCTCGCCAAGCTGATCGGACGCGATTTCGCCGTCACGGTCGAGTAAGCCGTTCGCCCTCAGTCAAAGGATCTCAGGCACTTGGCGCCTGAACGGCTTCCGGCTGGTGCTCCTGCCATTCCAGCGTGACGACCCTGCCGCGCTCGACGGTCAGGGCGAGCCGGCCGTACTTCAATTCCAATGCCTTGGCGCCGAACAGCTCCCGCCGCCAGCCGCTGAGCGCGCCGACCTCCGCGTGGTCGTCGAGAGCGATGGCTTCGAGGTCGTCCACCGTGGCGATCATCTTGGCGGCGACGCCGTGGCTTTCGCTGACCTGACGCAGCAGCACCTTCAACAGTTCCACCGTCGCGCTGCCGCCGCCGCCGCGCCGCTCCCGCTCGATCTTGGGCAGGCTCTTGGGGTTGCGGGCGAGGCCGCGCTCCACCGCCGCGAGGATGTCGATGCCGGCCCTTGATCGCTCCATGCCTTTGGGCACGGCGCGCAGCTCGCCCAGCGCTTCCGCCGAGCGCGGCGCGGCCAGCGCGATCTCGATCAGCACGTCATCCTTCAGCACGCGCGAGCGCGGCACGTCGCGGCCCTGCGCTTCCGCCTCGCGCCAGGCGGCGAGGTCCATCAGCACGGCGAGGTCGCGCGGCTTGCGCGCCCGGCTGCGGTATCGCTCCCAGGCGCGTTCGGGCGTCTGCTCGTAGGTCGAGGGCGCGGACAGCACGGCCATCTCGTCGGACAGCCAGCCAAGCCGGTTCGAGGCCTGGAGCTTGCGCAGCAGGAACAGGTAAACGTCGCGCAGGTGGGTGACGTCGGCGATGGCATAGGCGACCTGCGCCTCGCTCAGGGGACGGCGCGACCAGTCGGTGAAGCGGGACGATTTATCGAGCTGCACCTTGACCACGGTGCTGACGAGGTCGGAATAGGAGATCTGGTCGCCGAAGCCGCACACGGTGGCCGCAACCTGCGTGTCGAACAGCGGCATCGGCACCAGCTTGGCGAGGTTCCAGAAGATCTCGATGTCCTGCCGCGCGGCATGGAACACCTTGACCACCGCGGGGTCGGCCATCAGCCTGAACAGGGGTTGCAGGTCGAGGCCCTCGGCGAGGGCGTCCACCGCCGCCGCTTCGTCGGCGGAAGCGAGCTGCACCACGCAGAGCCTCGGCCAGAACGTCGTTTCGCGCAGGAACTCGGTATCAACGGTGACGAAGTCGTGGGCCGCGAGGCGCCCGCAAAGATCGCTCAGGTCGCTTGTGGTGGCGATCAGCTTCATCGAGGCTTTCAACGGCGGGCGCGGTCGGGGAAGGCCCCCGAGTTTGCGTCACCGCGCAGCCGGGCCGCAAGGGGTTCGTGGGCGCGTGCCGCCTTCGCTCCCGCGGCGTCCCGCGTGCGGCGGGCCTGCGGTGGGCGTGGGGGGTGCACGGTTCGAGTGGAGCGTGCCCCCGGCCGGATAGGTCCAGGCCGGGAACGGCGACGGGGCTTGTTCGACCCGTGCCGAGGCGCGACGAAGAGTACCGGCGACCGCCGGAGACCGTACCCTCACCGCGGCCGCTTGGCGCGCGAGTGGGCGACGCGCCTGCGGACCCTTCAACAGGAGGCATGATGTCGCAACAGCTTGCTCCGGCGCCGCTCGACGTGGCCTTCGCGGCCGGCACCGCAGGGCCCTGGCGCATCGACCGGATCAACAGCGTGGCCGGCGAAATCCTGTCCGCCGCCGCTAGGCTTGCCGTTTTCGAGAACGGATCCGTCGCGCCGGACGCCCGGCCAGCCGCGCCACCAGCCGCTTGGGCGGCGACCTAGACGCTGCGCGGCATGGTCGGCCATGCCCGCTACGCCCGGCGACGGGAACTGGTCACGCTGGCGCGCCGCCAGGAGCCGCTGCGCCGTCCGCGGGCGACGCGCGCCGCCTTCATCCCGATCCGCAAGAGCGGCGCTTGGTGGGCTTCGGCGCAGGACGAACGCCGCGCCGCCTTCGAGGAGCGGTCGCAGCACATCGCGATCGGCCTCGACGACCTTCCCGCCGTCGCCAAGCGCCTCCACCACAGCCGCGCTCTCAACGAGCCCTTCGACTTCCTGACCTGGTTCGAATACGTTCCCGCCGACGAGCCGGCCTTCGACGGCATGCTGGCACGCCTGCGCTCGCGGGACGAATGGCGCTACGTCGAGCGCGAACATGATGTCCGCCTCAGTCGCGGCGCGCCCGCGCCGGACGCTTGACACGCGACCACCCCCGTGCGGTTCTCCCGCCGCCCGCGCGCGGCCGCTCCGCCGATGAGCCGCCTCCCGCGCACGGTTCTCACTGAATCGGTCTCGCCGATTCGGGCCGGCCAACTCGATCCGGACGCGCAAGACAGCATGCATCGCTATCGTTCTCACACCTGCGGCGCCCTGCGCGAGGCCGATGCAGGGCGGCCTGCTCGGCTCGCCGGCTGGTGCCACCGCATCCGCGACCATGGCGGCGTGCTCTTCATCGACCTGCGCGACCATTACGGGCTGACCCAGTGCGTCGTGGATCCGGAGTCGCCGGCCTTTTCGTCGGCGGCGTCGCTGCGATCGGAGTGGGTCGTGCGCCTCGACGGCACGGTGCGGATCCGTCCGCCCGGCACGCAGAACGCCGAGATGGCGACCGGTGCGATCGAGCTCTACGTCGAGGCGATCGAGGTGCTGGGGCCAGCGGCCGAGCTGCCGCTGCCGGTGGCGAGCGACCAGCCGTACCCTGAGGACATCCGGTTGAAGTACCGATTCCTCGACCTGCGCCGCGACAAGCTGCACGCCAACATCATGCTGCGCGGCCGTGTGATCGACGCGATGCGCGCGCGGATGAAGGCTCAGGGCTTCTTCGAGTTCCAGACGCCGATCCTCACCGCGTCGAGCCCGGAGGGCGCGCGCGACTACCTCGTGCCCTCGCGCGTTCATCCCGGCAAGTTCTACGCCCTGCCGCAGGCGCCGCAGCAGTTCAAGCAGCTGCTGATGGTGGCCGGCTTCGACCGCTACTTCCAGATCGCCCCCTGCTTCCGCGACGAGGACGCCCGCGCCGACCG
>CALMGA010000019.1 GCA_937863205.1 uncultured Beijerinckiaceae bacterium | reverse complement strand
GACAGCCGAACCTGATCGGTTCATGGTCGATCCGCTCCATCAAATGCCGGGACTAAATAACTTAGAGCATTGGACCGAGAAGCGCGCGGCGGATTTCAGATCGAATCCGATGCGAAACAACAAGCTGGCGCATCAGCCCGAGCCGTGGGCAGCGGTTTTCGGTTCGAGGCTCCGGCACACGGTGGTTGCCGCCCGACGTTGCTTCCCGCCTCCGCCATGGTCCGCCCGGGCGATCCCGCGCGAACGGATCGCGACGCCTTCGCTCGACAGAGGGGCGGAGGCCGTTTACCGTCAGCCAGCGGGCGACGGAGCGTTGCGATGCCGAGCTACGTCAGCGATTTCAAGGGCGAGCGCCATCGCTTCGCCGACCTGCGCGACGTTCTGGCCAAGGCTTCGCACCGGTGTTCGGGCGACGAACTCGCCGGCCTCGCCGCGCAAAGCGACGTACAACGCGTCGCCGCCCGCTCGGTGCTGGCCGACCTTCCCCTGCGCACCTTCCTCGATGAAGCGGTCGTGCCCTACGAAACCGACGAGGTGACGCGCCTCATCCTCGACGGCCACGACGCCCAGGCCTTCGCCGCCTTCGCCCACCTCACCGTCGGCGGCTTGCGCGACTGGCTGCTGTCGGCGGCAGGAGCGGCGCTCGCCGGGCTGGCGCCCGCGATCACCCCGGAGATGGCGGCGGCGGTGAGCAAGCTGATGCGCAACCAGGACCTGATCGCGGTGGCGGGCCGCTGCCGGGTTGTGACCGCGTTTCGCAACACCCAGGGGCTTGCCGGCCGCCTCGGCAGCCGGCTGCAGCCCAACCATCCCACCGATGATCCCCGCGGCATCGCGGCGGCGACGATCGACGGCCTGCTCCACGGCGTCGGCGATGCCGTGATCGGCGTCAATCCGGCGCAGGACAGCGTGGCCAACTGCATCGTCCTGCTCGACATGCTCGACAGCTTCCGCACCAGGCACGCGATCCCGACGCAGACCTGCGTGCTCACCCACGTCACCAACACGATGGAAGCCATCCGCCAGGGCGCGCCGGTCGACCTCGTGTTCCAGTCCATCGCCGGGTCGCAGGGAGCCAACGCCGGTTTCGGGGTCGACCTCGCCCTCCTGCGCGAAGCCCGGCAGGCGGCGCTTTCGCTGCGTCGCGGCGGCGACAACGTCATGTATTTCGAGACTGGGCAGGGCTCGGCGCTGTCGGCCAACGCGCACGGCGGGGTCGACCAGCAGACGATGGAGGCGCGCGCCTACGGCGTCGCCCGCGCCTTCTCGCCGCTGCTCGTCAACACCGTGGTCGGCTTCATCGGGCCGGAATACCTCTATGACGGCAAGCAGATCATCCGCGCCGGGCTGGAGGATCACTTCTGCGGCAAGCTGCTCGGCCTGCCGATGGGCTGCGACGTGTGCTACACCAACCACGCCGAGGCCGACCAGGACGACATGGACACGCTGATGACGCTGCTCACGGTGGCCGGCGTCACCTTCCTGATCGCGGTTCCCGGAGCCGACGACATCATGCTCAACTACCAGAGTCTGTCGTTCCACGACATGCTGTTCCTTCGCTCGCAGTTCGGGGTCCGCGCCGCCCCGGAGTTCGAGGACTGGCTGGCCCGCCTGGAGATGACCGATGCGAACGGTCGATTTCGCTCCGCATCGCCGCCGACCCGCCTGATGCTCGACGGACACCCGCTCCTTGCCGCTGCCCCCTGACCCGCCGGGTTCCGACCCAACAGGTCTTGACCCAACAGGTCCCGACCCGACATGCGCCAACCCGACATGCGCCAACCCGACATGGGCCGACGGATGGGTGGCGTTGCGGGCCGCGACGCGGGCGCGCATCGGCCTCGGCCGCGTCGGCGATGCCCCGCCGCTGCCGGCCGTGCTCGACTTCCAGCTCGCCCATGCGCGGGCGCGCGACGCCGTGCACCGGCCGCTCGACGTCGAGGCGTTGCGGCACGAACTGGACGCGCCGCTCGTCGTCGCCAGCGCCGCCCCCGATCGCGCGACCTATCTCCGGCGTCCCGACCTCGGGCGCCGTCTCGACCCGGCCTGCCGATCGGTGCTCGACACCGGCCGGCGTGCCATGGGTCCGTGCGACGCCGTGTTCGTCCTCGCCGACGGCCTGTCGCCGGTCGCCGTGCAGCGCCACGCCGCGCCCCTGCTGCGAGCCTGCCTCGTTCGCTTGCCGGACTGGCGCCTAGCCCCGCCCGTCATCGCCACGCAGGCGCGCGTCGCGCTCGGCGACGAGATCGGGGAATGCCTCGGCGCCGACCTCGTCGCCGTGCTGATCGGCGAGCGGCCGGGACTGAGCGTCGCCGACAGCTTGGGGATCTATCTCACCCACGCGCCAAGGGTCGGCCGGCAGGATTCCGAGCGCAACTGCATTTCCAACATCCACGGTGACGGGCTGTCGTACGATATGGCGGCCGATCTACTGGCGTGGCTCGCCGGCGAGGCGCGGCGCCGCCAGTTGACCGGCGTCGGCCTGAAGGATCAGCGGCCCGGCGTCCCCGGCGTCACCGGTATCGTCGCGTCACCGCCATCCGGTCCCTGACGCGCAGGGGCGGGTGGCCCGCCGCTCGCGCCGGCGAGGATCGCGGAGACCCGCGTCTCGATCGCGTGGCGGACCGCATCCGCCCCGTAGTGCGCGACGATGTGCGCCTGCCCCGCGCGGGCGCGCCGGCGGCGTTCGTCCGGATCCCCGACGACCCGCCTCATCTGCTCGACGGCCGAGTCGAGATCCGGCTCGGCCCAGTGCTGCCCACCGGAAAACGGGTACTCGCCATGGCGCAAGGCGCGCAGCGAGAAGGCGACGGGGAAGCCGGTGCGATCGGACAGGAAATCGACGTTGCCGGAATGGTCGGTGGCGATCACCGGCTTGCCCAGCGACATGGCCTCGGCCATGCCCAGACCGAACCCTTCCGATCTGTGCAGGGACACGTAGCAGTCCGCGACGTCGATGAGCGAAACCTGCTCGTCCCTGCTCATCACCGCGTCCAGCACCGTGATGCGCGGGTCCGCCGCGCAAGCCTCGTCGATGGCGGCCTTGATCCGCGGGCTGCTCCGGCCCGACCCGACCGACTTGATGACCAAGCCGACCGTGTCGCCGCGGGTGAAGGCCCGGGCAAAGGCCTGGAGAACGCCGAGCGGGTTCTTGCGCGCCGTGAAGGAGGCGTAATCGAAGGTGAACAGGAAGGTGAAGGGATCCGCCGGCAGACCGAAGTGCGCCCTGTCGTAGCAAACCTCCCGGCTCGTATCGACCGGGGGCGGAACCAGGGTGATCGGGCCGGTGAACGCGCGCCCGAAGGCGTCCGCCACGAACCGGCTCGGCGCCCAGATCTCGTCCATGCCGGCGAGAGCTGGTCGCCAATCCATCGGCACCTCGGGCAGCTCCCAATAGCCCTTCAAGATGTTGCGATTTCCCTTCGTTCGCCAAGAACCGAGTTCGCCCACCGCCGCTCCGAGCTGATCGGGTGCCATTTCGAAGACGTTGACGCGATAGGCGTGATGTTGGTCGTAAAGGTGGGCCTTGAACAGCCCGATGAAGCGGCTTTCCACATGCCGGTTGAAGGGATAGATCGCGTGGAGCAGTGATGACGACGCGAGGGCCGTCAGCGTGCCGCGCAGGGCTTGGCCGAGGCCGAGCGAGGCCTCGACGTATCCGACGAAGAGCACGCCCTCGCGCGCCTGTCCGGCCTGCGCGGCGCTGCGGCTCTCGGGGATGACAGGCGGTGCGGTCGGGCCGGGATCGACGGGCGCGAGATCCGGTCCCTGCAGCGATCGGTCGTTCGCCGGGCCCTCGCGCCAGAGCAGGGCGCGTCGCACCTGCGCATTGGCGGCGAGCCATTGGGTCGTCGTAAAAAGCTGGGACGGCCGGCGTTCCTCCTTCCAGCCGAAGTTGAGGAAATGGGTCAGCGGATCCTCGCCGGCGGCCGCGACGTCGGGATAGGCGTCGGTGTAGTAGTCGCGATCGAACTCCTCGAACAGGGAGGCCTCTATGCGCTGCGCCGACGCTGCGACGCGTTCCCTCACCTGTTCGCGCGCCCCTCGCTCGAGGCTCCAGGCGACCTCGACCTGGGAGAGTGCCGCGGTGCTCTCCATTGAAGCGGGACGATCGTCGCCGACCCATCCCTGATCCTGCAGCTGCGTCAGCGCATGGCGGAGCGCGAAGCTGGTGTGGCGCGAGGTAAAACTGTTGCGCACCAAATGCAGGCCGGCTTCCCGGATCAGGCGACGGGCGTGGTCGTCGAGCGAGTGGGCTTGTTCGAGACGAGCGAGGAGGGAGGTCGCGTCAGGTTGTAAAGCTACGGCGGTCCGCGTGGATGCACCGGCCTCGCCGATCGTCGAGTTCTCGAACCGCAGCGAGCAGGGATGTGCGAACTCTTCCCACGCCTCGCACTCGGCAACGAGGGTGGGCGTGCCACAGGCCATCGCCTGCAGAACCGGGTAGCCGAAACCGTCGCCGCCCGTTGGACAGATCAGCAAGTCGACGCTGCGCAGGATCCGGGACAGGTCGGCCTCGCTTGTCGCATCGGATGCTTCTCTCACCAGCAGGCCCTGGCTGGGGATCGCGCAGCTGCGCCCTTCGACGTGCTGGCGCACGCCCGTTTCGGCGCCGGGCACCTGGCCGAGGACCGCTCGTCCCATCACGATCAGCCGGGCATCGCGATGCCCGGCGTGGAAGCGCTGCCAGACCTGCAGCATGAGCGCGAGGCCGTGCCGATCCCGGTCGCGGACCCAGCACAGGTACGTCGGCCCCGCGTACAGCCGCTCCATCGGTCCCCAGGGCGTGAAGACGTCGGTATCGACGCCGGGCGGCACGCGATGCGCCGCGATCCCGGTGCCGTTAAACGAGGTTTCGAGGCGGCGGCTGGGTACGAGAACGACGCGATGAAAGCCGTTCGGCTCCCGCCATTGGCTTGGGAAGGTGCTGGCATCGCGGTCGGTGAGGAGGTAATTCGGCGCGCGAAGTCCGGGGCGCCCGCGAACGAGCTGCGGTCGCGAGCCGTCGATCAAACCATCCCTGGCCAGGCGCGCGTGGAGGTTGAGGTCCGCCGCCCAATGCCGGGTGAAGGCCTGGGCCGGAAGCGCGCGGTAGTCGACGCCGTAGCCGAGATGCTTGCGGGCGAACAGCCGGCCGCTGCGTTCCCTCGCGCGGTCGACGGGCGCTCCGTTGCCCGCCGGCGGCGCGTCGTTCTCGATCTGGCTTCTCGGCAGGGCGGCGACGGCGTAGCCGGCCATCCGCAGGCGAAAGCAAAGGTCGGCGTCCTCCAGGGCGGGCCCGAGAGTCTCATCGAAGCCACCGACCGCCCGGAGCGCCGACACGCGCAGCATCGCGCAGGTGAGGTCGCAATAATCGGCGTCGAGCCGATCGGGGTCCGACCGCACGCCCGTGAAATCGAGGGCGAAGGACAGGCTGTCGAGATCCCACGCCGCCCGCTGCGCCAGTCTTCGGCTTCCGGCCTGCCCGTCGAGGACGACCTGCGAGGGTGCGACGATGGCGAGCCCCCCGTCCTGCGCGAGAGCCGCGGCCAGTTCGTGCGCGACGCCGGTGACGAAGCGGACGTGCCCGCTCGTGACGAGCAGGGTGCGAGCTTTCATCCGCTCGGCGAGGCGGAGACCGATGTTGCCGCACTGGGCGCGGGTTTTCGTGGCCCCGATGCGAAGGGCGACCACACCCAACGTGTCGCAGACCTTTGCCGTGCGGCTGTCCCAGCCCTGATCGAGAACGACCATGCGGTCGCGGGCGACGCCGAGGGCTTGAATGGATCGTTCGAGCTGCCCGGCATCGTTCGGGCCGGCAACGATCAGCACGCAAGGTTCGCCTGCCCGCTCCGCGCGCTCACCGGACTCTGTGCGTACGACCGCAATCGAGGACCTGTAGAGCGCGTGGAAACCGGCGGCATTGGTCCCTTCGCCCAGGGCGGACCCGTAGTCCGACAGGTTCGCGGTTTCCGACGGGCTTAGGGGACGGGTGAACACCCCACGGATATCGATATGTCCGCCAGCCAGGTCGTCCGGGATCCAGCGCAGCCTGACGTGGCTGGAAGGGTCGCGCAGGGCGACCGAGGAAACGCCGGCCGTTCCGTAGCGCCACGCGATGAGGTGGTCCTCGCTGAAGCCGTGCCCGTCATCGAGGTACAGCCTCCCGCTTGCCTCCGGGCGGGACGGTGTCGCGTCGAAGACGAGGAGGCAAGGCTCGCCTGTCGCGTTCGGCTGATCGAACTCGAAGATGATCGACGGGTCGTCGGCGGTGAACCGCAGGCGGCGCGAGCTGGTGAAGCTCGCGCCGTCGACGCTGGTGACGCGAAGGCCGACGAAAACCTTGGCTGCACGCCTGAGCGAGGCTGCGACGGCGATTCGCGTCCCGATGCCGCTCAGCCGCACGTCGATCGCTTCATGAAGAGTCCAAGGCGCGGAGAGCCTGAAGCGCAGCCGGACCGCCGACCTGACTGCTTCTACAACTCTAGCGCGAGGAAGGAAAGGGCCGACAACTTTGTTTGTCTACGTCACCCCTCGGTGCCCAGCCTCATCGAACGACCGGCGCGACATCACCACGCAGCCGTCGCCGGCATCTTCCTCGCTCGAATTTCCGTTGCGTGAGGGATGCCGAGCCCGGCAACTCCTCATCTTTGTCCAGCATCGTCTTCCCGTGGCCCCTCGTCCTGAATCATCGGAGGACGCCAGCGCGGGACGAAGCGGCCTCGGCCGCTCCGAAAATCGTTGGCCCTGCATTTATCCCGCGCGTCGAGGCCCTGACGCGGGGTGTCCTGCCCGAACCACGGGACCGACCCGGTTGCCTCGCCAGCAGCCACCCACCTTTCGCGATGCCTGTCGAGGTGGGGATCGGGATCCGCAACGAGGACGCCTTCATGTTCAGCTCACAAAAACCCCTGCGCGAGCAGGTGGTCGTCATTACCGGCGCGACCAGCGGCATCGGCTTGGCGACCGCTCGGCTGGCAGCCAAGCGCGGCGCGAGGCTGGTGCTGGCTGCGCGCAACCGGCAGGCCCTTGCCACCGTAGCCGCCGATCAGACCCGGTCCGGCGGCGAGGTGGCGACCGTTGAGGCCGATGTTGGACACCGCGAGGATGTGGAGCGGATCGCAGCAGGCGCCGTGTCGCGGTTCGGCGGCTTCGACACCTGGGTCAACAACGCCGGGCAGACCATCTACGGCCGTCTGGACGAGGTGAGCGAACAGGACATGCGCGCCCTGATGGAGGTGAACTTCTGGGGCGCCGTGCACGGCTCGCTGGTTGCCGTCGCGCACCTGCGCCGGCATGGCGGCACGCTGGTCAACGTCGGCAGCGTCGGCTCGGACTTCGCCTTTCCCCTGCAGGGCATGTACAGCGCGAGCAAGCATGCCATCAAGGGGTTCACCGATGCGCTGCGGATGGAGCTGCTGCACGCCGAGGTGCCCGTGGCCGTGACGCTGATCAAGCCGGCCTCGATCGACACACCGCTGCCGCAGCGCGCCCGCAACTACATGGCGGAGGAGCCCGACCTGCCGCCGCCGGCCTACCGGCCGCACGAGGTCGCGCGGGCGATTTTGTCGGCAGCCGTGACGCCGCGCCGCGACATCTACGTCGGCGGCGGCGGCAAGCTGATCAGCGTGATCGCGAACTTCGCCCCGCGCCTGTTCGACCTGACGGCGCCTCCCGTGGTGATCGCCTTCGAAAAGCGCAGGGAAGCCGCGCGCCGGCCGCAGGGTACGTTGTTCGAGACGATGGAGGATGGGCACGAGCGCGGGACGCATCCCGGTTTCGTCAATCCGATCAGCATCACGACCCGCCTGCGCGAGCATCCGACAGCCCTGCTCCTGCTTGGTGCCGGCGCGGCGCTGTTCGCGGCCAGTCGCCGCCGCAGGTGATCCCGCCGCGCGCCTACGTCGCCACCAGGCGCGGTCGGTTGATCGATCCCGCATAGTACTGCTGCGTCGCCAGATGAGAAGCTTGTAGCGTCGTCGGCGATAACGACGGATCGGGCGAGTTGCGATGGATTGCTGGTCGCAGGAGGGTGAGGCGGCGTTTTCGGCCCATGTCGATCATCTTGCCACGGTGATTGGGCATGCCGACAGGGTCGCTCCGCTGCGGGATTATTACCTCGGCTTGCTGATGCCGCTGGAGCGCAAGAGCGTGGAGCCGATGGCGGCGGCCACGGCGTCGGCGCGGGTGGCGGCCAAGCATCGGTCTCTGCTGCACTTCGTTGGGCAGGCGCCGTGGTCGGACGAGGCGGTGCTGGCCCGGGTGCACGACCATGTGCCGCCGGTCATCGAGCGGCATGGCCCGGTTCGGGCCTGGATCGCTGAGGACACGGGGTTCCCCAAGGAGGGCCGGCACTCGGCGGGCGCGGCAGTGTTTGCGGCCAGATCGGCGAGCAGAACAACTGCCAGGTGGCGGTGAGCCTGTCGGTCGCCCAACAACGATCGTTGCTAGGCGGCCAGCCTGCCTGTCGCCCATCGGCTGTATCTTCCCCAGGCGTGGGCCGACAACCCCGAGCGGCGCGGCAAGGCCAAGGTCCCGCCGGAGGTGGCATTCCCTGCCAAGCCGCAGATCGCCCTCGACCAGATCGCGGCGGCCAAGGCCGAGGGGCGTTGCGCCCGGCGTGATGCTGGCCGATGCCGGCTGCGGCGCGGACGGGAGCTTCCGCGCCGGCTTGTCCGCCCCGGATCTGGCCGACGTCGTCGGGGGCCCGCCGACGCTCAGCGTCCGGCGTCCCGGACAGGGGCCGTTGCCGCCCAAGCCCGCGACGTCCAAAACATGGAGTGGCAGGGGCCGGCCGCCGTCCCGGCTGCGCCGCGGCCCCGACCACAAGCCGGTCCCGGCCAGGGCTTTGGCCGAACAGCTCGACGCCGAAGCGTGGCAGACCGTTTGTTGGCGCAAAGGGAGCAACGTCGATCTCGCGTCCCGCTTCGCCGCGGTGCGTCTGCGTCCCGCCTCCAGGGACTATAACCGGTCCGAGCCGCATCCGGAGGAGTGGCTGATGATCGAGTGGCCCGAAGATGCGGCGGAGCCGACCAGGTCCTGGCTGTCGACCATGCCGGCCGAGACTTCGGT
>CALMGA010000018.1 GCA_937863205.1 uncultured Beijerinckiaceae bacterium | reverse complement strand
GCACCTACAACTTCCCGCAGGGGCGCCTCACCGACCACCGCATCAACCTGACGCTGTACAAGCTCGAAAAGGTGATGACCGGCGAGGCGCTGGACGAGGTCATCGACGCGCTGACGACGGAGCACCAAGCGGCGCTGCTCGCGGCGCAGGACGAATAGGATTTCAGGTCGATCAGCTTGGCCTTGCAATCATCCGCGACGGGTGGAAGCCTGAACGACCACATCTGAACGTCGCTGTCGCCGAAGCGGCTGTTCCTGCCTCAACAGGAAATGTCGTAGAATGTCTGTCTGCGTTGGGAGCATCGCAGGGCGCATCCGAATGGCAATAAACATCAGCATCGCAGTGTAAGCTACTGAGATCTTGAGGATCGGAACTCCTTTTCGATGTCCAAGAACCAGTGCCGCTTGAACCCGGAAGGGCGCACAATTCGTCGCAGCTAACCCAACGTTAGCGATCCAGACACTTTTTGAGAACAGGATATGAAAATGGTCTCTTAGCAGTTCAGTGTCGCGACTTTGCCCAGGTTTCTTCCCTTCATAACCAGTCTGACCGACTTCGCGGGCATATCGCGTGGTAGTGGCCTTCTGACTTCAATGAAGGAAGCTGCCGTTTTTCGGCAGGTTGCGACAAATGTATTAGTCGTCGCATGTTTTATTCACATTCCGGCAATTTCATTGATCGCATTTGCCCTTCATGGAGCCTTGAACCTTAGCTGGATCGTTGCCTGCTTGGGCGCTACCCTGTTGCCGCTCTGCTGCATAGGCTTCAGCCTAGGCATACGCTGCGTCGGTGCAGCGTTATCTGTCACTCTTGTCGCGCAGTCCGTAATCCTTGTTTCATTATTTAATGGCCACCCATGGCAGGTGGAGATGAACTTCTACTTCCTAGCCGTGATTGCAATGATAGCGACCCTTTTTGACCTGCCACTTTTAACCGCGACAGTGATCGTATACGTTGTGCTGCTTGTGGCGGCCGATCATTACTGCTCCGATTATATTTACCCAGGTGGCAGCAGCATACCACGCATCTTCCTCCACGTCTCTATAATGATTTTCGAAGGTTTGTGCCTTGCAGCTATCGCTAGCGCCATACGCGCTGTCCTCGCTCGCGCTTTATTTTCAGAAGCCCGTGCGAATGGGCTGATTGAACAGCTGGAGCGCTCCAGCAGCATCCTTGAAGTCCAGCTTTCTTCGACATCCGACCGGGCCGATCGTCTTGCTTCGACGCTTGCTGCATTCCGTGCCGAAATGAAAATGCGAATCGATCGCCTGCAACTCGTGTCAGGCGATGTACTCGCAACTGCAGCCGACTTGACGAGCGCGGCTCAACGGACGAAGCAGCGCTCACAGTCAGCTTCGACGAGCGCTCATGCCGTCGCGGGTCAGGTCCATGATGCCGCAATCACTGCTGAGGATTTCCGGCGCGTCATCGAAAAGGTCGGCGACCGCGCGTTCGAGTCTCGGCGTATCGGCGCGGACGCTGTCACTCAAGCAGAGAAAGCCTCATCGAACATTGCTGAGTTGAACGCCTTGTCTGCTCAAATCGCGCCGTTGTTGGCAATGATCAATGGCATCGCAACGCAAACTAATTTACTTGCCCTGAACGCCACGATCGAGGCCTCTCGCGCCGGCGAACAAGGTCGCGGCTTCGCGGTGGTCGCGAGCGAGGTGAAAATCCTTGCTGTGCAAACAAGTGCGGCTGTTTCGCAAGTTGAAGATGCCGTCAAGATGATTGGTGAAACGAGCATGCGCTCTAAGCTTGCGGTAACCTGCATGGCCGAGCGCATCGGCGCCATGAACGTCGTGGCCGCTGCAATCGCTGATGATGTGCAAGACCGCGTAAGGGCCGCCACCAGTGCCGCCACAGGTGTTATGTGTGCAGCGAGAGCCGTTGAGGAAATGGGCGGCGCTGTTCTCGACATCCAGGCCGTTGCTGACGAAACCGGTCAGGGAGCGGTTTACTTGCAAAAGGCTGCGCATGATATTGCTGAAGATGCGTCAGCTATACGCAGGGATATCGACGACTTAGCCGTGGATATGATTGCCGCATGAACGTGCTCGCCTCTACGAGCGTCCTGCATATTCCAGACGTTTGCTTCCGGGCATGGCACCATTGCTCGGAGACGGCGGAGAGAAGCGCGGTGCTGATGAATCCGCAACGCGTCGGGTTCCCGCTCTCAGGCGCCTTATATATTGATCGCTGCAGCGTGGTCGGGTCGAGAGCTGCCCTCGCGTAGCCCCCCATCGATTTCCACGCCCAAGGTCGCCGGATGTCCCAGCCTGCATCAATTCGCGCGGCGCGGCGCGCGCGCCGCCCGGCGACAAGCGGGGCATGGCACAGCAAGCGACGCCCTCCCAATCCCACTTCGCCCCGACCCGCGCCGAAGCGCTGCATCGCCTCGACGCCTTCCTGCCGCGCTCCGGCGCGCGCTACGCCGCCAACCGCAACAACGATCCCGGCCCCGAGAACCGCGGCGCCACCTCCGTGCTCTCGCCCTACCTGCGCCGCCGCATGATCGACGAGCGCGAGATCCTCGCCGCCGTGCTCGACGCGCAGGGGTACGCCCGGGCGGAGAAGTACGTCGGTGAGGTGTGCTGGCGCACCTACTTCAAGGGCTGGCTGGAGGCGTATCCCGCCGTTTGGGACGCTTTCCTCGACGGCCGCGAGCGCGACCGTGACGCGCTCGGCTCGGGCGCGGCCAAGGCGCTCGCCCAGGCGGAGGAGGGCCGCACCGGCATCGACGGCTTCGATGAATGGACGCGCGAGCTGGTCGAAACCGGCTGGCTGCACAACCACGCCCGCATGTGGTTCTCGTCCATCTGGATCTTCACCCTGCGCCTGCCCTGGACGCTGGGCGCCGACTTCTTCATGCGCCACCTCGTCGATGCCGACCCCGCGTCCAACACCCTGTCGTGGCGCTGGACGGCCGGGCTGCACACGCGGGGCAAGACCTATCTCGCCACCGCCGACAACATCTCGCGCCACACCGGCGGTCGCTTCGCGCCGAAAGGTCTGGCCACCCGCGCGGAGGCGCTGAACGAGCCGCCGCTCCCCAAGCCACGTCAGTTGCCGCGCCCGTCGCCGGTCGAGCCGGGCAGCCAGCGCGAACGCGCGCTTCTTCTCGTCACCGACGAGGATCTGTCGCCGGCTTGGCTGAGCGGGGATCGCGGCGAGCCCTTCGCCGCCGTCGCCGGCGCGACGACAACCTATGTCGGGCAGGGCGGGCCGAGGGGCGAGCCGGCCACCGCCTTCGCCCGCGGCGCCCTCGACGATGCCGCCGAGCGGCTCCGGCCCCTGAGCCGCGAAGATCGGGTCGAGGCCATCGCCCTCGATGCGGCCGCCGTCGTGCGGGCGGCCGAGGGGGCCGGCGTGCGCCGCGTGAT
>CALMGA010000017.1:1280-3577 GCA_937863205.1 uncultured Beijerinckiaceae bacterium | reverse complement strand
GCGCCGTACTACCCGCCCGGCCCGGGCTACGGCTTCGGTCTCGGCGTCGCGGTGCGGCTTGGCGAGGGCGAGGCGCCCTTCCCCGGGTCGACCGGCGATTGGTTCTGGAGCGGCGTCGGCGGCACCTATGCCTTCGCCGACCCGCGCCGCGGCTTCTTCGCCCTCTTGATGCTGCAGACGTCCTCGGCGCAGCAGCGGCTGCACTATCGCTCGCTCTGCCGCGCCATGGTGTACGGCGCCCTGGCCGGCTGAGCCGGACGCTCGACGCCGCGCCGCTCGGGCCGAAGCGCTTGCGGCAGAGGGCCGGGGCGGATCGGGCCACGGATCGCGCCGGGCTCACGATTGAGTCGCAGAGGCCGTCGCGCCGCAATCGAAGTCGCGTGTGAGCAGGTGCTGCGCGACGACGAAGCGCAAACCTGATGCGCCATCCATTCGTGCGACGCGGCTACCGGCAGCGGGACAACACGTCGCGGAGGTCAATAACGGCTCCGCCGTGCTCGCTCGCGCCGATGCCACGGTGCCGATGGATGTGCAGATGCCGATGATGGACCGCATCGAGGCGATCCGCTGCATCCGCGCGCTGCCACAGGCCGCGACGCCTGTGCCGTTCACCGCGATGATTGCCGACGTGTGCCGGCCCGATCCCGCCCCGCTTCTCGCGAAGACCGCGGCCTCGCTCGCCCGTTCCCATGCCGCGCTCAAGAATGCCGCATTCAAGAATGCCGCGCTCAAGGAGCTGCCCTCGACGATGGCACCGATGATGCGATACCCCCATGGCCTGACGCCGATCTGCCGCTGACTTGACGCCCGATGTTGCATTGCAAGAACGACGCGGCCGCAACGCAATATATCGAGAAAAGCAAGCAAAACGCGGAGCCGAGCGGCTTTTCAATAGACGATCTCTATGGAATGAGGAGTTCGTCCGCCTTGATTTCTCGGCGCGCGATGCCTTTTTAGAACCAATCAAGAAGCAGCGACGGGTAGGACCATGCCGAGCTACGATCGGTGGGATTTGGCAGAAGCATCGAAGGTGGTCGTCGCGTTCTCGTCCGAGAAGGGCGCGACGCTGGAGATCTTCCACGAGCTGCCCCAGCGCTTCGGCTTCGTCGACCGCGCGATCGTGCCGGTGGTCGCGGAGGCGCTGAACCTGTCGCGCGCCGAAGTCTACGGCACCCTCACCTTCTACCATGACTTCCGCGACCATCCGCCGGGCCGCTGCACCATCAAGGTCTGCCGCGCCGAGGCTTGCCAGTCGCGCGGCGCGCTGGCGGTGAGCGAGGCCTTGTTCCGCAAGCTCGGCGTCGGCTGGCACGGCACGACGGCGGATGGCGCGATCACGGTGGAGCCGGTGTACTGCCTCGGCCTCTGCGCCAACGCCCCTGCCGTGCTGCTCGGCGACGAGCCGGTCGGGGACCTGACCGTCGACACGGTGGACGAACTGATCGAGGAGGCGCGGGCTTGAGCGTCGCATTCGCCAATGAGAACCGTTCCGCCGGCGCGGTGAAGGTCTACGTGCCTGTCGACGCCGCCGCCGTCGCCGCCGGCGCCAACAAGGTCGCCAAGGCGCTGGCGGCCCAGGCGGGCGAACGCGTGCAGATGGTGCGCAACGGCTCGCGCGGCCTGTTCTGGCTGGAGCCGATGGTCGAGGTGGTGACGCCGCAGGGCCGCATCGCCTACGGTCCTGTCAAGCCGGCCGACGTCGCCGGCCTGCTCGCCGCCGGCATGCTTGAGGGGGCCGAGCACCCGCTGCGCCTCGGTCGCCCCGAGGACATCCCCTACCTCGCCCGGCAGACGCGCCTGACCTACGAGCGCGTCGGCATCGTCGACCCGCTCGACATCGCGGACTATCGCGCCCACGGCGGCTTCCTCGGGCTGAAGAACGCGATCGGCATGACCGGCGAGGCGATCACCGAGCAGGTGACGCAGTCCGGCCTGCGCGGGCGCGGCGGCGCCGGCTTCCCCACCGGCATCAAGTGGACCACGGTGCGCAAGGCGCAGGCCGACCAGAAATACATCGTCTGCAACGCCGACGAGGGTGACAGCGGCACCTTCGCCGACCGCATGGTGATGGAGGGCGATCCCTTCGTCCTCATCGAGGGCATGACCATCGCCGGCCTCGCCGTCGGCGCGACCGAGGGCTACATCTACATCCGCTCGGAATATCCCCACGCCGTGCGCACCATGCGCCGCGCGATCGAGATCGCCCGCGCCGACGGCGCGCTGGGCGCGAGCGTGCTCGGCTGCGGCCGCGCCTTCGACCTCCATGTCCGCATGGGCGCCGGCGCGTACATCTGCGG
>CALMGA010000017.1:0-1270 GCA_937863205.1 uncultured Beijerinckiaceae bacterium | reverse complement strand
GCTGCTGGAAAGTCTTGAGGGCAAGCGCGGCGTGGTCCGCGCCAAGCCGCCGCTCCCCGCGCTGCAGGGCCTTTGGGGCAAGCCGACCGCCGTCAACAACGTCGTCTCGCTGTGCTCCGTGCCCTGGATCATGACGCACGGCGCCAAGGCCTATGCCGACTACGGCATGGGCCGCTCGCGCGGCACCCTGTGCATCCAGCTCGGCGGCAACGTCAGGTTCGGCGGCCTGATCGAACTCGGCTTCGGCGTGACGCTCGGCGAGATCGTCGACGATTTCGGCGGCGGCACGATCACCGGGCGCCCGGTCAAGGCGGCGATGTGCGGCGGCCCGCTCGGTGCCTATTTCCCGCGCGACCTCTTCGACACGCCGTTCGACTACGAGGCCTTCGCCGCCAAGGGCGGGTTGGTGGGCCACGGCGGCGTGGTGGTGTTCGACGACACCGTGGACATGGCGGAGCAGGCGCGCTTCGCCTTCCACTTCTGCGAGACCGAGTCCTGCGGCAAGTGCACGCCGTGCCGCATCGGCGCGACGCGCGGTCGCGAGACGATGGAAAAGATCATCGCGGGACGCGATATCGAGCGCAATCTCACTCTGATCGAAGATCTTTGCGTCACCATGACCGATGGATCGCTTTGCGCCATGGGCGGGTTGACCCCCGTGCCGGTGAAAAGCGCGATGACCCATTTTCCCGAGGATTTCGTCCCCGCCGAACGTAAGCAGGCCGCGGAATAGCGCCGCCGTTTCGGTACGATGGGACAGGAGGAAACGCGATGGCATTGATCGAGGAATTCAACTCCGGCACGCCGATCCGCCCCGCGGTGGAACAGGTGACCCTGACGATCGACGGCATGCAGGTCTCGGTGCCGAAGGGCACGTCGGTGATGGCCGCCGCTGCCTCGATGGGAACCAAGATTCCGCGGCTCTGCGCCAGCGACCAGCTGGAAGCCTTCGGCTCCTGCCGCCTTTGCCTCGTCGAGATCGAGGGGCGCCGCGGCACGCCGGCTTCCTGCACCACGCCGGCCGACGAAGGCATGGTGGTCCACACCCAGAACGAGCGGCTCGCCAAGCTGCGCAAGGGGGTGATGGAACTCTACATCTCCGATCACCCGCTGAACTGCCTGACCTGCTCGGCCAACGGCGACTGCGAGCTGCAGGACCAGGCCGGCCAGGTCGGCCTGCGCGACGTGCGCTACGGCTACGGCGGCTATAAGCATGTCGACGGCGAGACCGACGCCTCGAACCCGTACTTCAGCTACGAGTCCTCGAAGT
>CALMGA010000016.1 GCA_937863205.1 uncultured Beijerinckiaceae bacterium | reverse complement strand
CACCATCAACGCCTGACAGCACGCGACGGCGCTGACCACCCCCTGGGTAATTACCTTCAAGCTGCGCCCAGAGTGCTTGGAGGTCGTCACCCTCGACGACTGTACTGGCCTTGCCGTCCATGATGACCGCGCCTGCGTAGCCTTTGCTGCGCGCGATGATGCGCAGCAACGCGTCACCCCTTTTCTCCTCCTTGACCTTCATCGTTCCACTCGTAAGCGTCAGCTGAAGACCGTTGTTCTCACGGCTTGACGGCGGGAGCCTTGTTGGGGGCGTTCTGCGTCCAGATGCAGAAATTCATCCGTTCGTCATGAGAAGTAAGACGGTTCGCCCCAGCGGCTACAGATTGATGCGGCCGCAAGCAGGGCCGCGTCGCGCAGCACGTGACGGGTCGGCTCCGTCGCGGGTAGAAGCCGATGATCGACGGCGATACCGGCAGCCCTGAGCGCGGTGACGTAAGCGCTTTGACAAGCTTCGGAGACGACCCGATCCTGAGGGTCGGTGAGCACGATGACAAGCTGCGGCGGGTGTTTAGCGACCTCCGAGACGAGATCGATGGGGTCGACGAAGTCCGAAAAGCCGGTGACATCCGTGACGCGCAGCTGCTCGATGTTCCGTTGCCTGACCGACACGTTGCCGGACGCGATCACCGCGTAACCGATGTCCGCCCGCCGCGCCATCAAGGCCGCGACAAGGTGGCCGCCACCGGAAAGGCCGGCCAGGTCGATGGTCCGCCAACCGAATGCTCGTTTCAACTCCGCAAGGCCGGCATCGACAAGCGCGACTTCCCTCGGACGTCGCCGATGCTGGTGATCGCCCGAGGAGCCGTAAACGCCGGGCCGCGCCAAATAAACGAAGGTGCGCTGAGTCGCGACCGCGACCTGCTCGGCCCAGAGCTGGAGCCTTCCGGGGGACTGGCCTGTGTAGCCGTCGAACGTGGCCCATCCGTCGCCCACTCGCCTCGTGCAATCACCTTCCAGGTAGACCAGCGGCGGCGCGCCACCCTCGACATGCCGGCCGAAGAAGCGGAGGCAGTCCGCCTGCCCTTCAACTTCGACCCAGACACTTCCGGCCTCGTCCTTCATCGTCGGATCGGGCCGGCTCCCCTGAAGCACGATCTCGGCGGAGAAAGGGGGCGTGCCGGAGAGCGCGTCGGCATCAGGGAAGATGATCACGCGGACGGGTTCCTCTGAACGTAAGTGTCATCTGAGAAGCATCACCTTCACGACTTGACGGCTGGAGCTTTGCGGGGACGTGCGGCCTTGGCGATCTGCGCGATGGCGGCGCGAACCTGCTCCTCATCAATGCTGTCCGGATCGTAGGGCCGGCCGTACCAGGTCAGCATCTCCCGCTTTTTGCGGCTGCCTTTGCCCTTGTCGGGTTCCGAGATAGCGTCGAGGAAGTCGTAGTAGCCGGGAACGCTGCCGCAATCCTCAGGCGGGCAGCGTCGTTCGCCTCCTAGGAACACGGGATAGAGCGTGTCGGGATCGGCGGCTTGCAGGCGTTCGACGATGACCCGGTGCTCCCAGTTGTCGCCCATGTCGTAGGTGTAGCCGAAGGCCGCGGGTCGGTCCTTGAGGAGCTTGGCGAGCTTCGTGGCGCTGGCCCGGTGGACGACACGCCCCCATGCGGCATCTTCAGGGTTGGGAACGCCGTACCGCACGTCGTCGGCCTCGAACTCCCAGAGGTGATAATCGAGCCAACCCATGGCGGCCTGGATGATGCGGTGCAGGGTCTGCAGGTTGGTCGTGGTGCGCACCGCCACGCGACGCCAGATCAGCGGCTCGATGTCGACCAGTTCGACACGCAGGATGGCGATCTCGTCGGCGTCGCTCACGCCGCCATCCTGTGGGGTTGCGAGGCCCAGTTCCAGGGCAGCAACGCGTCGAGCCGGGTGATGGCGTGCCCTGCGGCCATCGCCGTGATGACGCCGGCCAGATAGGCTTCCGGATCGAGGCCGTTCAGCTTGGCGCTTTCCAGCACGGTGTAGAGGATCGCGGCACGCGCGCCGCCCGCGTCCGAGCCGAGGAAGAGGAAGTTCTTCCGCGTGAGCGCGATACCTCTCAGGCTGCGTTCGGCCGGGTTGTTGTCGATGCCGATGCGCCCGTCGGAGCCGTAGCGGGTCAGCGCCTCCCACCGCGTGAGCGCATAGCGAATAGCCTTGGCCAGATCGGTCTTTGCCGACAAGCGGCGGCTCTGATCCTCCAGCCATGACCGAAGTGCTGCGAGGAGCGGAACAGCCTGGTCCTGACGAATGGCAAGGCGGCGGTTGGCCGGATGGCCGGCGATGCCAGCCTCGATTGCGTGAAGCTCGGCGATCCGCCGCAACGCCTCGGCCGCAATAGGCGACTTCGTCGCCTCATGCACATCGAAGAACTTGCGTCGGGCATGAGCCCAACACGCCGCATGAAGAATGTCCGGCGGTCCTGCACCTCGGGTCAGCGCCTCGTAGCCGCTGTAGGCGTCGGCCTGGATCACGCCGCGGAACCCGGCCAGGTGTTCGCGCGGTCGCTCGCCCTTTCGATCCGGGCTGAAGCGGTAGAGAACCGCTGGCGGACGCGAGCCGCACCATGGCCGCTCGTCCAGCAGATAGGTCCACAGCCGTCCCGTTCGGGTACGGCCGCGACCCGGCGCCAGCACCGCAATTGGCGTGTCGTCCGTGTGGATCACCGGCGCCGCGAGCACATGGGCGGCGAGGCGCGCGGCCTGCGGCTTCAGCCACCACGCGGCATGGCCCACCCAGTCGGCCAGCGTGGCGCGTTCGATGGCGATGCCCTCGCGCGCCAGCATCGCGGACTGCCGGTAGAGCGGAAGGCCATCGAGGTATTTGGAGACCACGACGTTGGCCAGGAGCCCCGGCCCGGGCCGACCCTTGGCGACCGGCAGGTCGGGAGCCGGCGCTTGGAGAGTGGTCGCGCAGGCGCGGCAGGAAAGCTTCGGCCGCACATGCCGGATGACGCGCAGACGTGCAGGCACCTTCTCCAGGATCTCGGTCACGTCCTCGCCAAGCGCAGCGAAGTGCAGGCCGCCGCATGCCGGGCAACGATCGCCGGCCGCATGCACGATCGTCTCGCGTGGCAGATGGTCGGGCAAGGGACGGCGCTGCGGGTGCCTGCGTTCACGCCGCACAGCTTCCGGCAGGCGCTCTGGTGCGGCAGGGGCCGCTTCGCCTTCCTCCAGATCCTCGAGCAGGAGTTCGAGTTGCCGGATCTCGCCATCGAGCGTCTCCGACGAGCGGCCGAACTGCATGCGCCGCAGCTTGGCCAACTGGGCTTGGTACTGCGCGATGAGAAGGCGTGCGCTCGTGAGT
>CALMGA010000015.1:4594-4951 GCA_937863205.1 uncultured Beijerinckiaceae bacterium | reverse complement strand
TCCATTTCCACTGCATCCAGCGTATCACCGCTTCGGCCGTGCAGGTCGCGCAGCGGCGTAGCATCCCCTACTTCATCACCGCGCATGACGGTTGGTGGATTTCGGATCGCCAGTTCTTGCGCGACGAGAACGGTCCCGCGCCCCTCTACGAATTCGCTCCTTCGCTGCTCGTCAAAACCAACGCGCGCGGCCGCACCACGAGACGAGCCACGCTTTTCTCCGCGCTTCTCGGCGCGAGGGCCGTCCTGGCGCCTTTCGACGCCTTCGCCGAGCTTTACCGTGGCACGGGGCTGCGGAACGTGATGAGCGTGCCGAACGGCGTCTCGTCGCCGATGCGCGCTGCACCGCGACGGGAGG
>CALMGA010000015.1:2645-4584 GCA_937863205.1 uncultured Beijerinckiaceae bacterium | reverse complement strand
GGTCACTCTCGCCCACGTCGGCGGCCTGGAAGAGCACAAGGGCTTCTCGCTGCTGCGCAATGCGATCGTTGCGGTGCGCCCGCATAACGTGACCCTTCTAGCGGTCGATCTCTCGCTCGAACCCGGCAGCGAAATGATCGAGAAACTCGGTGAAACCACGCTGCTCCTTATCGGCCGCCGTCGGCAGGACCAGATGGCCGACCTTTATCGCGACATCGACGTCCTGTTCGCGCCCTCGCTCTGGCCGGAAAGCTTCGGTCTCGTCACGCGCGAGGCGACGGCGAACGGCTGCTGGGTCGTGGCCTCGGATCGAGGCGCGGTCGGAGCCGCGGTACAGGACGGCATCAACGGCCACATCGTTTCCGTCGACGATCTTCGCGGGCTCATCGGCGTGATCGAGGCGATCGACGCCGACCCGGCTAAATACCTTGCATCGCCGCCATCCGTGCCGCCGTTGCGGACATCGCAGGACCAGGCCCGCGATCTTGCCGCACTTTATCGCGAGGCGATCGCGGTCGTCTCGCCTTCGGCGGACGGCACCGTGACCTGATTGCGAGATCTGCGTTCTGACTCGGTCGACATCTTCGCGGCCATGACGCCAAACGGTTACGCTCGCTGCTGCCGATCTGTCGGGCGTGGCCGGCGACTTCCGAGCGGCGGTACCGCCGCGGCCCATTGGTCACGACGCCCAGGCTCGACCCTCCCGAAGTTCGATGAAACGCCGAGTGTCCGGCATGAAAACCCGCGACGACCGGTTTGAACCTTGGCTTACGCCCATTTCACATTTCCCTGTTCCGGCCGGAAATGTCAGGTTCGGGACCGGCGCTGTCCTTTTCCGCAAGGGTTCCGATGATGCATGCACGAGGCGAACCTGTGACTGTCCTGGCTGTCGCTCTGACCGCGATGGTGATTGGATCCTCGACGGCGCAGGCGCAGGACATCGGTTTCGGACTCGGGGATCCGTATCGGTACTACGCCGATCCCGGCAACGGCGGCGGTTCCGCCTACGCGCCCTTCTTCGATCCCTATCGCGGCAATCGCATCGTGCGCGGTGCCTACCCCGATGCCTCCTACGACGGCTTCGGCTACCACTATGGGAAATCGACACCGCCGTCGCTTCGTGTCGATCCCCGCGAATATGATGCACAGTCCTATCTGTCGAACGATCCCCACGACCATGGTGACAGGTATCGTCTCCGCGAAAGTGAGACCATGACGACGCGTCGCGAGGATCGAAGGCGACAGCTAGCCGGCTTGGTGGTTGAGGATGCGGTGGACCGACGACCGCATTTTGTCGAACGCAGCCGTCGCGCCTCTAGGCCTAATCATCGGCGACGGTCAGCAGAGCACCATCCGATGCCGGAGCGCTCAGCTTGGCAGTAAGGTGGATGGCGGCACTGGCCGCTGACGGCCGGCATGCTCGAGCGCCGCGCTGCCTCGCCTTTGCAGGTGAGGCTGGCATCGACGCTCCCCTTGTGATCCACGCCTCACACCCCGACCAGGGCGAGTGCGGCATGACGTCACCGATCTCGAAGACCAACGGATTGGTCAGCACCGGCCAGCTCGTGTATTTCGGTTGCATTCGCATGCGAGGAACCGACGTCATCGATGGTGGGATGCTGCTTGACGGACAATGCAACGATCAGCATCGGAACCATGCATCATCCTAGGACGCCACGATCAACGATGATCCCGAGATTGCAAGCGCATATCGTTGCAGGAATGGAAAATGAATGTGATGGAAATTGCGAGAAACGTGAGTTCGATGGGTTCATGGCTATCTGATCTCTGGGTTCGTTGTGATAACAATAGTATCTATCCAGCGATTTGGCACTAGTCATCGATGACATCTCAGCCTCGTGTTGAATCTCGCAAAAGCTACACGGAAATCATGTTCTTTGATTCCGAGTATTATTGTCATGAATATCCTGACGTCGTA
>CALMGA010000015.1:0-2635 GCA_937863205.1 uncultured Beijerinckiaceae bacterium | reverse complement strand
CGTATCGAGTGGTTTGGGCCCCTTTCAACATTACATGGACAACGGATGGCAGGAGGGCCGTAATCCTGCTGCCAACTTTGTAACGCTTTTTTATAGAGACAAGCACCTTGCGGGAAGGCCTGTCAATCCACTCACGCACTACGTCGAGAAGGGCATATACGCGGGCTTGCAAGCAGCGCCGCGCGACGAGAACGATTACCTCGAAGTGCAGATGCCGGTCACACTGCCGTTCTTCGACTCCTCTGGATACTTCTCGCAAGCCGGCGGCCTGAGTATGGACGCCTTGCATCATTACCTGCAGCACGGCTGGCGAGAGAACATCAAGTTGCGTTGTGAGGTCGAGCTTGAAAACTATTTGAACCACTTCAGTCACGTCAGGCAACTTCGCATCAGTCCGCTCTATCACTATGCCTCGCAGAGAAGAATGATGGCGTGGCAGGACCGAACCGAAGAGCCCCGTGACAGCGACGCGTGGGCTGGGGAGACGGATCTTCGGGTGAAGGACACGCGAACGATCAAGGAGGTTCTGAGTCAATCCTTCGACAGAAACTTCTATGTTTCGCGATATGATGACGTGCGTCGAAGAGAGATCGACCCGCTTGACCACTACATCGAGGTCGGCTGGCGCGAAGGCCGCCGCCCTAATCTTCTTTTTGATACGGCCTTCTATATTCGTGCCAATAAAGACGCGCTGAGATCAGGTGTTAATCCGTTATACCACTATTTGACGGTCGGTCGTGACGCGGGCTTGCGTCCCAATCCAGCGGGTGTCCACGCCTACCCGGAGATGATCGCGCCGCAAGACGATGATTGGGCTTCCGTACATCCTGCGTCCGTACTCGAGGGCCGGCGCTGCGTTGTCGTCATGCCGATCTACAAAGGCTATGATGAGACGCTCGCGTCCATTCATGCGATCCTCCGGGCCAAACAGGAAACATCGTTCGCGCTCCTCGTCATCGACGATCGTTCGCCGGATGTCGCGCTCTCAAGGAAGGTGGCGCAACTCGCCTCGAAAGGGTTGTTTGCGCTCAGAAGAAACAAAACAAATCTCGGTTTCGTCAAGACGACCAACTCTGCACTGCTATCTCTACCGGATCAGCTTATCATCCTGATCAACAGCGACACGCTCGTCTCCGGCGATTGGCTTGACCGCTTAGTCGCCCACGCGGACAGCGATCCCACGATCGCGACCGTCACGCCTTTCAGCAATAGCGCGACAATATGTAGTTATCCCCTGCTAAACGAAAATAACATGACCCAGCTTGAAGCGGATATTGCTGGGCTCGATCGCCTCGCCCTCGATGCCAACAAGGGGCGATCGAGCGAAATACCGACAGGCATAGGATTTTGTTTTTTGATGAGCACGGCGGCGCGGCGCTCGGTGGGCCTGTTCGACGAAGTGGCTTTCGGGCGCGGTTACGGTGAAGAGAGCGACTTCTGCGTAAGGGCGGGAAAGGCGGGGTTCCGCAATGTGCTCGCGGAGGACGTGTTCGTCTACCATAAAGGCGAGGTGTCGTTCGGCAAACCGGCCGCGGGCGATGAACCGGGTCAGAAGGCCCTACATGCCAAGCATCCGGATTATCCGGAGCTGATCCGGCAGCATCTCAAAGCCAATCCGACGGAGATTGGCCGCATCCGCTTCGACCTGAGGCGCCTCGCGGCTTCCGCCGGTGCAAAGCCGACCGTCATCGTCTTTCATGGTTTGACCGGCGGCATCGTCACCCATGTGAAGAACGAAGTACGTCGGTTCAAAACGGCAGGAGTCGACGTCATCCTCATCCGCGTCGGTGTCGAGGACCGTTGGAATATCGAGATCACGTCGGGGACAGGCGCGCACGCATTCACCCCTAATCTTCGCGCGATGCCCTTTCCGCAATTCCGTCCGCATCTCACGGATTTCCTGCTCTGGTTGGACCCCGGCTTGATCCACGTCCATTCCTTCGTCGGTCTCGATTGGGGTGCGACGGTAGAGTTCATGAAGCTTATACGCGAGAATGGCGCGCCGTATCGTTTCACGCTGCACGACTATTCCGTCGTTTGTCACCGCAACAATCTGGTGCTCACAAACAATCGCTACTGCGGCTTGGCTGGTCTCGAGCGATGCCGCTTATGCGTCGCGACGGATCAGAGCTATCCGGAAGCCGTCGACCCTGCGGTGCTGCGCGCGAGCTATGCGCATTTTCTCGAGGGCGCGGATCGGGTGCTAGCCCCCTCGCGTGACATCGCGGACCGCTTGCGCAGCTTCGGCGTGAACTACGTGATCGATGTCGAGCCGCACGCGGAAGAGCAGCTCGAAGTCCCCATCATCCAGCCCAGGGCCGATACGTCCGTGATCACGGTCGTCACGATCGGCGCGGTCGGCGCGCATAAGGGCTCGCGTATTCTTCTGAGCTTGGCGCGCGACGCGAAGACGCGCGATCTGCCCATTCGCTATTGTATCATCGGCTATTCGGACATCCCCGACGACATGGTAAGGGCCGGGGTCAGCGAAACCGGGCGCTTCTCGAAGACCGAGGATGCCGTGCAGACGATCGCATCCTTGAGTCCGCAGCTCATTTTCCTACCGTCGATCTGGCCGGAAACTTGGAGCTACACGCTTTCCATTGGTTTGGCGCTCGGCATCACGCCGGTTGTC
>CALMGA010000014.1:3400-7218 GCA_937863205.1 uncultured Beijerinckiaceae bacterium | reverse complement strand
GCGACACCGGCGCGTTGAGCGCCGCCGCCGTGACGCCGAGGTACTGCGCCCCGTTCGACACCCGGCGATTGTTCTCGCGCCACGCCATCTCGCCATTGCCCTTCCCTAATCTGCCGCCAGCGCCCGCTCCACCACCGCCGGATCATGGTGGATCGTCCTGATGTAGGCGGCCGCCACGCTGTCGGGCCTGAAGCGGGTCATTCTCCCGCCTTGGTCATGCCGCAACATCCTTGCCCGACGCGACGAATGCGTCGCGCTTGCTCGCGAGATGCGCGCAGGCCAGCGCCACGTATCGCGGAATCTCCGTCCCCCCGGCATAGTACGCGACCATGCGTCGGCTCATCCCGAGCAGCGCCGCGGCGCTGTCGAGCGTGAGCCCGAGCCCCTGCATCCACGCCTTGAAGTCGGCAGCCTCCATCTTCTCTCCGGCGAGCCGTTCGATCTCGCCGACGTGCATGTCGATGGCGTCGTCGCTGCCCCAGGCGATCGTCGAGCCGTTGGCGACGTGGACCGTCTCGAACAGAGCCCGATCGGCGCGCAGCGGCGCATAGAGCTTGAAGCGGTGTAGCGTCGGCCCGAGGTCGACGGCGATCTGCTTGCCATCTGCCCAGGTGACGAGCACGGCGAGGCCCGCGAGGGGCGCCACCGTCTCGGCCCGCGGGAAGGGCTGGCCAACCGTGATGACATCGTCCTCAGTCGTCGCCTTCATTGAGTCGCCTCCATTCAGCGTGAAGCCTGTCGCGGTTCGCCGGCTCGCTCGCCCAGGCCACCGTCAGCGCGTAGGGCCGCCTACGGACCATGCCGCGGATGATCTGCAGCGTCTGCATGTCAACGAGCGCATCGCCATCAGGTGTCAGGATGTGGAAGTGCGGCGGCATGTGGTCGTTCGCGTAGACGTAGATGGAAGTTGAGGCGGTGAGCTGGACGATGCAGGGCAAGGGCTGTGATCCCGTGACCCCTGCAACATAGTGCAATCATTGCACTATGGGAAGCGGAATGGAGCCTTACGGGCACAAATCGCAGCCTACCATGCCGAGCACCACGGCAGCCCGCGTCGAAGGCCGTGCCGAGCGGACGAACCGCTCCACCTCCGCCATGTCGGGGAAGCGGAACAGCGGCACGCGGATGCGGCGACAGCACCAGTCCTCATTGCTGCGCCCGATGACGTCGCGATCCAAGTTCTCGTAAAGACGACACCCGTCCGATCGTTCGCCAGCTCCAGCACTGCCTCGACGACTTTCGGCAGCGAGCGGCGAACAACTGCGGCGACGTACATGACCTTTGATCAATCGAGCGCCACCTGGGCTTGCATGCCTAATCCTTCCGCAGACGCGGCAGTTCTGCTAACGTTCCGCCATGTCCGTCACCCCCGTCGATAGGTTCGACGCCGGCGATCCCCCGGCCGGTGCGCTGCGTATTCTGGCGCGTCGCGGCGACGCCGAGATCCTGATCGTCCACGGCGAGGATCGACAAGCCGATCTCGACGCCGGCGAGCGGCTGGCGAGGGTGACGTGGCTGCCGTCGATCGAGGTGGCGGCCACCGTGGCGCGCTTCTGCTGCCGGCAACTTTCGACGACCTTCCCACCCGACGGTGCCGGCTGGCGTCCGTTTGCGCTGGAGCACGTCGACACACTGCTCGCGCTCGCTCGCACGCATCTCAACGTCACCTATTTCGCGCCGGAACCGAAACCGGAGCGCCGCGGAGACGGCGCTGCGCGGGTGGAGCGGCAGGCCTGGACGCGAGACCGATTGATCCGCTTCGTGCAGCTCGTCACGCTCGGCCATACCGCCAAGGGTATTGCTGCCGACCCGCAGATCCGCACGACCGAGAACAACGTCTACCAGCGCGCGCACGAGTTCGGACTGTCGCTGGCGAGCCGGCCCCATGGGCAGGTGATCCTGCGCCTGCCGGCCGATGTCCTAGCCTTCTACGACGCCGCAGGAGTGCGAGAGGGCCTCAGCCGCGATGCGATGATGGCGCGTCACCTGATCGCCGGCGCGCGATGCGCCGCGCCGGCAGCGCTCGCCGGCTAGATCAATCTTATGAGCGCCCGCGCCGCCTTGGTAAGATCGCGCGGCGACGACACGAGGGTCGCATGGACGATCGCGTCCGCTCCAATGCACATCGGTCGCCGTCCCGTCCCGACCGCCGGAGCCTGCGCCATGCCATCCGCTCACGAGATCGAGCCGTCTGGCTTCGACGGGCCCGGCGCGGGCAAGCGCGGCGCCCACGTTCGAAGCCAAGCCGGCGCGATCGCCGAGGCCGCGACCGGCATGCGTCGGCGCACCGAGGAGTCGAAGTCCTTCCGCGGCCGCGCCGCGAGCGAGCCGCCTCGCAAGGAGAGGAAGCAGCCGGCCAAGGCGGACGGCCCGACGCCGGAACGGCTGAAGAAAGGCGATCTCGTCCGCACCACCGGCGGCCAGATGGTCGCCGAAGGCGGCCTCGACAGGCTTCGCCGCACGTTCCGGCGCGAGGACGTGACGACAACGCGAGACATCCTCGCGCGCCTGCATCACCGCGCCTCGCTCAACGACGATCCCGGCATGTCGGAGCGGATGTACCAGGCCGGGAAGCGCTACGAGGAAGTCGCCTATCTCGCCGGGCTTTCCGGCATCGCCGCACAGAACCTACTCTCGGCCGGCGGCGGCTGCGTCGACCCCGCCCACATGATGCCGGCCGGCGAAGCGGCAGCGGGTGCGCGTCAGAAGATCCGCTCGGCATGGGCGATCCTGCCCGACGAGGTGGCCCAAGCCATCCACGCCCTGCTCATCGAGGGAATGAGCGTCGAAGCGATCGGCGCCAAGTTCTCGAACTACAGCGGCACGCCGCAGCGTCAGGCGGCAGGGTTGATGCTCCTGCGGATCGGCCTTTCCATGCTCGTCGCGGCGCGATGGGCTTGACGAACATAATCTTAAATCGTAGCAACAAGGCTCACTCGGAAAGCGCGCCCAAGCCTTGTCGGCTTCCGGGCGCGTTTCTGTCTCTGGACACCGCCATGCGCGCGATGATCCGTTCGTGACCCGCGTCCAGTACGCCGCGGAACTCGAAGCCTTCGCGCGCGAGGTGGAGCGCATCCGCGGCGTGCTGAGCTTCGCCAAGGCGCGTGGTCTTTATCGAGGACAAGAGCGAGGGCGTCGCCCGGCTGCGCGCCAGGGCCAAGGACCTCCGCACCGTCGCTCCAGAACGCAAGCCGCCGCCGGTCATGCGCCCCGGCATCATCGTCATCCCCGCGGGCCTGACCGCGCCTCGCCCCCGCGAGGTGCGTGTCGAGGTCCGCAGGCGCCGGCGGGCATAGCTCTCACGAACGCGCCGCCTGCGTCGGCTCGCGGACGATCGGCCGAGCGCAAGCGGCTCTCGACTTCGCGTCGAGAACGGACCCCGATCCTTGATCGGCAGGCCGCCGTCCCGCGGATGTACCGGGCGGCGGCCGACACCAATTTGCGAGACCGGGCCATGCTCAAGACCGTGGTCCTGGTCTGCGCCCTAACCACCCCGCCGCAGAATTGCACCCGCGACTCTGCATTGGACGTCCTGCCCGGCGAGACCGTCGCCATCTGCCCGATGATCGCCGGTCAGTCCCGGCTCGCCTCGACGGCGCTGGCGCCCGACGCGACGACCTATCCGATGATCCGCTGCGAGCGCACCCGCTCGGCAGACGAGTAGCCGATCTCAAGGTGTGCGGCGGCGGGGGAGCGAACCCGCTCATCAGTGGAACGAGAGGCCGGTGCGGTGAAGACCGCGCATCGGCCCTGCCGCATCATCGGCAGGCAGTAAAACGAGGCGTCGGCACACGCCTATCGTCCACATCGCCGGCGTC
>CALMGA010000014.1:0-3390 GCA_937863205.1 uncultured Beijerinckiaceae bacterium | reverse complement strand
ACCACGCCCTCCAAGCTCAGCCTCAAGAGCAGCTCCATGTCGGAGCCGGTCGCGCGTTCGAACCGCCGCCGAGGGCACCATTTTGCCGGGGTCGGCGCCGTCGTTTTGCGGCGCCGTCGCGATGCCGACGAGCGGGTCGCTTCCGCCGAGTGGGGCGGGCGCCTGCTAATTGCCCTTATCGGGCGCTCGAAGCCTTCTTATCAGACGTCCGATCCGAGGATTTCGTCGATGTCCGACCAGGCGCTCATCGTGCGCCCGGATGACATCCCGATCAGGTTCGATCCGGACGTCCTCGACGAAGCCGCCGCCGGGTTCGCCGCCGCGGCGAAGTCGGCGGCTACGCGCCGGGCCTACGCCGTCGGCTGGGTCGACTTCACGGCTTGGTGCGAGGGACAGGGCGCCGGGGTCATGCCAGCCGACGCCCGCACCGTGGCCCGCTACCTGACCCACCTTGCAGGGCTCGGGCGCTCCGTCTCGACCATCGACCAGCGCGCGGCAGCGATCGCCTGCGCGCATCGCGCGCTCGGCCATGACGCTCCGACCTCCCGCGAGGAGGTCCGGGCGGTGCTTACCGGCATCCGCAACACGCTCGGCCGCCGACCCGACAAGAAGCAGGCTCTGACCGCCGATCTCGTGGCCAAGGTGGTCCGCAAGATCGCGCTCGATCTGGTCGGGCTTCGCGACCGGGCGATGATCCTGCTGTGCTTCGGCGCCGCGCTCCGCCGCTCCGAGCTTGTCGGTCTCGACGTCGGGCAGGTCGACTTTCATCGCAAGGGGCTTCTGTTGCGGCTGGGCCGGACGAAGACCGATCAGGCCGGTGAAGGTCGCACGGTTGCGGTGCCGGACGGCAAGCTGAAGGTACCCGATGCCGTTGAAGCCTGGATCAAGGGTGCGAGCATCGCCGCCGGGCCGTTGTTCCGCGGATGCGATCGCGGGCGCCTTGCGACGGCGGCTCTTTCCGACGGCCAGTTCGCCCGCATCCTGAAGACGCGCTGCGCTGCCGCCGGCCTCGATCCCGCTGCCTTCAGCGGCCATTCTTGCCGGCGAGGCTTCGCGACCACCGCCGGCGACCTCGGCGCCGACCTCCGGCTGACGGCCAACCACATGCGCCACGCCAAGCTCGAGACCACGATGGGCTACATGGAGGACGGCGACCTATTCCGGAACAATGCGGGAAAAGGATTCCTGTAGTGGAGGCTGACGCACTGATCCGTCTCGAGCCGATCCCGCCGCTGCCGCCTCATCGGCCGCGCCGCCGCGGCAACGTCGTCCGGTGAGCCGCGATCTGCCGGCCCGCTTCACCATCGAGCGCCGCTCGGCGCCGCTGTCGCGCTGGCGCTTCCTGTCAACGGCCGAAGACGGCGGCAAATGCTGGTCCGACGCGGTGGACAGCTACATTGATGCCGAGGCCGCCGAGGCCTATCGCGAACACCGGATGGGACACCACGCCGACGATGCCGCCGTGGTGCGGCACACGGTGCAGTGATGCTCGTTATGGTGGCCATCGCGAAGCCTCTCACGGTCGACCAAGCCGTTAGTGGCATCTTGGCCTTGGCGACCGCCGTGTTGGCGCTGCTCGCCCTCCATACTTCGTGCCCAGGTCGGAACTGGAAGCGCCGTCGATGACGCCTCTCGCCGTTACGTTCTCCGGCACCTCGCTGAAGCACTATGCCGACAAGGTCGAGGCGGCGGGCCTGCAGGCGCAGGTCGAGATGCAGCGTGGCCTCAACCAGGCCGGCGACGTCGTCCGCACCAACGTGCGCCGCGCGGTGAGGGAGCAGACCTCGGTCCTGTCGCCCAGGCTCATCAACACGCTGGTGGATTCGATCCCTGGTCGCGTCGGCGACCTGCGCTACCGCATCGTGACCAACGGCAAGGGGCTTCCGATCCGCGACTTCGCTGTTTCGGCCTCGCCCGGCGGCCCCGTCACCGCGACGGTGTGGGGCATCCCCATCCAGTTCCAGCGGTCGTTCATGACATCGCGGCGCGGGCTGCTGATGGCGCGCCGGGACACGTCGCGGAAGTCGGCGCGCTTCCTCTTCGGCGCCAACATCGCCAAGGAGATCGTGAAGGGCGAGACCTTGAAGACGTTCGAGCGCGCGGTGCCGGCGGTCGTCGAGCCGATCGTGGCCGCGCGTCTCACCCGATTGATGCCATGACGACCATGGCTCTCTCGGAGGCCTCGTCGGAGGGTACGTCGCGCGCGGGCGGGAGACCATGGCGGCGCCGGCCGGCTCAGTTTCTTGGGTCCTTCCTGGACTGAAAACGGATTGCGGGTCGCCAGGTACCCGCCCCCAGGCTAGTCACACACTGAAAATCGAGGGTTCGCATGGCTGCCCAGGGAGTGTCCGGGCGCGTCCTGGCCGGCTTGGCCGGGATCTCCGAAGCCGCGATTCGCAAAGCACGGAACACCGGGCGAATACAACCACTTGCAGACGGCAGCTACGATGCCGACGCCGCACTCCAGGCGCTCAGCCGAAATGGTGACCCGGCGCGAACCAAGGTGCGCGAACCTGCGAACCTGGTTCGCACCGAGGTACGCAGTCCGGTGCGCACCGAGGCCGATGCGGCGGCCGCCGTCGCCGTGATCCGCAGGGTGCTGGAGCCCGAGGGCGCCGTCGTGGACGAGATCCGCTTCCCCGCGGCGCGGACCGCCGACACGATCCTGAAGGCCTACCAACGCGACCTCGCGATGGCGCAGAAGCGCAAGGAACTCGTGCCGCTGATCAAGGTGATGGCGCACGTCGACAAGGCATTCATCGGCTATCGGCAGGCGATACAGCGGTTGCCCAGCCGGCATGCCGCCTCGATGGCTGCCGAGCTCGGCTGCGAGGCCGCCGCCCTCGACGCTGCCCTGACCAAGGCCATCGCGGCGGAACTCAATGAGCTTTCAGCCCCGGTGGTCCGAGCCTGACGAGGGCTATGAGAACGCCGCCGACCTAGAGGTCACGCTTCGGCGCTCTCTGCGCCCAGACCCGATCCTGACCGTCTCCGAGTGGGCCGACCGCTTCCGGATGCTGTCGACGAAGGTGGCGGCCGAGCCCGGGCGCTACCGGACCTCGCGCGTGCCGTTTCTGCGCGACGTGATGGACGCGCTGTCGCCGACCCATCCGGCCCGTCGCGTCGTTTTCATGAAGTCGGCCCAGGTCGGCGCCACCGAGGCCGGCAACAACTGGCTAGGCTTCATCATCCACTGGTCGCCGGCGCCGGTCATGGGCGTGTGGCCGACCGTCGATGCGGCAAAGAAGGTGTCGACGCAGCGGATCGAGCCGCTGATCGCGGAAAGCCCCGAGCTGTCCGCCTTGATCCCGGCGGCCAAGAAGAAGGACAGCGGCAACACCCAGCTCGTGAAGAGCTTCCCTGGCGGCATCCTGGTGATGACCGGCGCCC
>CALMGA010000013.1:3104-3472 GCA_937863205.1 uncultured Beijerinckiaceae bacterium | reverse complement strand
CCCAGGGCCTGTGGCGCTTCGACCGCCCGAGCGAGCCGCGGCGCGGGACGGCGCAGCCCGGCACCTGGGCCGCGCGGCTGCTGATCTTAGCCGGCGCCCTCGCCCTCACCGCCTATGGCGCCGCCGAGATGTACAAGGTGGTGTCGCTCGGCGGCACCACGCTGCTCGAATGGGTGCTGCTCGTCCTGTTCGTCGCCAACTTCTCCTGGATCGCGCTCGCCTGCACCAGCGCGGTCGTCGGCTTCGTCCATCTCGCCTTCTTCGCGCCGCGGCCGCCCGCCGTGCCGGCACGCCTCGCGAGCCGCACGGCCGTCGTCATGCCGCTCTACAACGAGACACCCGAGCGGGTGTTCGCCGCCTTCCAGGCG
>CALMGA010000013.1:0-3094 GCA_937863205.1 uncultured Beijerinckiaceae bacterium | reverse complement strand
GGTCTCGGCGACGCCTTCCACTGGTTCCTGCTGTCCGACACGACGAACCCCGACGTCTTCGTCGCCGAGGAGCGGAACTTCATCGCGCTGCGCGGGCGCGTCGGGCCGGAGTGCGGCGTGTTCTACCGCCACCGTCGCGACAACACGGCGCGCAAGGCCGGCAACATCGCCGATTTTGTGACGCGCTGGGGCGGCAGCTACGACCACATGCTGGTCCTCGACGCCGACAGCTTCATGTCCGGCCACGCCATCACCACCCTCGCGGCGGCGATGGAAGCCGATCCGGCCTCCGGCATCATCCAGACCTTGCCCCTCATCATCAACCGCAACACGCTGTTCGCCCGCCTCCAGCAGTTCGCCGCACGCATCTACGGGCCGGTGATCGCCGGCGGCCTCGCCTCCTGGATGGGCCGCGACGGCAACTACTGGGGCCACAACGCGATCATCCGCACCCGCGCCTTCGCCGACCATTGCGGCCTGCCGCACCTGCGGGGCAAGCCGCCGTTCGGCGGCCACGTGCTCAGCCACGATTTCGTCGAGGCCGCCTTCATCCGCCGCGCCGGCTACGCCGTGACCATGCTGCCGACGCTCGATGGCTCCTACGAGGAGAGCCCGCCCTCGCTGATCGATCTCGCGGCGCGCGACCGCCGCTGGTGCCAGGGCAACCTGCAGCATGCCCGCATCCTGCTCGCGCGCGGCCTGCATCCGGCGTCGCGCCAGCACTTCGCCACCGGCATCTCTGCCTACGTCGCCTCGCCCTTGTGGATGCTGCAGCTCCTCGTCGGCATGGTGCTCGTGCTGCAGGCGAGCTACGTCAAGCCGGACTACTTCACCTCGGCCTCGTCGCTGGTGCCGGCCTTCCCCCGCTTCGACGCGGAGCGCTCGCTCGAACTGTTCGGCGTGACGATGGTCGTGCTGCTGGTGCCGAAGATCCTCGGCCTGATGCTGTCGTTGCTCCAGGGCGAAACGCGCCGCGGCAGCGGCGGTGCCGTCCTCCTCGTCCTTTCCTCGCTCTTCGAAGTGGTGATGTCGGCGCTGCTCGCCCCGGTGATGATGCTGATCCAGACCGGCCACGTGGCGCACATCGTGTTCGGCTTCGACACCGGCTGGAACCCGCAGCGTCGCGACGACGGCTCGGTGCCCTTCCTCGCCATCGTGCGGCGCCATCGCTCCCACGTGCTCTTCGGCGTGCTGACCCTGATCTCCGGCCTGTTGATCTCGCCCTCGCTCGTCGCCTGGATGTCGCCGACCATCGTCGGCCTGCTGCTGGCGATCGTCCTGTCCTGGGCGACGGGCCTGCTGTCGGTCGGCACGGCGCTGCGTCGCATCGGCCTCCTGCAGACGCCGGAGGAGCGCCGTCGCCCGCCGGTGGTGGAGCGCGCCTCGGTGATCCTCGCCGCGATGGGCGGCGCCCCCGACGAGACGGCCAACGGGCTGGAGGTGCTGCACGCCGATCCCATGCTGCAAGGGGTGCACCGTGCCTTCCAGGCTGGCGGCAAGGTGCGGCGTCGCGGCGACATCTCCGCGGACTGGGCGTTGGCCGATGCCAAGCTCGACGACGCGGAATGCGTCGAGGACGCCGTCGCCTGGCTCAAGCCGAAGGAACAGATGGCGGTGCTGAACGACGAGGTGCTGCTGCATCGCCTGCTCGCCCTGCCGAGGAAGGCCGGGCGGTAGCGATACGGCTGCGATTGCGTCTATCGGCCGCGGTAATCGGCGTGCAGCGCTCGGCTGAGCCCTTGCTTTTGCGGATCATTGCGGCGACATGCATCCTGCGTCCGAGTCGGGATCGGGTTCCGCGACGCGTGAACCCGACGCTCTTTCGCCGGGCGGGACGAGCGCGAACATCCCGCGTGCACCGGTCCCGCCCGGGGACGGCGGAGCATCCTCGCGGCGGCCGGCCGACGAGGCTCGCCGCGAATGCCTTCCTTTTCAGGACATCAATGCTGTTTCATGATCTCGGACTGAGCGAAAAGGTCCTGCAGGCCGTGGAGGCGTCCGGCTACACCGAGCCGACCCCGATCCAGGCGCAATCGATCCCCTCGGCCTTGGCCGGCCGCGACATCCTCGGCATCGCCCAGACCGGAACCGGCAAGACCGCCGCCTTCACCCTGCCGATGCTGTCGCGGCTGGAGAGCGGGCGGGCCAGGGCGCGAATGCCGCGCACCCTCATCCTCGAACCGACGCGCGAACTCGCCGCGCAGGTCGAGGAGAGCTTCCTCAAGTATGGCGCCAACCACAAGCTCAACGTCGCCCTGCTGATCGGCGGCGTTTCCTTCGCCGATCAGGAAGCGAAGATCACGCGCGGTGCCGATATCCTGATCGCGACGCCGGGACGCCTGCTCGACTTCTCCGAACGCGGCAAGCTCCTGCTGACGGGCATCGAGATCCTCGTCATCGACGAGGCCGATCGGATGCTCGACATGGGCTTCATCCCCGACATCGAGCGCATCTGCAAGCTCGTCCCTTTCACCCGGCAGACCCTGTTCTTCTCGGCGACCATGCCGCCGGAGATCACCCGGCTGACCGAGCAGTTCCTGTCGAACCCGGTGCGCATCGAGGTCGAGCGGGCGGCGACCACGGCGACGACGATCACGCAGGGTCTCGTCGCCTCGCACGGCGGCGCGGCGAAGCGCGAAACGCTGCGGCGCCTGATCCGCGGCGCCGACGCCTTCAAGAACGCGATCATCTTCTGCAACCGCAAGCGCGACGTGGCGCTCCTCCATAAATCGATGGAAAAGCACGGCTTTTCCGTCGGAGCCCTGCACGGCGACATGGACCAGCGCGCGCGCATGCTGAGCCTCGAAGCCTTCAAGACCGGCGCGGTCGACCTGATCGTCTGTTCCGACGTCGCGGCCCGCGGCCTCGACATCCCCGACGTCAGCCACGTCTTCAACTTCGACCTGCCGACCCACCCCGAAGACTACGTCCACCGCATCGGCCGCACGGGACGCGCGGGGCGCAAGGGCATCGCGCTGTCGATCGTGACGCGCGGCGACGAGCGCTACCTCCAGGAGATCGAGAAGGTGATCGCCCGCAAGGTCGACTGGACCGACGGGGTCGACCTGGCCGCGCTGCCGGCGGAGGATCACGT
>CALMGA010000012.1 GCA_937863205.1 uncultured Beijerinckiaceae bacterium | reverse complement strand
GAACAGGGCTGACGAGGGTTGAGGGAGTGATGAGGGAGGTTTTTGCGGAGGCAAAAAACGAGGGAAGAAAGAGGGAAAGACAAGGAAACGACCGCACCGCGGGCGTACTAAAGCACTGCTGCGGCTGCGGTTTTGCTGCCGTCAGGGTTCGAGCGCCGGCCGCGCCACCGCGCCCATGATCGCCTGTACCTGAGGGTTGTTGCTGGTTGCGAGATCGCGGAAGTCGAGCTTGGGAATGCGGCGTCGGGCGATCTCGGCCCGGAACTCCTCCTGCAGGCTTTGTTCCGTCCGCTCCCGGTGCGGATCGACGCGCAAGCGGAAGTCGCCGAAAGCCAAAATTAGCATCTCGTCGGCGCTGCGCTGATGCACGATCTGCTGCGACCGCACGGCGGCCAGCTGCATACCGTTGTATTCAACTTGCCGGATCGCCAGTCGGGTATCCAGCTTGCGTTGCTTCAACAGCTTCTTTTCCCGCTTGTGCTCGATCGCCGCGAGGCGCTGTTTTTCGACCTGCGCCAGCTCCCACGTCCGGGCCTTGTCGGCCGCGCGGGTGTTGTTGAGCCAATCGCAGTAGGCCAGGATTGCCAGCGGCAGGGCAAAACCCGCTGCCCAACTCAGGAGAGCGAAGGTGGACCCATCGCCCACATCGAAGCGGCTGGGATCACCGCCAGCGGCATCGTAAAGGCCCTGATGGGCGCTGTAGAGGAAGGTAGATACCAGGAGCTTGCCGATCGGCAGCGACAGGGTGGCGCCGACCAGGCCAGCAAGCTTTTCCTCGTGCGACAAGTGATGCCGGCGGAGCATGTTCACAGTGCCGATGACCGCAACCGCTATCGTCACATAAAACAGGGCCAGCATGGTACGCCGCCGTTGTTGGAATAGCCGCCTGGGCAGCCATTAACTCGCCACTTGTGGCGGGTCTAAGGTGCAACTCCTTTGGCCCCGGCAGGCGGAGCGCAGCCGTGTCCCAGATGCCAGCGATACCAGGCCGCCGCAGTGTCCCCGCCCTGACCGATCCGACCCGGATCTTCCTGGGCTGGATGGAGCCTCAGCTGGCCGACCTGGAACCGATCATCGACGACCTACGGCAGTCAGTGCGCGAGTACGCGCACATGATGCCAAGAGCGGCGAAGGACAAGTATTACTTCCAGAATTACCCCCTGCCCTACCAGGATTATTGCCGCTTTTCCCGTGATCTGCGGCCGTTAATGCGCGAGCTGCGCGGCCTACGGACAGGCGAGTTACTGAGCGGCGCGAAGGACAGCTGGCCGCTACGCCGCCTACTGTCCTTTGGTGAAAACCCCAAGTTCACGCCCGACTTTTACGGCTGGGTTGAATACTTGAAGTGTCTAAGTGAGCCTTTCGCCAACGCGATCGACCACATGAGCCGCGACGCGACCATCCCCGAGGAAATGACGGAGGAGCACACGATGATCGTAGCGCCGTCGAAGTGGGGCAAATCAGAGCTCATCAAGACCTTTGTGCATCACTACGCGCTGCACGAGGAGCTGGGCGCGGTGATCGTGATTGATCCACACCCGGACATGACGCGGCAGATCGCCCGCTGGCCCCAGCTGGTCCGGTCCCGCCGCGCCGTCTACATTCAGCCAGGCTTGCAGCCTGGCCGGGAGGTGTCACTGAACCTGCTGGACGGGCGCGGCATGGATATTAACGACCGGCGCCAAGTGTCGGCGTTCTGGGCCTCGCAAATCGGTTCGCTCACGTCGGAGCTGTCGGTGCCGATGGTGCGGATTGCCCGTCACTGCTTTCACCTGCTGCTGGCCTACGGCAACGCCACGTTGCTCGATCTGCTGGCCTTCCTGAACGCGCCCAAAGAGGCCAAGAACCAAACCTCGCAACAGCGGGCCTTGCTGCAGTTCGCGCGCCGCTACCCTGATCCGGTGCTGCGCGGTTTCTTCGAGAATGACTATCTTTCCCACAACGAGGAGAGTTCACGGGGCGGCGTAAAGCGTCGCGTGGAAGTGCTGCTGCAGCTGCCGCACGCTACGGCGATGCTCTGCGGCAAAGACCCTTTCGACCTAGAGGAAGCGATAGAACAGCACAAAGTTGTGCTGTTCAACCTGAGCGACTTCGGCCCGGATGGGTCAAAGGATATTGGCCGGTTGCTGGTCGCTTATGTGGGCGCGATAGCCCGGCGGCAGGGTAAACTTCGCCCGGATCAGCGCCGGCGTATCCATCTTTTCGTGGATGAAAGCTCCGCCCTCATCAGCGATGAGCTGTTGCGGCACCTCAAGGAGCTGCGGAAATTCGGGCTTTACACCACCCTGGCCCAGCACGCGCCGGACGACGGGCTGAGCCGATCGCAAGCAAGCCTGCTGTCTGAGCTGATGGGCACCAAGTTCCTCGGCTCTCGCAACGGCGACAAGAGCGGTTTTCTGCGCTCTGATGGGGATTTGCCGAGCCTGGCCCGCAATCAATTCTACGTCGATTGCGATGCGATCGACGGGGTTGGTTTGCTTCACGTCCGCGACGACTTGGTGGGTTCTAAAAACAGCGTGCGTGACGACAAATGGCAGGAGTACGAAAATTGGCTGATCGGTGAGTATTACAGCGAAGTACCGCTGGAGGGTGAAATCCTGCCGCCGGAGCAGGAGGAGTACGAGGAGGAAGCCGGGATCGCCCACACCCCGGAGGAAACCGGCACGGACAAGAGCACCATTCCGCTCAAGCTGCCGGCGTGGGCCATGCCGCGCCCGCCGGCCGCCAGCGCACCGGTGAGCATGGTCCCCCCTACCCTGCCGGCGGCACGATCGGCCCCGCCGCCGGCGTCGATCGCCGGCGGCAAACCGTCCAGGCTGAGCCGTGGCCGGCGAGGTCGGTAATCCGGTCCAGCAACGGCTGCTCGAAGCCCTGGGCCGCTACCGGCTGCTTAATCCGCAGCAGATGGTGCGGGTCGGGGTCCACCACCGGGAGGACGCCTGCAGGAGCGAGGGCGACGCGCTGGCGCGGAAACATCTGCTTCATCACAGCGGCGAACCAGACGGGCCGGCCAAAACCAAACCCCCACCGTTGGTCAGTGGGGTGACCTGTCTGCCGCGCCTGTATTGGCTTTCGCACCGTGGCGCGGCCCTGCTGCCACTTGAAAATGGCTGGCAACCTCTCGGCTCGCGCCGCGATATGGGCGACTATGACCACATCATCCACCGCATGAAAACTGTGGATCTGCACATCGCCTTGCGCGTGTGGGCGGCCGCTGAGCCGGGACGCGAGGTCTACCGCTACGTTACCGACTTCGAGCCGGGGTCCGGCGGCCGTGAAAAGCCCACTACGATCACCTACAAGGGCGGCGAGTTTAAACGCTATGTTCCCGACGCGCTGGCGACGGTGATTGGCCCGGACGGGCAGCCGCGTGCCCTCGCCATCGAGATCGAGCGCAACCGCCGGCAAGGCACGCGGCTAACCGAGTTTCCGGTCAAGGTGCGGCAGATGCGGGAAGCTCGCCTGTTGAACGTGGTGGAAGGCCGGTTTAACCGGCCGAAGCTGCGGGCGCGGTTCCTGGTCATCTTCGCCCGCGCTGACACCCGCGAAAAGGCCGTGGCGCGCTGGCCGGAGCCGGACGCGGATGAGTGGCGCAACTTCTTCATCAAATCGGAGGACGAGTTGGGCGACTTCAACGCCGACTGGTGGCGCCCTGGGGGCGCCTCTAGGCGGCCATTGTTCTCTTTTGCTCCGTCGGCGCAGCCGACGACAACAATGCCCCTGCCTGGCCTCTAGGAGGCGCTGGCGCGCGTTTTAGGCGGGTTTGTCCCCTCGCCCTTGCCGTTGCTCATCCCGATTGACCAAAGACGTTACGGGCTGGCCTGGGCGTTTCCTAGCCATTCTCATTCCAAGCCATTGGGGCGCTCCGCGCCCCAACGTCAAAAGCTCGGCGCGGAGCGCCGTCCGTTTTGGGGGGGGGAGCGGGTTTTTGCCGAAGGCAAAAAGGGGCGGGCTTTCCG
>CALMGA010000011.1 GCA_937863205.1 uncultured Beijerinckiaceae bacterium | reverse complement strand
CCTTGATCTGCATGCGCTGGCCCATGAAGCCGGTGATGTCGATGTTGTCCCAGGCTTCCTTGTCGTCGCCGCGCGGGCGATAGTAGCGGATGTCGATGATGTGATCCTCGACGCGGTATCCCAGCATCTGATCGAGCACGCTCTTCTTGGTGCCGAGCTTGGACTTCAACGAACTCGGGTCGTCGAGGGCGAGGCCGTCGCGGTTGCCGAGGATGTTGGTCGAGAACCAGCCGTCGACGTGGAGGGAGCGGCCGCGCAGGGCCGGCGCGATCACCGTCTTCATGAACGTCTGGCCGGTCTTGCCGTCCTTGCCGGCGACGGCGACGTTGCGCTCGCGGGCGAGCTGGACCAGCGGCTTGGCATCGGCCGACACGGAGGGAGAAAAGTTGGCGTAGGGGCTGCCGCTCTTGATCGCGGCGTAGGCGTAGAGCATGGCCGGGCCGATCGCGTCGTCGGACTCGTCGAGGCCCTTCTCGAAGGCGTTGAGGTTTTGCAGCGCCGGTGCGCTCATGTCGGGTGAGCGTTCGGTCGAGGCGAGGTTAACCATCACCACGCGGTCGACGCCGCTTTCGTGCTTGAAGCGGGCGAGGTCGTCGGCGATGCGCTCCACCGCTTCGCGGTGACCGGAAGCCGCGAACTTGTTCTCGCCGTCGACATTGCGGCAAAAGGCGGCCGAGCCCACCGCCTGCATCGGGCGGATGCCGCGCAGCGCCCTGCTGCCGCCCTGCAACGCGTCGCGGTCGAGCACGCCGTGCTTCTCGGCCGCGGTGGCGAGATCGTCGCCGTTGACGTCCCAGCCGGAAAAGACGAGGTCGCGATAATCGGCGAGGCCTGGCACGCTGAGTTCGGCCAGGGGCAGGCCGGTGCGGTCGTTCTTGCCGGCCTTGATCATCTCAATGCCGGCGATGGCGGTGGTGGCGACGGCACCGCCGAGACCGACGAGGGCGACGCCGATGCGTTCGCTTTTGACAGAGGGCGAACTTCGAGGAAGATCTATTGGCATGGTCATTTCATGTTTCTCCTTTTCGCCGGTGGTCGACCGCACGAAAAGCGCCTGGTCCGGACACAGGCGCGACGAAGGGCGTCGCGCGGGTCGGTCCGCGCCGGGCGTCGCGTGTAGCACGCCACACCGCGAGAGGTAGTGCGGCAAAGTGGCGGAACCTTCGTAGTTGAAAGTAACGTCGTCACGCATGCCACTCTGCACTTGCCGAACATCCCGGCGCAGTGAAGTAGAGGACGTAAGAACGCTTTCGACTCGAACGTTGGGTAATTTGCAAGCTGGAGGTAGACAGCAGACAATCCGACTGTCGCGACCGGGTTGCAACCGTTGCGAACTCTTTTGTTCCGCGCCTTTGCTTCGCGCCGGAGTGCGACCACCGCCGGCCCGCGCCAATGAACGCCGGAGCTGAGGGCAGGGTGTCGGGGGCCGGCGCGGGTGGAATCGGAAAGGCGGGTCTAAGGTCTCATCGTAATTTCAATGATCTAAGCCACCGGGGCGGAAGAAGTGGTCCACTGACGGACAAGGGTTTCTGCTCCGCGTCCCTTTCCTGGCGCGTCGTCTTAATGGCCTGCCCGCTTGAGGTCAATCCGGTCTTGGTTCAGCAGGGACCCGGCACTTCGACAGGGCGATTTCGCACTCCGTTCCGCTTCGTTCGCAGTTCCGCGGAAACACCGCGGGGCCTTGCGCCTGAAGCGGGGATGATCGGCCTCATCGCGCTGGCGTCCTGTTCCGATGGTGCCTCACCTGCGGCCGTGCTGTCCGGTGAAGATGTTCTCCGAGCGTTGTCGGTGAAAGCCGCGGTGACCGCAGGCCGCCAGGTGCGGGATCATTCGCATCGAGGGCCGGCCACCAACTCGAAAATGATCGCTTCATGGGCTTAAGCCGCGAGCGCGTCGCGCAGCGCGTCCTCGGCGTAGGGCTTGGACAGGATGCGGATGTGCTTGAAGCGTTCGGGCACCACCACCGTCTCGCCGTAGCCGGTGGCGAAGACGAACGGGATCGCCCGCTCCTGGAGATCTTCGGCGATGGGGAAGCTCGTTTCGGTGTAAAGGTTGACGTCGAGGATCGCGGCATCGAAGCGGCCGAGCTTGATCGCGCGCCGGGCGTCGCTGGCCGTGGCGACGAGTTCGACCTCGGCGCCGCAGTTCTGCAGCATGGATTGCGCGTCGAGGGCGATCATCATGCTGTCCTCGACCAGCAGCAGGTTCTTGCCGCTGAGGTCGATGCGCGCGGTTGCGACCTGCCGCTCGTGACGGATCACCTCGCCCCGGCCGTCGGCTTGCACGAACTCGGCCGGGATCTTGAACGTCGCGCTGACCCCTTCGGGATCGTAGGCGACGCTGGCCTCGCCGCGCAGTTCGAAGGGGATCGATTGTTCCACCACGATGGAGCCGAAGCCGCGGCGCTGCGGCGGCTTCACCGGCGGGCCCTCGCGCTCCACCCAGCTCAGCACGAGATCGCCGGAGCGCTCCAGACGCCACTCGATCGACAAGCGGCCGCCCGGCCTGCTCAGCGAGCCGTACTTGGCGGCGTTGGTCATCAATTCGTGGAGCACCAGCGCAAGCGCCTGGTAGGCGCGCGCTTCCACCGTCACCGGCGGACCGGCGAGACGGAGGCGGCGGTCGTCCGGCTCGGTCCAGGCCCGCGCTTCCGCCTCGATCAGGCCGCGCAGCGGCGCCGCCTTCCAGTGCGACAGGGTGAGCTGGTCGTGGGCGATCGACAGGGCCTGGATGCGCGCCTGCAGGTCGCTGGTGAAGACCTCGAAGGAGGTGGCGCTCTGCCGGCTTTGCCGCACCAGCGAGCGGATCACCGCCAGCACGTTCTTCACGCGGTGGTTCAGTTCGGCCACCAGCAGCAGCTGGCTTTCCTGGGCGATCCGCCGCTCCCGGTCGATCAGGTCGGCGCGGCGCAGGATGACGTCGAGCAGCGAGATGCGCAGCGATTCCGCTATGTCGAGCTCGGCCGGACGCCAGGGGAGCGCGCGGTGGCGCACCGTTTCCTGCCAAGCGGCGAAGCTCGCCCGCGGCGTCAGCCTGCCGGTGTCGTCGCGGCGCAGCACCGCCTTGTCGGGGTTGCCGCCCCACCTCACCGTTTGCACGATCTCGCGGCGAAACAGCAGCACGAAGTCCTTGGGCGCGCGCGAAAACGGGATGGCGACGACCCCGCTCACCTTGTCGGCGTAGCGCAGGGCATCGGGCAGGACCTTGCCCAGTTCCGTGGTCGCGTAGCAGCGGTCGGCGCGCTTGGTGTTGAGAAAGCGGATCAGTTCCGGGACGGCATCCTCGGGCGGCGCGATGCCGTCGCTTTCGAAGCGGTTCTCGCTCCAAACGCCCACGCCGTCGCAGGCGATCATCTCGCGCAGCATCGGAGCGAAGCCGCGCAGGTTCTGGAAGATCGTTTCCTCCGGTTCCATGCTGGAGATGAGATGATCGTGCACCTCGCGCGCCTTCACGCGATAAGCCAGCTCGTCCTTCTGCTGCTTGCTCTCGACCTGGGTCGAGAACACCTGGGCGAACAGCTCTACGGCCGCATTGGTCGTGGCGGCGATGCGCCGGGGCGTATCGTGATGACAGGCGATCAGGCCCCAAAGGCGGTCGGCGTGGATGATCGAGGCTGTCATGGTGGCGCGCACGCCCATGTTGCGCAGGTACTGCCGGTGGATGGGCGAAACCGAGCGCAGCATCGACAGGCTGAGGTCGAGCGGTTGCTGCTTGGCGGTCAACATCGGCACGATCGGCACGGGAGCGTATTCGTTGTCGGGGATCATCCGCAGCCACTGCCGCTGGAAAAGCGCACGCGACTGCGCGGGGATGTCGGTGGCGGGGTAATGCAGGCCGAGGAAGGGATCCATCCCCGAGCGCAGCGCTTCGGCGACGACGACCCCGGTGTCGTCCTCCAGGAAGCGGTAGATCATCACCCGATCGAAGCCGGTGATGGCGCGCAACTGGCGGGCGGCGGAGGTGAGGAAGGCGGTGAAGGTCGTGGTGCGGCGCAACCGGTCGATGATCGTCTTGACCAGCACGGCCGCGTCGGTGCGCACCGTGTCGGCACCGGCGACGGGCACGCATTCCGCGATGGCGAACGTGCCCGATGCGTGCACGAAGATGTCGTGCTCGTCGCCGGCCTTGCCGATGGCGACGCCGGCGAGACGCTCGGCCTGGTTGGAGATCATCGCCGCCTGGAAGGTGTTGCGCAGGTCGTGGATCACCTTGGGCGGCAGGATCGCCTCCATGGAGGCGCCGATCATCGCCTCCACCGGCGTCCCGAACAGCTCGGCGGCATTGGCCGACGCATGCGCGATCGACCAGGTCGGTAGTTGCAAGGCGATCAAGCAGCCGAAGGGTTGGATCGCCCCGGGAACATGGACCGGCTCGCGGTCGCACTCCGTCAATTCCGTCGCGGATTGAACCTCTTGCACGCGGCAACCATCTCCCCGGGCGCATCCGTGCTTCGATCGGCGGCGATCGAGCGGGCAGGGATGGGACGTGCAAGGACCGGAAGGGCTGAGGTGGACGCGGTTTGCCGGCCCGCTTCAATCCCCGACACTGCCGGTCTCGCTTGGCGGGAGCATGAACGAATGCGTCGGCGGCTTCAATACGTCCCCGGCTCGCTTGAACCACTTGGCTCATGGTGACCTCGTCAACGAGCGTGCGTTCATTCGGCGCAACTCGACCCGTTGACCTGATCCGCCCGCTTGGCTCGCGCCTTCGGAACTCATCCGACGGGCCAGGGTTTGCGCAAGCCGCCGCCGAGGAAGATGAGATGGCCTTCGACTTGTCCCAATATACCAACGCGGACCCGCACCTGTCGTCGGGCGAGCGCTTGCTTTCGGTGCTGCTCGGTCTGGGCCTGACATCGGTCGCCGCGCAGCCGCGATCCAACGTGTTCCTCAGCATGCTGGCGCTGGCGACGGGGTCGTACCTCGCCTATCGCGGCGCGACTGGCTTCTGCATCATCAAGGCGTCGCTCAACGATGCCACGCCGCCCGGTGCGGCGGTCGCCGCGCCGGCGAGGGCGTGAATCGTCGATCGGTCGAGGGCGCTATCACCGTCGCCCCTTGGCGCTATCCCCGTCGCCCCTTGATGACGGTGATCCGCCCGACGCACTTGTCGCCAGAGGGAAAAGAGCCGGGCGGGCAGGTGAGGTGAGTGGGCCGGTGGATCGGGTTCATGCCCTTGGCCTGGGCATTCTGAGCCGCGCCCGACAGCAGGCCGGCGGCAAGCCCGCCGAGGCCGACTCTTCTCGCGAGCCCGACCCAATCCTTCACCATTGCAAGCTCCTTTCGCGGGAGATTCCTGCCGCGCGTGCCCGACGCACCGCCGTGATGCGGACTTCGACTTGCCCGGCCGAAGCGCGACCGGTTTTCGCCCCAGCGGTCTTCTCGAATGCCGCCTTTGCCGTGGTCTGGCGATCCCGACCAAAGGCGAAGGTCGGCCCCATCGGCGCCGGCCTCGTTGAGCCAGCGGGTCGCTCATGCTACGCGCCGCCATGCTCGAAGGCCTGCCACCTAACAATGCCGCCCACGTCCTGCGGCTCGAATGCGACGAGGCCGACGCCCGGCGCATCGCTGATCTCGTGGTGGAAAGCTGCGATCCCGCCGACACCGCCGCCGCCGCCTTCGAGGACACCCGCAATCCCCTGAGCTGGGCCGGCGGCGGCCCTTGGATGGTCGAGATCTACTTCGGACGCCAGCCCGACGAGGCGGCGATCCGCGATCTGCTCGCCGTCGCCTCCACCCCGGCACTGGCCGCGTCGGCCGTCTTCGACCGGGTCGCGGCGGCGGACTGGGTCGCCGCCTCGCTTGAAGGGCTCGACGCCGTGCGCGAAGGGCGTTTCGTGCTCCACGGCGCGCATGGCCGCGCCCGCGTCCGCACCGGTGACATCGGCATCGAGATCGAGGCGGCGCTGGCCTTCGGCACCGGCCACCACGGCACCACGCGGGGCTGCCTCGCCGCCCTCCACGCTGTGGCGCGCCGGCGCCGGCCCCGTCGTGTCCTCGACGTCGGCACGGGAACGGGCGTCCTCGCCATCGCCGCCGCCCGCCGCTTCCGTCGCCGCGTGGCGGCCGGCGACATCGATCCGGTCGTCCTCGGTCCTGACGATCTCGCCGAT
>CALMGA010000010.1:1951-18422 GCA_937863205.1 uncultured Beijerinckiaceae bacterium | reverse complement strand
GGGCGCGCGCGACGGCGGCGGGCGGGCGGGCGCTGACGTACGCACGCTCGCCCTGCTCGGCGAGACGGCGACGGTGCCGCTTGCGTTCCTTGCGCGTCTTGGCCGAGGCCAGCGAAAGCACGTTGTCGCCCCCGCCGACGCGCCGCAGCACCGCCCGGCGGTGCGAGGCGACGACCGCCCGGGGGCGCGCCGGATCGAGGGTGCCGGCGACCTCGCGCATGAAGGCGCCATCGGCCGGCACGCCGGTCAGCAGCAGGGCGGCGGGACGGGAGGACAGATGCGCGAGCCAGTCCAGCATCGCGGCAAAGGCGGCGGGCGCGCGTTCCCGATCGAGCAAAGGCGTCCCGGAGGCGACCATCTCGTCGCGCAGACCGATCGCCAGCCCGCCTCGGGCGAAACGGGGACAGCGCACCGGCAGCAGGCCGACCATCCGCTCCGACCGGCCCGGGCCGTCATCGGCCCAAACAACGAGAATGTCCGACCGGCCGGCCGGCCGGACATGCCGGAACAGCGGCAGGGCGAAGCCCGGTTCAAGGAAGATGTTGCCTTCCAGCGCCCGCTCGCACAGCGCGGTCCAGGCCGCGAGGTGGTCTCCCACCGCGGCGGCGGCGATCCTTTCGACCCGCAACCCCGCCGGATCGAGTTCGGGCCGGTGGAGGGCTGCGGCCTCGCCGTGCCGCCCGCCGGCAGCCTGCATCGCCCGTTTCGATTCCACCACCGGCGTCCCCAGCCCGGCTCGTTGTCAGCCGTTACCGAAATAACGCGTCGGCAAGCGATCCGCGAGCACCCAACCGGCTTCATTTCCCGTAAACGATGAATCGCGAAGCGGTGTGGCAGCCCGGAGCGGGCTCGATCACGGCTCCCAGAACTGCGGGCGCGCTTCGCTCAATCGACCGCCCAGCCGCACCGGCGCGATGCGCAGGGCGTGGCCGTTCGCACCCGTTTCCACGGCCACGCCGCACAGGGTCGCCGGGCCGCTCGCCGGCTCGTAGCGGCCGCCGGGCGTCTTGCGCATCATGCGGCGGACAGGCTCGTCCTTTTCCATGCCGATCACGGAATCATAGTCGCCGGTCATTCCGGCGTCGCTGAGATAGGCTGTGCCGCCGGGCAGGACCTGCCAGTCCGCCGTGGGCACATGGGTGTGCGTGCCGACCACCAGCGAAGCGCGGCCGTCGAGGTGGTGGCCGAAGGCCATCTTCTCGCTCGTCGCTTCGGCGTGGACATCAACGAGGATTGCATCGCAGGCCTGACCCATCGGGCAGGCATCGACCTCACGGTCGACGGCGGCGAAGGGGTCGTCCATCGCATCCATGAAGACGCGACCCATCACGTTGACCACGAGCACGCGCCGGCCGTCGGACAGATCGATCAGGGCGGCACCGGCGCCGGGCGTGCCCGGAGGATAGTTGGCCGGACGCACGAGGCGCGGCTGACGGGCGATGAAGACCAGGGCTTCGCGCTGGTCGAAGGAATGATTGCCCAGCGTCACGCAATCGGCCCCGGCATCCAGCATCTCGGCGCAGATGGTTTCGGTGATGCCGAAGCCGCCGGCCGAGTTCTCGCCGTTCACCACCACGCAGTCGAGCGCCCAGCGGCGGCGCAGCTCCGGCAGGGTGGCCGTCACCGCCGCGCGGCCGGTGCGTCCGATGACGTCGCCGATGAACAGCAGCCGCATCAGGCCGAGCCCGAACAGACGATCACGTCCTTGTCGGTGACGACGAAGTCGAGCGGCTGGTCGTGATCCTCGGCCGGAACGAAGAGCGTTTCCTGCCCGGCGAAGGCGATGCCCACGGCAACAACAGCCTTGCGGGCGCGCAAGGCGGCGAGCGTGGCATCGTAGAAGCCGGCGCCGTAGCCGATGCGGTGGCCGCGCCGGTCGAAGCTGGCGAGCGGCACGAACAGCAGGTCAGGCTCGACCGCCTCGGCTTCGGGCGGAGGTTCGGGGATGTTCATGCGTCCGGGCACCAGGGCCGCTTGGGGCCGCCAGCGCCGGAAGCGCAACGGCGCGCCACGCCGGCCGGTGACGGGCAGGCCAACGATGACACCCGCCTCGTGAAGGGCTTGCAGAAGCGGTTCGGTCGGCACCTCGTCGCCGATGGCTGCGTAGGCCGATACGGCGCTCGCCCCATGCGCCCGCGCCAGTTCGGGCCCCAGTCGAGCGAGGCGCTCGGCGAAAGCCTTGGCAGCGACGGGCTGCACCGCGGCCCGGTGAGCAAGCCCGACTGCGCGCAGGGCCGGCTTGTCGATGCCGCTCATCAGCCACTCACGCCAGCAAGAACCACTCACGCAAGAAAGTGCGGGCCACAAAAGCCGTGGGACATCGACCCCGGGAACCTACAACGTAGGTGGGCGCCATATGACCGAGTCCACGGACAAGGCCAGGGACAGCTCCCTTGAGATCGATAAGGCCCCGGGAATACAAATCCAACACGCACCCCGCAGCGCCGCCCCATTCATATAAGGCAGATCGCAGGGGATCGCCAGACCCGAACGCCGGTCCCGGTCGGGCCGCCAGCCCGGCAGCGGCTGAGACCATGGTGCTATGTACGGCGTGACGCCTGACGTTCAAAACGTCAGTATACGAGGACGCACCGGTCGGCGATGCCCCGCGGGAAACGCCGACCGGTTCCCAGGAGGTCGACCATGGCTGCCACGCGATCGAGACTTGTGACGCTGTTTGCCGCATCCGGCGCTTCGGCAGCCGCCTGCCTGCCGGTTGCCGCCCTCGCGCAGGGTGGGAGCTGCAACGAGCTTTGGCAGGAGCGCAACGCCATCTACGCCCGATATGGCTACTGCTTCCAATCGGAACGCGCGATCCGCACCTTCGGGCGCGGCTGCTTCCCGCCCTACGGGCAGCTTCCGCGCGGCGATCGCTTTCAGGTCGAGCAGATCCAGCAGGCCGAGCGGGCCCAGGGCTGCCCATCCTGAAGCCTTCGCCTGCTTCGCAAGCTCGAAGAGGTTCTAAGCAGGTTTCGCAAAAGCGCCCCGCGGTTTTGCGATCAAAACCTGCGGCAATCAAGAAGCTAAGCGGATGAAGCGTTGGCCTGCCAACGCGAACCCGCTTAGTCCGGACGGCGCGCGATCAGGCCGGCGGCGTCTGGTTCGCGGCCTCGGTCAGCAGCGCCGTCTTCACCTCCGGCGGCAGCCGCACCGGCCGGCCGTCGCGGACCGCGATGATGGTAACGAGGGCGCGGGACAGCGCCACGCCCTCGCGCGTGATCTCCTGCCGCAGACGGATCATCGGGCCGCGCGCTTCCTCGACGGATGTGGCAATGTTCAGCAGGTCATCCATCGCGGCCGGGCGGAGATAGTCGACCTCGATCCGGCTCACCACGAACACGAGGCCGGCCCGCGCGCGATGCAGCGCGGACTGCGTGACACCGGCGGCACGCAGGAACTCCGTGCGGCTCCGCTCGAAGAAGCGGAGGTAGTTGGCGTGATAAACGTACCCGCTGAAGTCGGTGTCCTCGTAATAAACGCGAAGCGTCGTCTGGTGCGGCACGAACATCGCTGCAGCTTGTTGCAGCGAGCGGTGGGCCGGTCAAACGGGGAGCGTCGGCGTGCGGGAAACGAGGGGCGCTCGGAGGATCCGCGGCTTCCACGGAAGCTGGCGGGTCCGGGCGGTGGTGCTGATCGGCGTGAGCGGGTGCGGCAAGACCACCGTGGGCAAGCGCCTCGCGCCGGCCATCGGTGCCACCTACCTCGAAGGCGACAACTTCCACTCGTCAGCCAACATCGCGAAGATGCGCTCGGGCACCCCGCTCGATGACGACGACCGCAAGCCCTGGCTGGAGAAGGTCGGCCATGCCATCGGAGACCACTGCCGCAAAGGCCGCTCCGTGGTCGTGGCCTGCTCGGCGCTGCGCCGCCGCTATCGCGACGCGCTCGTGGACGCCGCGCGGCACGAGCTGATCTTCATTCACCTGACCATCCCGCCCGCAATCCTGGAGGCTCGCATCAAAGCGCGCCGCCAGCATTTCATGCCTGTGGCGCTGTTGCAGAGCCAGCTCGATTGCCTTGAGCCATTGGAGAGCGACGAGGACGGGACGGAGATCGCGGAAACGGGAACGCCACGGCAGACCGTGGAAGCGGCCCGCCGCTGGCTGCTGCGCCAAGGCAGGCCGAGAGGCAAGGGCGCCCATCTCGCACGAAAAAGGACGGCATCGCCGCCCTTCGCTGCAGAATTGATCGTTCCCGACGGATAGGACCCACCTCGCCGCGAGCCGGGACAGCGCTTCGAAATAGGCTCGCGCGGGTCAGCGCTGGCCGGTGCCGTCGCCATCGCGCATGCGGCCCTTGGGCTCCTGCACGTGCGCCTCGATGAACCAAAGCTGCTTGTCGACGCCGCGCGAAATCTCGGTGAAAAGGTCGGCGGTATCGGGCTCACCCGCCTCGTCGGTTTCATCGATGTTCTGGCGAACCGCATTGGCGTAGAGGGCATAGCGATCGATCAGAGCGGCGAGATGGTCGCCGATCGCATAGATGTCCGTCGGGTAGGCAGCCAGCTTGGACTCCGCGGCGACAACCTGCGTGGTGCCACGCGCCGTGCCGCCGAGTTGAACGATCCGCTCGGCCACCTTGTCGTTGTAATCGTCCATCGTGTCGCGAAACCCATCGAGCATCAGATGCAGGCCGATGAATTCAGGCCCCTTCAGGTTCCAATGAGCCTGCTTGATGACCAGCGCGAGGTCGATGCCATCGACGAGACGCGCTTGAAGGGTCTCGATGGCGACCTTCTTGGCGTTGCTTGCCGTCTCGTTGCGGGTCCGGTGCATGGGCGCGCCCTTGGCAGATGAAGTCATGTCGTCGTCCTTGTTCTTGGGAATCGGGGTGGCGACGGATGCGGCCGAGCCTATGCGGGGCAGCCGCCGTCGCATCTGCGCACCAACACCACATCTCATCGGTGGTTCCGGCAGCCATGATGTCCGGCACCCTGTTGCCGCAGCCGCGAAGGATCACGAAGGCTTGCGAACGGGGCTTGCGGAAAATCGCGCCGCTCCTGATCTTCTTTCCAGCGACGCGACGTCGCTGTTCGCGGAGCGGTTCGATGGGCGGTTGGGGCAACGGCGTGCACGGTTGGCAGAAGCTGCGTCGCCGGGGATCGGCCGGGGAGGAGCCCGCTGCCGAGGCCGGGAGCGGCTGGAGCGCGGCCGACGTGGTGGTGGCGGTCATCGCCCTGGTGATCCATTGGGAGGTCGCCGTCGCTTTTGTCGGGCTGAAGCTCTGGCAGCAGGCGAGCGGCTATCGCGGCAGCGTCTTCGCCTTCGCCAGGGAAAAGTGGGACGCGCTCGTCGCAGTGGCGCGGTCGCTGCTCGCCGGCTCGTCCCTACCGTCGCTGCACGTGGGGCCGCGTTCCAGCGGCAATCTCGCCTTTGATCGTTGGCGGCGCGCGGAGTTGCTGCGCATCGAGGCGGACCGGGACAGGCTCCGCGAGGCCGAGCGTGAATTCGCCGCCTATCGCAGCGGATTGCTGCATGGGACGGATCACGAAGACTTCGACCGCTTCATGCAGGCTCGCGGCATTTCCGAGCCGCACCGGCCGGGGTCGCCCCCCTTCGATGCCCGTCAGTAGAAGCTGATGGGAAAGTATTTGAGGAAGATGTCGGCGTAGGTGCCGTCGCGCATCAGTTTGGCCAATTCATAGTCGAGTTCCCCGCGCAATGCGGCGTTCCCCTTGGCGACGGCAATCGAGACGCCGTTGCCGAAGAAGCGGCTCTCGGTAAAGGGACCTCCGCGGAAGGCGCAGCAGGCCTGCCCTTCCCCGCCGTTGAGCCAAGCGGCCAAGCCGATGCCATCGGCGAAGGCAGCCTCGACTTCGTCCATGCCGAGCGCCGCCCTGAGGTCGAGTTGGCTGCGGTAGGATTTCAGCACCGCCTTGGGAAAGAACGTCTTCAGATAAGCCTCGTGCGTTGTACCGGCCTCCACGCCGACCGTGTGCCCCGCCAGCGCGTCCGGCGTCATCGCCTCGATCCGGCCCTTGCCGTCGGGCTTCGGGCCGTCGAGCTTCGATTTGAGCCTGACCACGAAGCGTGCCGGCGTGGTGTAATAGGGCTCGGTGAAATCGAGGTCGGCGCGCGAGGCGGGCGTGTTGGCCACGGCGGCGATGAGGGCATCGTCGTGGCCGGCCTTGATTTCGGCCGTCAGCGTGTCGAAGCGACGGGCCTGGATGGTGCAGGCGAGCTTCAGGTCGCGGCAGATCGCGCGGGCGAGATCGAGGTCGAAGCCGACCAGCGTGCCGTCGGCGAGGGCAAAATGGAACGGCGGAAAATCGTCGGTGGTGAGGAAGCGGATGCTGCGGATCGCCGACAGGTCCGGCTTGGGAATATAGTGGTCGGGATCGAACAGGTCGGGGACGCGCGGGGCCGGCGGCACGTCGGCCAAGGGCGTTGCCGCCTCGGCAGGGAGCTGCTGCACGAGGGCAACGGCGAGCAGCCCTGAGCGCAGCCAGGTTGCCGACCGTGCCGGCCGACGCGGACGCATCAGTGTCCGGCGAACTCGACCAGCGTGCGCACCGGCACGCCCATCGCCTCGATCCGCGCCCGGCCGCCAAGGTCGGGCAGATCGATCACGAAGCAAACGGCCGCGACGTCAGCGCCGATCTGGCGCAACAGCTTGACTGCGCCCTCCGCCGTGCCGCCGGTGGCGACGAGGTCGTCGACCAGCAGCACCTTCTCGCCGGGCTTCACCGCATCGACGTGGATCTCCATCTCGTCGGTGCCGTATTCCAGCTCGTAGCTGATCGACACGGTTTCGTGCGGCAGCTTGCCTTTCTTGCGGATCGGCACAAAGCCGGCCGCAATCTGGTGGGCCATGGCCCCGCCGAGGATGAAGCCGCGCGCCTCGATGCCGACGACCTTGGCGATTCCGGTTCCGGCGAAGGGTTGCACCAGCAGGTCCACCGTGCGCCGAAAGGCAGCGGGGTCGCCGAGCAGGGTGGTGATGTCGCGAAACAAGATGCCGGGTTTGGGATGGTCGGGAATCGTGCGGATGGCCGCGACGAGATCGGCGTTGGCAGACCCGTCGTGGGCAGCGTGGACTTGCGCGTTCATCGGCCGTTGACCCGTTTCATGAGGGTGGCGAGCTTCTGCATCAGAGCAGGGTCGCGCGCCTCGGGCGCGGTAACCAGCGCGGCATCGAGCACGCGGTCGGACCCCTGCGGGCAGACCTCGTGCTCGACTGGAAAATCGTGCAGCAGGCGCGACAGAAGCCGTGCCGCCCGGCCGGCGTTGGCCTGCACCACGGCGATCACGGCGGCAACGTCGACGGCCACGTGGTCCGGGTGCCAGCAGTCGTAGTCCGTCACCATCGCGACGATGGCATACGACAATTCGGCCTCGCGGGCCAGCTTGGCTTCCGGCATCGCGGTCATGCCGATCACGTGATGGCCGGCCGCCTTGTAGGCCAGCGACTCGGCCAGCGAGGAGAACTGCGGCCCTTCCATGCACACGTAGGTGCCGCCCTCGTGCGCCTCGATGTTCTCGGCCTTCGCCGCGGCAAGGCAGCGGGCGGCAAGCCGCGGCGACACGGGATGCGCCATCGAGACGTGGGCGACGCAGCCGTTGCCGAAGAACGAGGACGCGCGCCCGACCGTGCGGTCGAGGAACTGGTCGGCGATGACGAACGTGCCCGGCGCCAGTTCCTGACGGAACGAGCCGCACGCCGAAACCGACACGAGATCGGTGACGCCGACCTGCTTCAGGGCATCGATGTTGGCGCGGTAGTTGATGCCGTCGGGCGCCAGGCGATGGCCGCGTCCGTGGCGGGGCAGGAACACCGCCTCCGTGCCGCCGATCCGTCCGCACCGCAGGCTGTCGGATGGCTCGCCCCAGGGCGTCGACACCGCGACCTCCCGCTCGTCCTCAAGGCCGGGGAGGCGGTAGACGCCGGAGCCGCCGATGATTCCAACGATGGCTTTCGTCATGAACTTGGGGACATGGATTTGGATCTTGGCTCCGCCGGATCGCGAGCGGTTCGCTTGCCGCATTTTGCCGGAAAACGCCAGTTGCCGGACGCGGCGGATCGGCGGCGACGGGACGGCTTTGCATGGTTCACGCCAGAGCCTTTCCCGCTCGTCCCTGGCGCACAAGGGTGCTGCCGCGGAAGACCTGAAGGGGCACGCTTGTTCAGTGCGGATGCTTGCGGTGGACCAGGGCGGCGGCCTGATTGTTCAGCGTTTCCGCCGCGCTGCGCCCCGTGCGCAGTTCCACGCTCTGCGGCATCGCCACCGCCTCGACGATCTCGCGCTGCTGCGGCCGAACCGAACCGGCAAGCGCGAACATGGCGCCATAGACCAGAGCCACGGCGAGGCCGGTGACGGTCAGCAGTCGGAACAGGGTTGGCATCAAGCCTCCAGGCGTTGTCTCGTTATCGATCAACGCGCTCGCGCTTCCACGGGTTCGCCGCGCGCCGCTGGCGCTTCATCAAGGTAAATTGCGGACTACCGCCGTCCGCCAGGGAACTCTCCGGTGAGGCGGTGCTTGGAGCACGATCTCGCGGGATCCGACGTTTCCGGCTCGCACGCCTGAGCGCTTCCATCGCCTGCGGGTCGCCTTCAGACAATCTCATTCGGAGCGGAACAGCCGCCATGCTTGCAATCATTCGTTCGCGTCGGGCACGGTTGGCCACCTGCGCTGCCGCGATGACCCTCGCCGGTCCGGCGGCGGCGCAATCCCCGCCGGCCTTGACCAAGGTCGCTGCCTTCGAGCATCAGGCGACGGGCATCTCCATCGGCCGCGACGGGCGCATCTTCGTCAGCTTTCCCCGCTGGAGCGAGGATGCACCGGTGTCGGTCGCCGAACTCAAGGACGGCAAGCCGGTGCCCTACCCCAACGCGGAGTGGAACGGCTGGCGCAACGCGCTGAAGGACAAGGTCGAGGCGAAGGATCATTTCGTCTGCGTGCAGACGGTGGAAAGCGACCACGCCGGCAATCTTTGGGTGCTCGATGCCGGCGCCCCGGCGATGGCGGCGCTCGTGCCGGGCGGGGCCAAGCTGGTCGAGATCGACACCAAGACCAATCAGGTGGTGCGGGTCGTTCGCTTTGATGACGCGGTGGCGCCGCAGGGATCCTACCTCAACGACATCCGCTTCTCGCCCGACGACAAGACAGCCTATCTCACCGACAGCGGTGCCAAAGGGGCGCTGGTCGTCGTCGACATGGGCAGCGGTCGCTCGCGCCGGGTGCTCGACGGCTATCCGCAGACGGCGGCCGATCCCAACGTCACCGTGACCTACGACGGCAAGCCGCTGCGCCGCCCGGATGGGCGCGGCGTCGACTTCACCGCCGACGGCATCGCGCTTTCGCCCGACGGCAAGACGCTGTACTGGCAGGCGATCAAGGGCAAAACGCTGTATTCCGTTCCGACCGATGCCATCGCCGGCGGCTTCACCACGGCCGTGCTGCCGGAAGCGCTGACCGACCACAGCATCTCCGGCAAGGTCGTCGCGGTGGGCGACAACGACCCGGCCGACGGCCTCATCATCCGCCGCGCCGACGGCAAGATGTATGTGACCAGCCCGCAGGATGATTCGGTGCGGGTGCGCGACCTCGCCGACCGGGACGCGACGCCAACCGTGCTGCTCAAGGACGCGCGGCTGCGCTGGCCCGACACCTTCAGCGAGGCGCCCGACGGCACGCTCTACCTCACCACGTCGCACATCCAGGATTCGGCGTACTTCAAGCCCGGCGCGCCGATCACCCTGCCGACGGAGCTGTGGAGCTTCAAGCCGGCGGGCAGATAGACGCCGCTCAAGCGGCGAAGCCGCCGTCGATCGTGTGCATCGCCCCGGTGACGATGGCGGCCTCCGGCCCGGCGAGGAAGGCCACGAGGCCGGCGATCTCCGTACCGCTTGCGTGCCGCTTGATCGCCATGAACGAGTGCATGGTGTCGCGCATCGGCCCGTCGGACGGGTTCATCTCGGTGTCCGTCGGTCCCGGTTGCACGACGTTGACGGTGATCCCTCGCGGACCGAAGTCGCGCGCCAGCCCCCGCGTCAAGCCCTGCAGGGCGGATTTGCTCATGCCGTAGGCCGCGGCGCCGGGAAACGGCGTGCGGTCGCCGTTGGTGGATCCGATCAGGATGATGCGGCCGCCCTCCTGCATGCGTCGCGCGCCTTCGACGGCGGCATGGTAGGGCGCGCGGATGTTGACATCGATCAGGCGATCGATGTCGGCCGGGTCGAGCCGGAGGGGATCGCCGCCGACGAACAGGCCGGCGTTGATCACCAGCACGTCGAGCGGGCCCCGGTCGGCGATGACGGTGGAGAGCGCCACGCGGTCCGCGCTGTCGACGCGCAGCGCCGTCGCGCCGGCTTCGCCCTGCAAAGCCTCGGCGGCCTCCTTCGAGCCGGCATAGGTGAATGCCACCGAACCGCCGTCGGCGGCGAACCGTCGGACGATGGCGGCGCCGATGCCGCGGCTCCCGCCGAGAACCAGGATGGCCTTGCCTGAAAAGTCCGTCATCACTCGTCTCCCTTCACCGTTCGACCGTGCTGCCGTCCGCGTCGGCGGGCGGCGGTCAGCGCCCCCGCCCGATGGCGCCCGCGCGAACGAGACCGACGATGTCCTTGACGCCGTCCATCGTGTCGCGCGCGATCGCCCGCGCCCGCGCGGCGCCATCCGCGAGAATGGCGTCGATCGCGGCGGGATCCTTGACCAGCCGGCCCATCTCCGCGCCGATCGGCCCCAGCGAGGCCACGGCGCGCTCGGCCAGCGCGCTCTTGAAGGTCGAGAAGTTGGCGTTGCCGTAGTCGGCGAGCACCGCTTCCTTGGTCTGCCCGTTGAGCGCGGCGAAGATGCCGACGAGGTTGTCGGCCTCCGGGCGCCCGGTGAGCCCGGACATCTCGGAGGGCAGCGGGTCGGGGTCGGTCTTCGCCTTGCGGATCTTGGCGGCGATGGCGTCGGCATCGTCCGTCAGGTTGATGCGCGAATTGTCCGACGGGTCGGACTTCGACATCTTCTTCGAGCCGTCGCGCAGGCTCATCACCCGCGTCGCCGGACCCTGGATGATCGGCTCGGGTAGCGGAAAGAAGCTCGGCATGCCGTCGAGTCCGAGCGGGTGCCCCTGCGCGGCGATGCTGTCGGCGAAGTCGCCGTTGAACTTTCCCGCGATGTCGCGGGCCAGTTCGATGTGCTGCTTCTGGTCCTCGCCCACCGGCACGTGGGTTGCCCGATAGGCGAGAATGTCGGCCGCCATCAGCACGGGATAGGCGTAGAGCCCGATGGACGCCTGTTCGCGGTCCTTGCCGGCCTTCTCCTTGAACTGCGTCATCCGGTTCAGCCAGCCGATGCGGGCGACGCAGTTCAGCACCCAGGCGAGTTCGGCGTGCTCGGCGACTTGGCTCTGGTTGAAGACGATGTGGCGCCGGGCATCGATGCCGGCGGCGATGTAGGCAGCCGTCACCTCGCGGATGCAGCGGGTCAGTTCGGCCGGGTCCTGCGGCACGGTGATGGCGTGGAGGTCGACGACGCAGAACACGCAATCGTGGCTCGCCTGCAGGTCCACGAAGCGGGCGATCGCGCCGAGGTAGTTGCCAAGGTGCAGGTTGCCGGTCGGCTGCACGCCGGAGAACACGCGGCTGGGGGAGGACGTCATCGCGGAAAGGCTGTCATGGGGGAGGCATGGACCGGGAAAGGCCCGCTTATTGCGCGCTCACGTACAGCTGGCAACCTGTTGCCCGCGACCGGGCGGAACCGGCCAGCTGCGCATTTCCACCGCTTCCGCATTTGAACAACCGAGCGATTGGCCGGTCCCGCGCTTGCATGTGCCGGTTGACGCAACCATGATCGTTTCATGACATCAGCGCTTGACGGAAGCACCCATGAGGCGCTCGGGGATGCAAGGTCGCTGCGCAGCCTGAACCAGCGATCCCTGGAAATCTTCCGCCGCATCGTCGAGGGCTATCTCGCCACCGGCGAGCCGGTCGGCTCGCGCAACCTGTCGCGGCTGCTCAACACGCCGCTGTCGCCGGCCTCGGTGCGCAACGTGATGCAGGCGCTGGAGGAGATCGGCCTGATCTTCGCGCCGCACACCTCCGCCGGCCGCCTGCCCACGGAAACAGGGCTGCGTTTTTTCGTCGACGCGCTGCTGGAGATCGGCGACATCGACGAGGATGAGCGCCGTCGCATCGAGATGCAGATCGGCGCCTGTCACGACAGGATGGGGCCTGACCGCAGCTTCGAGACGGTGCTGACGGAGGTCACGACCCTTCTCTCGGGCATGTCGCGCGGCGCCGGCATCGTGGTCACCACCAAGGACAACGTGCGCCTCAAGCAGATCGAGTTCATTCGCCTCGACCGCGAACGGGCGCTTGCGGTGCTGGTGGGCGAGGACGGCGGCGTTGAGAACCGGGTGGTTCCGATCGCCCCCGACCTGCCGGCTTCGGCGCTGGTGGAGGCGGCCAATTACCTCAACGCGCGCATACGCGGGCGCACCCTGATGGAACTCAAGTTCGATGTCGAGGCGGCCCGTGCGGCGGCGGAGAAGGAGCTTGGCGACCTCACGGCCAGGCTGGTCGAAGCGGGCCTCGCGTCCTGGGCGGAAGGGCGGGGGCAGGCGCAGCTCATCGTGCGCGGCCAAGCCAACCTGCTCAGCGACCTGAAGGCGGCCGAGGACCTGGAGCGCATCCGCCTGCTGTTCGCCGATCTGGAAACCAAGAAGGACGTCATCGACATCCTCAACCGCGCCGAAAGCGGAGAAGGCGTGCGCATCTTCATCGGTTCGGAGAACAAGCTGTTCTCGTTGTCGGGCTCGTCCACCATCGCCGCGCCCTTCCGGGATGGACAGCAGCGTATCGTCGGTGTGCTCGGCGTGATCGGGCCGACCAGGCTGAACTACGCGCGCATCGTACCGATGGTGGACTACACCTCCAAGCTGCTCGCCCGCATCGTGTCGCGAAACTGATCGCGCCCTCGCGGCGTTCAGCTTTCGTCGTCGGCTAATCTTGCCTGCGGCCTGCATGCTGCCCATAAGGGCGGACATGCAGATACACGTGGGATCACGGATGCCGTTATTTGCCTCCCGCCGCCAAGCACTGGCCCAGTACTCTGTGGTCAGCGCGGGTTCCTTGCCGAAAGTTCCCGATCTACGGCGGCTTCTGGTTCTGGCCATTCCTGCCGCGCTTCTTTGCGTCGGTACGGTGCACGCCGAACCGGGGCCGGGCGGCACGGCCGCGCCAGCCGCTTCTTCGACGGCGAAATCCGCGCCCGCATCGGCTCCCGCCGCCGCGCCTGCGCCACCCCCTGCCCCCGCGCCGTCTTCAGGAGCAGCTCCTGCCGCAGCGCCGGCAACGCCTTCGGCGGCGTCTCCCCAACCTCTCGCGACGCCCGGCACGGGCTCGGCACTGATCCCGCACGACCTGTCGCCCTACGGCATGTTCGACCATGCCGACATCGTCGTGAAGGCGGTGATGGTGCTTCTCGCCTTCGCCTCGCTGGCGACATGGACCATTCTTCTCGTCAAGACTCTGGAGTTGATCGGTGCCCGCGGCTCTGCACGCCGCACCCTGGCGGTTGTCGCCGAGGCCGACACGCTGCGCGAGGCCGCCGCCAGGCTGCGCAAGCGCGGCGCGCCCGCCGTGCGACTGGTGGATGCTGCTTTGTCGGAGGCGGATCGCTCGCGCGGCCTGCCGGCCGAAGGGGTCAAGGAGCGGGCGGCGGCGCTGCTCGGACGCATCGAGGCGCGGGCCGGGCGGGCGATGGGACGCGGCACGGGGCTGCTCGCCACCATCGGGTCGGTTTCGCCCTTCGTCGGTCTGTTCGGCACCGTGTGGGGCATCATGAACAGCTTCATCGGCATTTCCCGGACCAACACCACGAATCTGGCGGTTGTGGCACCGGGCATCGCCGAGGCCCTGCTCGCCACCGCGACCGGCCTCGTTGCCGCCATTCCCGCAGTCGTGATCTTCAACCTGTTCGCCCGCGGCATCACCGGCTACCGGCAGATCCTGGGCGACAATTCGGCCGAAGTGCTGCGGCTGCTGTCGCGTGACCTCGACCGCGACGTGACGCCCGTCGCCAACGTCGGGCGCCAAGCCGCGGCCGAATAGGCCGGCGGTCAACCGAGTTATTGTTGAGATTCCCGTCGCCGAGCCGGCATGCGCTCGGGCGAAGTGCGAAAATAATGCGTTGAGGAGCCGCCACCTTGGCCAGCAAGCTTTCCACGGGCGACAGCGACGAGCTTGAGGTCGCCCACGAGATCAACGTGACGCCCTTCATCGACGTCATCCTCGTTCTGCTGATCATCTTCATGGTGGCGGCGCCGCTGTCCACCGTCGACGTCAGCGTCGACCTGCCGGCGTCCACGGCGACGCCCGTGCCGCGCCCGGACAAGCCGGTGTTCGTGACGCTGAAGGCCGACCGCACGGTGGCGCTGGGCGACGACGCGGTAACCCGCGACGCGCTCGCCGGCGCTCTGGACGGCGCCACGGCTGGCGACAAGGACAAGCGCATCTTCGTGCGCGCGGACAAGGCGACGAGCTACGGCGACGTGATGGAATTGATGAACCTGCTTCGCGGCGACGGCTACCTCAAGATCGGCCTCGTGGCGCTGGATGCCGGGGGCAAGCACGATGCGGGCTCGCCAGTGGACGCGGCACCCGCCAGCGCGCGGCCGTCCGCCCCGTGAGCCATCCCGCGTCCCATCCCGCGTCCCATGCCGCGAGCCATGCCGTCTTCTACCGCGAGCCGCCGCGAAGGGACGGGGCGTGGTGGCTGGTCGCGGCGCTCGTCGTAACCGTTCTGCACCTCGGCTTCGCCTTTCTGCTGGCCTATCGGCAGCCGTCGCCACCGGAGCAGCCGCCCGGCGAGGTGGTCGACGTCGACTTGACGCCGCCGCAGGACGAACAGAAGGCGGCCCCGACCGGCCCGGCCCCGCAGGAGGCGACCGAGACGCAGGAGAACGCCAAGCCGGAACCGGCTCCGCCGCCGCCCGAAGTCAACCCTGAGGTGTCGCCCGAGCCGATGCCGCCGCCGCCCGCCGCGGCGCAGCCCGAGCCGTCCCCGCCCGCGGAGGCGAAACCGCAGCCCTCGACGCCGCCTCCGTCCGACCCTGCTCCCGAACCGACGCCCCCGTCCGCCGCCGTGCCGGTGCAGCCCATGCCGGACCTTCCCGTGCTGCCCAAGGTCGAAGCACCGCTGGAACAGGCCAAGCCGCCGGAACTGGCGAAACCCGATGCCGCCGCCGAAGCGGAGAAGCAGTTCGAGGCGCAGCGAGCCGAGCTTGCGCGACGCCGGGCGGAGGTGGAACGGCAGGAAGAACTCCAGCGGCAGGAGCAAGCCAGGCAGGCCGCGATCAAGCGGCAGCAGGAGATCCGCAGGCAGCAGGAAGCGCAACTGCGTGAGCAGCAGCGGCAGGCGGAACTGGCCCGCCAGCGTGCCGCGGCACAGCAGCGCCAAGCCCAGCAGCGGCAGCAGGCCGAAGCCCGCCGCGATGCGGAGCGGCGAGCGGCTGCCTCGCGCGCCGCGGACGCGCGCGGACGCGATCAGCGCGATGCTGAAAACCGGCGCGCCTCCGGCGCTTCGCTCGACGCCTGGAAGAGAGGCATTGCCGGGCGCGTGGCAGGATTGGCGAGAAGCTATGCCGAGCAGGGTGTTGGGAGTGCTTCTTGGTACGTTACGCCGAGCGGAGCGGTAACCCGTGTAAGCGGCAGCGGTGCCGCCGCCTCAGCCGCTCGAGCACTCGGCTCCGTGGCGCCTCCGCCGGACCATCTCGGCCATCCCATGAACTTCACAGCTCGCTGAGGCACATCAAGCCGACAGGCGTACTCGGCCAACGGAGCGTAAGAGTGAAGGGCTCCGGCCGACATCAGCCTGAGTTCACCAAAGTCTCGACCCGCCCCGGCGTGACGCGAAGCCACTGCGCGGCCCCACCGACGGCGGCGAAAGCTTGGGCATCGGCCCCGGTCATCCAGACCTGACTGGGCAGGGCGGCAAGGTCGGCGAACAGGGCTGCGCGGCGGACCTCATCGAAATGCGCGGCGACCTCGTCGAGGAGGATCACCGGCGAGATCCCCGTGGTGTCGGCCACCAGCCGTGCATGGGCGAGAACCAGCGTGACGAGCAGGGCCTTCTGCTCGCCGGTGGAGCACGAGGCCGCCGCGATCCCCTTGGCGGCGTGCCGCACCAGCAGGTCGGTCGTCTGCGGACCGAGCAGCGTGCGGCGCGCGGCGGCATCCTGGCCGCGGTAGGCCTTCAGAGCGGAACGGTAGCGATCCTCGGCCTCAAGGGACGGCATCGCCGTGCACCAAGCCTCGATGTCGCCGGCCAGCGCCACAGTTGCTTCGGGGAACTTGGCGGCTTCCCGATCGCCCGCGCCGGTGCGCGCGGCGAGGCGCGCCACCGTATCGGCGCGGGCGGCGGCCACGGCCCCGCTGACGCTGCGGGCGGTGTCGAAGGCGAAGGGACGCATGCCTCAGGCTCCCATCTTCGCTTTGGCGTCGTTGATCGCCGCGACGATGTTGGGATAGGCGGCGCAG
>CALMGA010000010.1:0-1941 GCA_937863205.1 uncultured Beijerinckiaceae bacterium | reverse complement strand
ACACGCGGTTGCGCTGGCGCAGGGCCCGCTCCAGGGCGGCGACACGCGTCCCGTGCTCGGCGTCGACGGCGAGGACCAGACGGTCGAGAAAGCGACGGCGCCCGCCCGGCGAGCCGGCAAACAGCCCGTCCATCGCCGGGGTCAGCCAGACAAGGCGCAGCTCGTCGGCGAAGGCTCGCGCCGATGGCGTCGGCTCGCGGTCGAGGCGATAGCGGCGCAGCGGTTGGTCGCCAGCCGGAGCGGGGTCGTAGCCGGTCCCGAACTGGCGCTGGCCGCTGCCCGTCGCGACCTCGATCGAAATGGCAAAGCCGCCGGGGCCGTCGTCGCGGGCGCAGGCGGCAAGTTCCGCCCGGCGCAAGCCCCGCCCCTGCGCGAACAAGGACACGGCTTCCAGCAGGTTGGTCTTGCCGCTGCCGTTCTCGCCGGTGACAACAACGGTTTTTCCGGTCACGGAAAGGTCGAGGGCTGCGTAGGAGCGGAAGTCCTTCAGGACGAGGCGGTGCAGCCCGTTCAAGCGACTCTACCGGCCTCGTGTCAGCGCCGCCTGCGACTCGGCCGAACGCAGGCGGGAGATCAGCCCGGTCACGCCGCCCGAGGGAGGTGGCGGGAACGGGGCTGCCCGTTCCACCGCTTCGAGGGCGGCGGCGTCGACTTGGCGGTAACCGCTGCTTTGCGCCAGGCCGATGTCGATGAGATTGCCGGAACCATCCACCTGGAAACTGCCCGCCACCGTCCAAATGCCGTCGGGAAGCGGGATCGCAGCCTGGTTCCGGGTCACCAGAGCGTAGACGACAGCGAGGTAGCGGTCGTCTTCCGTCCCGCCCGTCACCTTGGCACGCTTCCGCATGGGTTTGGCAAAGGCATAGTCCGGTAGTTCGGAAGCGCCTGCCAGCTGCTGCAGCGCCGTCCTGGGCACTTTGGGTGGCGATTTTAAAGGCGTCGGCTTGACCGTTTTGGCGAGCTTCGCAGGTCGTCGAGGTGGCTCGGGCGGGGCTTGGTCGAGCGCTTCGGCATCCTTGGGAGCATCGGAAGGCTTGGCGGCGCTGCTGTCCTCTTCGGCGTGATCCGGCTTGGCTTCGTCAGGTTTGGCGTCGTCAGGTCGTGAGGCTTGCTGCAACGACGGAGCGGACTGTTGGGGCTGCGCCGCGGCCTTCGGGGCGTGGCTTTCCGCCGCCGTTGCGTCGCGTTCGAGTGTTTCTTCGTTGTGGGCGCGCGGGGCGCTGGTGGCCGGCATTTCAGGCGGAGGCGGCGCGGGAGGCTGAATGACCGGCTGCGGCACGGGCGCTTGTATCACCACCTCCACCGGCGTTTCTTCCGCTCTCGCAGAAGGTGGCGGACGGGTGGCGTCATGCCAGAGCAGAATGACCAACACGATGGCGTGCACGACGGAGATCACGGCGAGCGTCACCGAGAACCATGCCTCGTGGGCGAACTGCCCGGCGCCCGGTTCGACCAGGATCCGCTCATGCTGCCGAACCGGCAACAAGGATTTGCGTGGCGCTTGAGCGTTCATCGTCTGATTTGATGAGCACCTTTCATTCGGCGTGAGCCAGCAGGTTCGCGAGCCAAGGAGACGCGACCGCGTGCGGGTGGGCTGATGTCTTGCGCGTCTTGGACGAGGACTCGGCCGAATATAAGGCACTGAGAATGCCGACGTTTCGCAGCGGCAGCGGGCCGCCGCGGCTGACGAAAACGCCGCCGGGAAGATCGCGGCGCAAAAAAGCTGCGCGACGACGTTGACACCACCCGCATACGCAGCCTATATCAGCGTCATCGGCGGCGGCGGCGCTCCAAGAGAGCGCTCCCGGTGCCCTATTTCTTCGGATTTTTTGAGCGTAGATCGCTCTGATCGCATTGATCAGAGCATCGATAGTTCGTTGGTCCTGTCCGCCATTTCCCTTTTGTGGGTTTTTGGCGTGTTGTTTGACAACTACATCTGGA
>CALMGA010000009.1 GCA_937863205.1 uncultured Beijerinckiaceae bacterium | reverse complement strand
GCGAGGTGGGCCACGAAAGCGGCGCGATCGGCGAGGTGGGCCTGCTCGCCGAAAAAGACGAGGCGCCCGGCCTCGTGCAGGGCGATGAGCCTGTCGAGGAACAGCCGCCGGAACAGGCGCGACAGCACCCGCACGGGCAGGAAGAAGCCGGCGCGGCAGGCGATCCAGCGCGACCCGTCCGGCGACAAGCCTCCGCCCGGCACGATCATGTGCACGTGCGGGTGATGCGTCAGCGCCGAGCCCCACGTGTGCAGCACGGCGGTGAGGCCGATGCGGGCGCCGAGATGGCGCGGGTCGGCAACGACCGTCAGCATCGTCTCCGACGCCGCGCGGAACAGCAGGTCGTAGATCGCGGCCTTGTTCGCGTAGGCGATGTCGGCCACGGCCGCCGGCAACGTGAACACCACGTGATAGTAGGGCACGGGCAAGAGGTCGGCCTCACGGTCGGCCAGCCACTGCTTGGCCGCCGCGCCCTGGCACTTCGGACAGTGCCGGTTGCGGCAGGAATTGTAGGCCACCATCGTGCGGTCGCAGTCCAGGCAGCGCGCGACGTGGCCGCCGAGTGCCGCCGTGCGGCAGGCGCGGATCGCCGACATGACCTTGAGCTGGCCGAGGCTGAGGTGCCCGCGATGGCGCGCGACGAAGCCGTCGCCATGCCGGTTCAGGACATCCGCGATCTCAAGGAAAGGCCGCGCCATGACGAAGGCGCGACGACGCTACGGAGGTGGTGGGGGCGCCAGCAGCGCGAGCGGGCTTTCGACCTCGCGGATCGTTTTCAGCGCCACGCGGGTGTAGATGGCGGTGGTGTCGAGCTTTTTGTGGCCGAGCAGCACCTGGATGACGCGGATGTCGGTCCGGCGCTCCAGCAGGTGGGTGGCGAAGCTGTGCCGGAGCGTGTGCATGGAGACGCGTTTGTCGAGCCGGGCAGCCTGGGCGGCGGCGCGACAGGCGCGGTCGAGCTGGCGCGTGGTGATCGGCTGGGCCGGCTGCTGGCCGGGGAACAGCCAGCCCCGCGACCGCTTCACCCGCCACCACTGCCGCAGCAAGTCGAGCAGGTCCGGCGCGAGCATGACGTAGCGGTCCTTGCGCCCCTTGCCCTGCTCGACGCGGATCAGCATGCGGGCGCTGTCGATGTCCGTGACCTTGAGGTGGGCGATCTCGGACACGCGCAGGCCGCAGCCGTAGGCGACGCTCAGCGCGGCGCGGTACTTCAGGTTCGCCGCATGGGCAAGCAGCAGCGCCACCTCGGCGGGGCTGAGCACCACCGGCAGGCGATCGGGCGTGGCGATCCGGGCCATGCGGTCGCCGAACCCAGGTCGGCTCAGCGTGGTGTGGAAGAAGAACCGCAGCGCCGTGGCTGCCTGGTTCATCTGGCTGGAGCTTGCCCCGAGCGAAGCCGTGTGAAGCTGGTAGCGCCGCAGGTCTTCGGGCCCGGCCAGATCGGGTGAGCGGCCGAGAAAGGCGGTGAACTGACGGACTTGGCGGACGTAATCGCGCTTGGTGTGCTCGCAGAACTGCCGGATCGTCATGTCTCCGATCATGCGGCGGCGCAGCGGGCTGACGATTTCGGTGCTCATGGGGGCTCCTGTCCGAGGCGGGGTGGACCCCACGATCTTCGGACAGCCCCGGCGAGCCGTCGTGCCTTCAACAATCTCAGCCGTACCTACCGCGAGAGCGGTTTAGTCCTTTGGCCGCGAACCGGCAATCGGCGGCAGCCAGCCGCCCGTCGCGTCCGTGCGGGTGAGCGGGGCGCCGCTCGCGCGGCTGCCCCGTTCGTCAGGGGAGAAATCCAGCAATCGACGTCAGCGACTTCCTGCTGCGAGCCGGAGCGCCTTACGAGGCCGTCCCTTCCGCCTCGGCCGCGCGGCGAGCCTCCTCCTCAGTGACCAGGGCTCCGCGCAGGTGGTCGTAGGAGATGTCGCCGCCCCACAGGCAGATTTTGTCATATAGGGCCGCGCTGCATGGCCACACCTCGTACCAGATTTCGTCGCGCGTACTCCCCAGCGAGGGATGCTCGGTTGCTTTGGCGGCCGCGTATGCAGCATCCCTGGTCCGTCCGATGCCGCAAATCTCTCCTGTTGCGGGCATGAAGCACGCGAAGTGACCTTCCCCGACCGTCACGTCGTGCGCGTGAATATGCGTGCTCATCGTGTGCCTCCTGGCGTCCGACCCTCTCACTGCGGAGGGACGCGAGAAGTCTGGAGGGTTCGGAAGAAAGTCACCAGAGGGCGCTCCCGCGATGCTGGAAATTGGTGATGTCAGCGCTGGAGTCCGACGCTGATTACCTCTCAGGAATGCTAATTACCAACCTGCGCTGATCAGCACTCATGAGCCCAGGCGCGCAGCCCGAGGCTGATGATGCGAAGGCTGGTCGGTGAGCTTGCGCCACGCCGCGCAGCAATGGTCGAGGATGTCGGCGTAGGAGGCGAACACCCTGTTCGACAGCCAGTTGTCGCGCATGAACTGCCACACGTTCTCCACCGGGTTCAACTCGGGCGCGCGGGGCGGCAGCGGCAGCAGGGTGATGTTGGCGGGGATGGTGAGCCTGGCCGAGCCGTGCCATCCCGCCTGGTCGAGCAGCACCACGGCGTGGCAGCCCGGGTCGACCGCGATGCTAATCTCCTTGAGGTGCTCGGCCATCGCGGCCGTATCGCACCAGGGCATGACCAGCCCGGCGCCCTTGCCCTTTGCGGGGCAGATCGCTCCGAAGATGTAGGCCGACGCCGTACGCTGGTCGCGCGGCGCGCGTGGTCGGGTGCCGCGCCTCGCCCAGCGCCGGGTGAGGCTGTTCTTCTGGCCGACCCTGGCTTCATCCTGCCACCACAGCTCTATGCCGGTCCCGGCCGGGAGCGCGGCGGCGATCTCTTCCAACCGGGCCGGGAAGCTTTTTTAAAAGTCTCCATCGCCCCCTCGTCCTGTGCGCGGTGCTGCGGCCGGGCGGACAGCTTGCGGTAGCCGAGGCGGCGCAACTCGCGCTCCACCGTGGTCTCGTCCAGGCTGATGCGGAACTCCTCGAAGATCCACCACGCCAAGTCGCGCAGACGCCAGCGCACCACGCCGTGGATCGCTGGCATGGGCCCGCTTTCCACAATCATCGCCAGGGCTCGCCGCTGCGCCTCGTTCAGCTTGGGGGCGTTGCCGCGCGCCTTGCCGTCGACCAGCCCCGCCGGTCCTGCGGCGTTGAACGCCAGCACCCAATCGCGCACCGTTTGCAGCCCGACCCCGCCGACCCGCGCGGCGTCGCTGCGCGTGCCGCCGTCGTAGATCTCCGCCAGCGCCAGCAGGCGACGGCCCTGGGCGGCATGCTTTGTCGCCTTGGCCGCCCGCCGCAGGGCGGCAGCATCGAAATCAGCTCGCAACGGGATCGGCACGCTCATGGCGGATGCTCCTCATCCGCCACATGGAATCAGCTCGCAGCCGGACCGCCAAGATCACGAGTCCCGCTCAGCGCAGATCGGTATAAGTTGCAGAACCGCAAACTCCCGACCGAAGAAAAATCGAGGTTAGGGTCCCTCGATCGCAGCCGCGCCGCCGGCGTCAAACCGGCGGCACTCCTTCGCCGCCCGCCTCGTAAACCCAAACAACTCTCGTCAGGGCGACGACCGACTGCCAAGTAGCGTTGCAAGAGGTCCCTCTTGACCGTTGCAATTCAGCTGGTCCGTCGGGAACGCCTGCCGACCTTCGCGACGACTGAACTACGAAGGTTGATCGGCGACCGTTTCAGATCAGCCGTGACCAACGGCAGCTTGCGCAGCACCGTCAGCTTGCGTTTGAGGTCAGCCTCGCTGCGGTAGCGCTCTTCGGCCTCGGACCGACCGCCATGTCCGAGGATGTCCTGCCGCCACTCAAGCTGCACCTTCGCGGCAATCAGCGCGTGGTTTCCGTAGTGCCGGAGCGAGTGGAAGACGACACCCGCCTCCGATGCGCCCGGTACGGCCGCGTTCAGCGCCGGTCGCCATTCGTCGTAGAGCTGGTCGCCGAGCGGAACGTCGTCTCGCGCCGCCTGAAGTTCGGGGAAGACGAGATCGCAACCGAGGGCCGCGACGGCTTCGACGTAGGCCAGGAACCCAAGCCTGATCAGCTCGGGATGGATCGGGATGCTGCGGCAGGACTGCTCGTTCTTCAGCCGAGGATACTTGTTCGGCCGTACTTCGAAGCAGGGCACGCTTCCATCGCGGATGACGTCCGTCACCATCAGTCCGCAAATCTCCTCGCGTCGCATCAGGCCGTAGGCGCCGATCGGCGTGGTCCAGTAAAGCGCATCGTGGATGACCACGTCGCCCGCTGTCAGGCGATCGCGTTCGGACTTCGAGCCACGCCAGATCGGCGACGTGAGAAGAAGCTCAAGCTGCTCGCGTGAGATCGCCGGTCGCTTGTCCCGGTCGCGTCCTTTCTTCCTTGTCCGCAACGCCGCGAGGCTGATCGGTTCAGCCGGCTGCAAGCCGCGTCCAGCGGCATAGGTCAGGAGATTGCCGAGATGGGTGAGGTGCCGGTTGACGGTGGCGCCGTCGAGCCCGCATCCTTCCGCGGGTAAACTGCTTGCTTCCGCGAGAAGCTGCGCCATGCTTTTCGCGGCATCCTTGCAGGAGCGGCCGTAGCTCTTCGGGAGATGCAGCAGCAACGTGTCCGCGAACAGTGCCAGGTCAGATTGGCGGAGGCGCTCCAGCGACCGACAGTCCGTCACCTTCATCAGCAGCGCCGCCGTTTGGCGCGTCTGACGTCCGGTCTTCGCGGTCCACTCCTCCTTCTTCGTCTTCAGCGCGATCAGGCCTTCGGCGAGGCGCGTCAGGTCGGTCGCTTCGGGATCCACCGCCGGGCTCGTTCCCGAGGACGACGACGCGACCTCTGCCTCGGCAGCGGGCCTGATGGAAGGAGCGACGCGCGGTGGGGATCGGACGGCTGTTGCACGATCCGACGCAGTCTTCACCGGCGCGGCGTCGCGAGCCTCGTCAAGCAGCGCGAGATCCGAATCAAGGGTGGAAGCCCAGCGAGCCTCCGTCTTCAGGCAAGCGGCAGCCAAGCCGCGGTAGTAGGCGGTCTCCGCCTCCGCCAGGACGACGGCACCACTTGCGGCTTCAGGCGCGTGCTGCGCCAGCAAGCGCCCGAGCTTCCACTGCGGCGGCGGTACGAGGCCCTGCGCGCGCAGCACCGCCAGCGTCGCGTTGACCTGCAAGGCCTCGTCGGGACCGAGGCCGCATCCCGCGAGGAAGCCGCCGTCCCCGTCGTCGAGCGCGGCGGCACGGCCGCGCTCGGCCAGGAGCCGGTAGACCGCCCCGACGATGCGGTCCGCCCGCTCGCCGCTCATCGGCTCGGATTGCTGGCGCTGCCGATCGAAGGCGGCGTGCAGGTCGAGCTTCGCCATGTGGACGCGGGCGACGCCGACGACGATGGCCTTCGCCTGTGCCGGCGTAAGCCGGTTGTCACGCACCTGCTCGAACACCTGCTCGCTCACGAGCGTCAACTCCGCACCTCGCCGCCGCGCGACCGCCTTTTCCTTCGTGAACAGGCTGACGGTCAATACGCCGAGCGGACAGCCCATCGCCGGTCCGCCGAATCGGCGACGCCAATGGTACACCGCCCCGCGGCGGACGAGATGGTCCATGTGCAGCACCCCTGTGCGACAGCGATGTGCAGCACCGGGACGCGCCCGCTCCCCAGCTAAGGGGAGAAGGTCAGCAAATACAGCAGCCTAGGTCGGGTTTTGGCTGGGGCGGGAGGAACCCGACCCTGTCAGCGGATCATTCGTAAGCTGCTCATTCCGCTTGGCTTTTGTGCTGCGGCGCCTCTGGTGTGCTACACGCATGTGCCATGGTCAAGTGCACTGCCGGAAGGAGCGATCTTCGGAGTGCTGGTTGTCCACGTTGTCGTGGTTGGGCGCGCCTCGTCCTTCGTTGACCGGTATGCTTCTGAAGTCGGCTACGCGCCCAACAGCGGACGTTGGCTCGACGGCGGGAAGCGGACGTTCGGCTTCACGCCCGACTCCAGTCGTCAGCGCCCGCCCATGCAGTCCAGCACGCGCCTCACGAGTGAGCAATGCGCCGTTGCGCGAGAGCGAGCCTAATTGAAACGATCTATCCCGACGCGCGTCGTGCGCCTCCTTCCCCTGATCGGTTCGCCGATGGACGGCGAGGCCCTGAACGCCTGCCGCGCGCTGGTGAAGACGCTCGCCGCAGTCGGCCTCGACCTGCACGACATGGCGGCGAGCATCCCGACCGCCGCCGATGTGGCGAGATGCCCGTCGAACAGCCTGCACTGCGAAGCCCCAGACACGGTTTAGGTGATGTTACGCAGAAAAGCTTGGCAGTCGTCTGGGAAGGACGTCGTCCAAGCCATATCGGGCTGTTGAAGCTTTACGACCAGCAACCTGTCTCCGCCGCGCTTGCCATCTTTGGATTGCACCCCGGCATTTGTAATATGCGGCACTAAGAAGTCGATTATTGCCTTCGCATTGCCTCTGCTTTCAACAATCCACGTCGAGCGCAGACAATGCCACCAGTTGTCAAATTTCTCGATCGCATCGATGAGATCGCGATAGTCTTCGCCTTCGTGCAAGTCGTAGCTGATGAGATACTTCGGCATCTGCTCGCTCCGTCCTTCCAAAGGTTGTCGCATGACAAGCACGCCCCCAGCGGCGGAGCAATCCGACGTTATGCCGTCCCTTGCTGCTGAAGCGCAGATTGCAGCGATGCGACCTCATCATTGAGGCGCTCGAGGGCATATGCTGGCAAACGCAAACCGCAATGCGAATCCTGGAGTGAGGAGAGGACAAGCACGCCAAGGCTGCGCTCGGCCGGGTGCTGTCGCTGTCGCAACATGCCGCCTGTGCAATGGCCGAGCTGGTTGCGTCCCGGCAGGATGATCGGGCTCCGCGGTGAGGGATTGTCAGACCGACGATCTTGCCGGAGCACCTCCCCCGGCCGGCCAGACGACTACGGCAGGTCGTTCCCGGACGGTGCCTATCGGCGCGGCGAGCCGCCACCATCAAGCCCGCCGCCTCGCCTGCTGATGATCCGCCACGCGTCAAAGTTCGCTGGCCAACCCGTGCCCGAGCGCCCGTGGCTCATCGGGACACGATCCCCCGCCGAACCGTGACCTACCTGACCGGCGACGCACTGCGCAGGTCACTTACGCGCAAGCGTCAGCGAGAGCTCCTCTTCCGGACTGACTGACCGACGCGCTCCGTCCGACCGCTTCCCGCGGCTCGGAAAGCGTCGATAGCCTCCAGGAGTCGGCATAGGCGCTCCGCGCCGCGGACCGTGCCGTCGGTAAGCCGGGCCAAAACTTTTCCTAGCTCAGCGTCGATATCGCCGGCGGCCATCCGCTCGTCGCCGACAGCGCCAGCGCGGCGCAGATATTCGAATAGACTGACTGTGCGCTCCGTCCGAACAACAAGCTTTCGGTTGGCAGCCAAGCTCACGAATGGTTGCAGTAGGCCAGCCTCGCGCGCCACGGCACAAAAGGTGCCAAGTGCCGCTTTTCTCAAGGCGAGGCCAGCCGCGAGGGATGATTTTTCCTCCTCGCTCAGGCAATTTTCTGCTCGCGCCTTCGGCATTCGCAAGCTAATATTCGAATAGAATGGAAACGCAACAAAATCTCGCCAACCCGGCCTGCGCCTACGATGAGGGCCGGCTGCCGCCGCGGACGCTGCAGAGCTGGCTCATGCCGCACGGCGACGGAGCGCTTTCGTCGAACGTTGGCGCCGCCGAGCTTGCGTATCAGCGATGGTTCAAGTTCAAGGAGGCGTATTCCCCCAAGCTGGTCGTCGAAGCGCTGGGCGAGGTAAAGGGTCCTGTTCGCCGCTGCATTGATCCGACCGGTGGCTCCGGCACGACGGCCTTGGTCTGTTCCTTCCTCGGCATCGACTGCGATACCGTGGAGGTAAACCCCTTCATGGCCGACCTCATCTTCGCGAAGACTAAAGCGTATGCGTCCCGACGCTTGGCTGCAGACATTGGCATGGTGCTGTCGGCCCGCGGCGACGGACAAGCGGCAACGCGGTTCCAGGGCGCGCCGTCGACGCTCGTGGAGCCGGGCGAAGGCGGGCGGTGGGTCTTCGCCGCCGCGGTCGCGTCTCAGATCGTGGCGTTCGCCGACGCGATCGAGCGCGCGGAGGAGGCCCACCGCCCCTTCCTGCGGGTGATGCTCGGGTCGGTGCTGAAGGACGTCAGCAACGTCGTCGTCAACGGCAAGGGGCGCAAGTATAGACGCGGCTGGGAAAGCCGCGTTGTGACGTCCGTGGACGTCGTCGAGCGAATGCGTGTCGCCTGCTACGCCGCATTCGGCGATATCGTGAGGTTCGGCGGTCGCCTGCTCGGGGAGGTGGTCGTCAGGCGAGGGGACGCGCGGAGTTTGGTCGCCCAGCTTCCGCCGGCGGACTGCGCGGTCTTCTCGCCGCCCTACCCGAACAGCTTCGATTATACGGACATCTACAACCTCGAACTCTGGATGCTGGGCTACCTGAAGTCCGCCGACGACAGCCGGCGCCTGCGCCTTTCCACGATGCACAGCCACGTCCAGCTCTACCGTCCCGAACGATCGGTCGAGCGGCGCTCGCCCACGTTGACGTCGGCCATGCACGCGTTGGATGGTCGTCGCCTCCAACTGTGGAACCGCGACATCCCGGGAATGCTGAGGTCGTATTTCGCCGAGATGGAAAAGATGATGGGCGACCTGAAGGGCAGGGTCCGCGAGGGTGGCCACATCACGATCGTCGTGGGCGGCAGCAGCTACGCTGGCGTGCCGGTCGACGCCCCTCGGATCGTCGCAGAGCTTGGGGAGGGCCTCGGGCTGAGGCTCGTCCGAAGGACGCCGCTGCGTTCGATGCGCCTCAGCGCGCAGCAGGGAGGGCAATACGGCTTGTCGGAGGACGTGGTCGTCTTCGCGTGCTGAGGGTCCGGTCGCGACAGGCGGGCGACGGCGCCTTCAGGGCCGCTCACCCGATCCGCGATCCGCGCGACGACCGCCTCGGTCGCTGGCCGTTCGCGCAGGCCGTCGCGAGGATCGTCCGCGGCGCCCCGGACGACGGACCGGTCGTGATCGGCATCGAGGGCCCCTGGGGCGCCGGCAAGTCGAGCGTCCTCGAAATGGCGGCGAGCGACCTAGCCAGGAACGCCCGCAACCGCGCCGTCACCATCAGCGCGTGGAGAACCTCCTCGCAGGACCAGTTCCTAGCCAACCTAGGATACGCTTTGTCGACGTCGTTAAGGCGCGACTGGCAGGACGCCTGGTGGCGCATCGGCTTGGCGAGGCTGAACCGGCAATCCCTTCCGCTTCTGGTTGGCGTCTTCCTGCCGATTCTCACGGTCGCGGCTATCTCGTTGATCCCGGGGGTACGCGCGGTCGTCAAGCCAATGGTCGACGCGGGACCGGAGAAGCTCGCCACTGGCCTCGGGATCTTCGGTATCCCGCTGCTTACGTTTCTTTTCTCCAGGGTCTCGCAACCGCTGGCGACGTCCTTCTCGGGCCTGTTCGGCCGGGACACCGACGGCGACCGCATCGGGTCGATGGAGAAGTTCTCGTTCGATTTCGACGTTCTCGCCGCCGCGCAACCGGAGGGAACGCGCTTCGTCGTGCTGATCGAGGACCTGGATCGTTGCGTCCCGGCCCGGGTGACGGACGTGCTGAGCTCGATCGCGCAGGTCTCGTGCCACAAGAAGTCGGGGCGCTTGGCCTTCCTGCTGGCGTATGATCGCGGCAGGCTGTTGCATGCTATCGGGAAGGATGCCGTCGCGCACCTGAAGGCCGACGGCATGAGCATCGAGGAGGTGGAACGCCTGTCCGCGGACTACCTCAACCGCGTCGTGCAGCTCGAGCTGCCGCTTCCCGCAGAGGAGAGGACGCCTCAAAAGGCGGCACGGTTGCCTGCTGGCGCTTGGCGCATGCCCGTACCATTCAGGGCGGCGCTTCTCAGCTCGTTGCTCGTCGCATTCGGCCTCGCGCTCGTCGGACCCGGCGACGTGTCCCGGCCATCAATCGCTTGGTGCATTTGCATCGCCGTCGCTTTCGGCGCAGACTGGGCGCAACGCAAGGTCTTCGCCGTCCGGCCGGACCGCGAGAAACTGACCGGCTGGGACGAGGCGGTCCGCTGGGCCGCCCCCTGGCTGCCCTCCCCCGAGCGGGATCGCAATCGCGTGCTGAACGGGGCGCGCGTGGCGATGATCTTGGACCCGGGCCTCTCCATATCGTCCTGGCAGGCGATTTCCGTCCAGGCGCTTGCGGCCAAGCATCCCGAGTCGTTCAGCGTGCCATCCATCGCCGAGGCGGCCGCGTCCGGTGGTTTTGAGTCGGAGAGGCCCTTCTTGGACGTCGCGGTCGCCGAGGCGATCAAAGCGATGGCCGCTTCCGGCCGAGACGTCCGGCATTTCAAGGACGCGAAGCGCCTGCATGCCATCGCGTCGGCGCTCAAGCGCTAGGTTTCGACGGCCTCCACGTGACGGTGGCGGAAGCTGTTCGGCGCGACGCCGCACTCCTGCGTTATGGGGACGTCCTCGTCGCATGTGAGGCAGCTGACGTGAGTCTCGTCGACCGGTGGCGACGTGCCTGCTCCCGACGCGAGACCGATCTCGGAGGTCGGCGTCGCGCCCATGCCGCAGGTGACCATGGCCGTCCGTTGCGGCGCGAGCTGTTTTACGAGGACGTGGTTGACGTGCGTGGTGAGGCGAAAATTCGTGTCGGGTGCGATGCCCATGGCGAACCTGAGATACAAGTAGAACGCATCGGAATAGACCACCCTGGCGTTGTCCAACGGACCCCCGGCGCCGACGAGCATATCGGCCAACGACGTTGGATTGATCATGACTCGGTGGAAGTCGTCGATGGTGCCGGTAATCACCGTCAGGCCCTCCTGCGCCCACCCCGGATCCAATTGCGAGGTGATCGTCAACGGGATCGGCTGCGCGCCGGGAAGGCAGCGGAGGCGAATGTGGACCTTCTTGGTCGCCGGGTCATAGGTCACGCATGTGTCGGCCTCCATCTGCAGCTGTGCGATG
>CALMGA010000008.1 GCA_937863205.1 uncultured Beijerinckiaceae bacterium | reverse complement strand
TCAGTGACGCAATCGGGTCGCGATGATCGCCGAACGATGCGTCCGCGTGATCCTAGGCAGGTTTCGCAAAAGTGCCCCGCGGTTTTGCGAAACCTGCGGCATAGCAAAGGACCGAGCAGGTGAAGCGTTGGCCTGCCAACGCGAACCTGCTTAGACGCCGCCGAGGTTCTCGAAGAAATCCTTCATCTTGGCGAAGAAGCCGTGCGCCTCGGGATGGGTCTTGTGCGACGACTCGGTCTCGAACTCGGCCAGCAGCTCGCGCTGCCGGCGGGTCAGGCTTTGCGGCGTCTCCACCGTGGCCTGGATGTAAAGGTCGCCCGTGTCGCGCGAGCGCAGCACCGGCATGCCGCGCGAGCGCACCTTGAACTGCTTGCCGGACTGGGTACCCTCGGGGATCTTCACCTTGGCCTCGCCGCCGTCAACCGTGCGCACGACGATCTCGCCGCCGAGCGCCGCCTGCACCATGGAGATTGGCACCCGGCAGAAGAGATCGGCGCCGTCGCGCTGGAAGAACGGGTGCGGCTTGGTGGAAACGAAGATGTAAAGATCGCCCGACGGACCGCCGCGCGTGCCGGCCTCACCCTCGCCGGCGAGGCGGATGCGCGTGCCGTCCTCGACGCCGGCGGGAATGTTGACGCTGAGTTGGCGCTCGCGCGTCACGCGGCCGGTGCCGGAGCACGACGGACAGGGATTATCGATCATCTCGCCGCGGCCGCCGCAGCTCGGACAGGTGCGCTCGATGGCGAAGAAGCCTTGCTGCGCCCGCACCCGGCCGTGGCCGTGGCACATCGCGCACTGCTTGGGCTTGGCACCGGGCCGGGCCCCGGAGCCGGAGCAGGTATCGCAGGTGACCGAGGTCGGCAGCTTCAAGCTGGCGGTCTTGCCGTTGAAGGCGTCCTCCAGCGTGATCTCCATGTTGTAGCGCAGGTCGGAACCGCGCCCGGCCGCACCGCTCCCGCTGCGCTGGCCGCGCCGGCCCATCATGTCGCCGAACAGGTCGTCGAAGATGTCGGCCATTGAGGAACCGAAGCCCTCGGCGCCGCTGAAGCCGCCCCCGCCGCCGTTCTCGAAGGCGGCGTGGCCGAGGCGGTCGTAGGCCGCCCGCTTCTGGCCGTCGGAAAGGATCTGATAGGCCTCGTTCAGCTCCTTGAACTTGGCCTCGGCTTCCTTGTTGCCGGGGTTGCGGTCGGGATGGTGCACCATCGCCGCCTTGCGGAAGGCCGACTTCATCTCGGCCTCGCTCGCCGTGCGCGCGACGCCGAGCACTTCGTAATAATCGCTCTTGGTGGCCATCGTCTCGATTCCGCTCGACCGTCGTCCGCACCGTTGTCCACTCGGAGGCGCACAGCCGGCGCGTGAACGGGACTGCGGCCGACCGCCTTCCTGTCACAATCCAACACACACGGGAAAGAAAGAAAACCGGCCGCCGGCTGTCGCCGGCGCCCGGACCGCGATCAGGCGGACTTCTTATGGTCGTCGGGCCCGACTTCCTTGAAGTCGGCATCGATCACATCGTCATGATCGGCGCCGTGGCTGTCGTTGGCACCGGCCGCCGTCGCCGGACCGGCCTCGGCTTGCGCCTTGTACATCGCCTCGCCGAGCTTCATCGACGCCTGGACGAGTTCGTTGGTCTTGGTCTTGATGACCTCGACATCCTCGCCCTCCAGCGCGCCGCGCAGCGCGGTCACGGCGCTCTCGATCCCGCTCTTGTCGGCCGCCGACACCTTGTCGGCGTAGTCCACGAGGCTCTTTTCGGCCGAGTGGATCATCGCCTCGCCCTGGTTCTTGGCGTCGACCAGTTCGCGCCTCTGCTTGTCGGCGACGGCGTTGGCCTCAGCGTCCTTGACCATGCGCTGGATGTCGGCGTCCGACAGGCCGCCCGAGGCCTGGATGCGGATCTGCTGCTCCTTGTTGGTCGCCTTGTCCTTGGCGGTGACGTTGACGATGCCGTTGGCGTCGATGTCGAAGGTCACCTCCACCTGGGGCATGCCGCGCGGAGAGGGCGGAATGCCGACGAGATCGAACTGCCCGAGGATCTTGTTGTCGGCCGCCATCTCGCGCTCGCCCTGGAACACCCGGATGGTGACGGCCGTCTGGTTGTCCTCGGCGGTCGAGAACACCTGGCTCTTCTTGGTCGGGATGGTCGTGTTGCGATCGATGAGGCGCGTGAACACGCCGCCCAGCGTCTCGATGCCGAGCGACAGCGGCGTCACGTCGAGCAGCAGCACGTCCTTGACGTCGCCCTGGAGCACGCCGGCCTGCACGGCCGCACCGATCGCCACGACCTCGTCGGGGTTGACGCCCTTGTGCGGCTCCTTGCCGAAGAACGACTTCACGATCTCCTGCACCTTGGGCATGCGCGTCATGCCGCCGACCAGCACCACCTCGTTGATCTCGCCCGGCGTCAGCCCGGCATCCTTCAGCGCCTTGCGGCAGGGCTCCACGGTCTTCTGGATGAGGTCGTCCACCAGCGCCTCGAACTTCGCCCGGGTGAGCTTCAGCGTGAGGTGCTTGGGGCCCGACGAGTCGGCGGTGATGTAGGGAAGGTTGATCTCGGTCTGCGACGCCGACGACAGCTCGATCTTGGCCTTCTCGGCCGCCTCCTTCAGGCGCTGCAGGGCCAGCTTGTCCTTCTTGAGGTCGATGCCGTTCTCTTTCTTGAACTCGTCGGCGAGGTAGGACACGAGGCGGTTGTCGAAATCCTCACCGCCGAGGAAGGTGTCGCCGTTGGTCGACTTCACCTCGAAGACGCCGTCGCCGATCTCCAGAACCGAAACGTCGAAGGTGCCGCCGCCGAGGTCGTACACGGCGATGGTGCCGGAGCCCTTCTTGTCCAGGCCGTAGGCGAGCGCAGCCGCCGTGGGCTCGTTGATGATGCGCAGCACTTCAAGGCCGGCGATCTTGCCGGCGTCCTTGGTCGCCTGGCGCTGGGCGTCGTTGAAGTAGGCGGGAACGGTGATCACCGCTTGGGTCACGTTGGAGCCAAGATAGGCTTCCGCCGTTTCCTTCATCTTCTGCAGCGTGAAGGCCGATACCTGCGAGGGCGAGTACGATTTGCCGTCAGCCTCCACCCAGGCGTCGCCATTCTTGGCCTTGCTGATCTTGTAGGGAACGAGGCCGATGTCCTTCTTGGTCATCGGGTCTTCGAAGGTGCGGCCGATGAGCCGCTTGATCGCGAAAAAGGTGCGCTCGGGATTGGTCACGCCTTGACGCTTCGCCGGCTGGCCCACAAGCCTTTCGCCGTCGTCCGTGAACGCAACGATGGAGGGCGTGGTGCGCGCGCCTTCCGAGTTCTCGATGACCTTGGGCGTCGATCCTTCCATGACGGCGACGCAGGAGTTGGTGGTCCCGAGGTCGATGCCGATGACTTTTGCCATAACAGACTTATCCTTTCGTGTCGCAGAACCGCCGGACCCCGAAGCGGTCCAGCACATGGGCGCCAGCACACGGGCGCCTTTGCAGGCGGAGGTGAGTGCGCTCGGTCCCCGATGGTGGTGAGATTGGCATTGGCTCAGTTGAGCGCAAGATGGCCCGTATATAAGCGGGCGCGAAGTGCTCGCAAGCGTCCTCGCGCGTTGCGAAAACACCCTTGCGCGCTGCGCGGGAAGGTGTGCGGATCATGCCACGTTTTCCCGTCCGCCCAAGCTGCCTGCGCCGGTTGCCGCCTTTCTACCGCTCCTGCCGCTGGGCGCCGCGCCTGATGGGAGCGCGCCCGTGCCTTTGGCGACCCCGGCCGGCCCGCTTCGGCGTCATCATGCTGGGCCTGTGGCTGACCGCAGGTCCGCTCCCGGCCGGCGCGCAGATGCAGCTCCCGGGCACGGTCAATGGAAGCGGAGCGCACGGGAGCGAAGGAGGAGGAAGCTCGGCCGCGCCGTCGTCGGCCGCGCCGCCCAAGCCGGTCGTGATCGAGGCGCCGGACGAAGCCTCCATCGCCGGCCGTCCGCTGAGCCACGACGGCGCAAAAGGCGAAATGACCTTCGACAAGGCGGAGGCCGGCGGCGACAAGGCCGGCCTCGTCCTTTCCAAGCTGACGCTGGTCGGCGACAGGATCTCCAAGCCGGGGCAGGCCTGCACGGTCGACATTGCCCTCAAGCCGCCGCTCGCCGCCACCGCCGCGGGACGACCGGCCGGCGCGATCCGCTATGCCGTGCCGCTGCAGGCCTGCCCGTTCAACATCGACATCCTGGACGGGGCGGCTCTGGTGACGAGCCCTGGTCCGACCTGTGATTTCATCGCCGCGGACTGCCGCATCAGCCCCGGCGGCCTTTGGGGGCCGCGCGCCGCCGACATCAGCCCCAAGCGCGCCAAGGATCTCGAACGCGAAAGAAACCGCCTGGAAACCACCATGCGGGCCAACTTCCGCGCGCTGCTGCGCAAGGTCGGCAAGGACAAGATCGCCATCAAGGCTGTGGCGCGGGAACAGGCCGCCTTCTCGTCCGAGCGCGAGATGACATGCCGCGACTACGAGCAGGAAACGGTGCACGGCTTCTGCTCGGCGCGCGTGACCGAGGCTCGTGCGCTGGCCCTGATGGCCCAGTTCGGTCCGCTGGGCGAAGTGCGCGAGCGCAAGCACGCCCCGCGGCCCCGGCCCAAGGTCTCGGCAGGACCGGCTTCGGCCGCACCTGCCGCGGCGGCACGGGACGCGCCGGCACAGCCTTGAGCGGCAAAGCGTGCGGCAACCTCGTACCAATGGGCCGACCATCGCTACGGGCTCTCGCCATGACGTCTGGAACCGGGTACCGCCTTCCGCCGTTGATGCGTCAAGTTGTATCACGGTGCAGCTCGTCGATTGCTTGGAAGGGGACCAATCATGAAAACCGTTTTTGCTCTGGCTGTTGCCGGATGCGTCTTGTCGACCGCGCCCGCTTTCGCCGCGTCTGCTGCATCGAATGCTTTCATCGCCAACGCGCGTCCCAACGTCATCTTCCTCGACGAGTCTAGCCGCCTCGCGCTCAATATTTCGGCGAGCCGGACGGTGCGCGGTTTCGCCTACTCCGAAGCCAAGGAGCAGACGATCGCCGCCAACTCCATGACCGCCTGGGTGCAGACCAACACCGTGCGCGGTGAGGTGGCGGCCATCGGCGCCGTGCCGGTCACCGGGCTGATCGTTGCCCCGGTCGATGTCGCGGCCGGCGTGACCGATGGGATCGGCAACATCGTGACCGGGCGTTCGGTCGCCCTCGACGCGCCATTGGCTCCGCTCACCGTGGTTCCCGTCGGCCCGGCGCCGGTCGGCTCGCAGCTGCTGCCGGCTGGGCAGGATGATCTGGCCCGTCTGCGCGGGATGAGCGGGCGCCAGTTCGACTCGTTCTACAAGGCGACCCAGATCGATGCCCTTCGTCAGCTGGCAACGCTGTATCGCAGCTACCAGGACAATGGCGATGACCCGGCCCTGCGCGCCATCGCGACGCGCGAGCTGCCGAAGGTGGAAGCCCGCATCCGGCAGGTCAACCGGCTCTGAACCTAGAGGCTCTCATATCTGCTAGCTTCAACGGCCGCTTCCGCAGCGGCCGTTCTTCCGTGTATCGGACTTGAAGTTGGCGTCCTGAACACCGCATTGGATCAAAAGTCGCTGTAATTTTTGATGAGGTGCGTCAGGAAAAGCGGGGGCCCCGTCTCGCCTCGTTGAGGGCGTCGCTGAGGCCCGAGGCGAATTCCGCTTTGGCATCGGGACCGAGAAAGCCGGCGACCTCGACGCTGCGTCCGCGTGAGCGCAGGGACAAACGTTGCACGCCGAACTCCTCGTGCTCCTCGCGATTGAGCCGGACCCAGGCTGGATGAAAGCGGAACTCCCGCCGCACGCCGCGTGCGCTCACCTTGGCGATCAATAGCTCCACCGGCGTCACGACCACGTCCTCATAGGCGCGAGCAGCCCGGAAGTTCGCCCGAAACGCGGCGTACAGGATCAGAACGTCGAGACCGAGAAAACCCGCCACCGGCCAAGCCCCCATCACGATGAAGGGCAGGCTCGACACTGTGCCGACCATCGTGAAGACGCCCATCAGGACCCGGAAGTGAGCCGGCGTCAGGGAGCGGTGGGGCACCAGGCGGACGTCGAGCAGGCGTTGATCGGTGGGATCGTCGGTCGGTGCCGCGGTAGGCATGTCGTCGGTCGGAGAATGCGCCTCGTCCAATCGCAGGCCTCGCTTCCCGTTCGGGCGGCTTCGGCCAGCCCATCGATCCCGTGAGAACCGCTGCGGATCTTACGGCCCGATGACTTAGTTTGCCTTGGATGAAGCCCAAAGGTAAAGCGCGACCGAAGGTTGCGTCCCCCGCTGCCTTGCCGGCCGAGGTGCAACCTGTCGGCCCGGAGGCCGTGGCGGCGATCTTCGCCCGCTTCGAGCGACGCGAGCCCGAGCCGACGAGCGAGCTGACCTCGCGCAACGCCTTCACCTTCCTGGTTGCCGTAGTCCTTTCGGCGCAGGCGACCGATGCCAGCGTCAACCTCGCGTCGCCGGCGCTATTCGCTCTTGCAGAAGGTCCGGACGCGATGCTGGCTTTGGGCGAGGAACGGGTACGAAACCTCATCAAGACCATCGGCCTGTACCGCGCCAAGGCCCGCAACCTCATTGCCCTCTCGCAGCGGCTCGTCGACGCGTTCGACGGAAAGATCCCCGAAAGCCGCGTCGATCTGGAATCGCTGCCCGGCGTCGGCCGCAAGACGGCGAACGTGGTCCTGAACACGATTTTCGGCTTGCCCGCGATCGCCGTCGACACGCATCTGTTTCGCGTGTCCAACAGGATCCCCCTTGCCCCCGGCAAGGGCCCGCTCGACGTCGAACTCGGGCTTGAGTCCGTCATTCCCGACAGGTTCAAGCGCTACGCACACCACTGGCTTCTGCTGCATGGGCGCTATACCTGCAAGGCCCGCGCACCGGAGTGTCCGCGCTGCCTCATCGCCGATCTCTGCCGTTGGCCTGACAAAAGGTCGGGGCTCTGATCTCCTGGGGCGCGGCACCCTCGCCACCTCAGCGGATGAAGGCCGAAACCGGCCAGGAGATCGCTGATGAGTTCAGTTGTCGAGACTTGCAGGATTGTTGTTGCAGACAGCAGGGCTGGTTTCGCTTTGACTTCATCCCGATGTATCGCGATAAACGACGCCAGATCGCGCGCAAGAATGGAGCAGCGTCTCCGGCGCTCAGCGCAGATTCGCTCGCAATCAGCAATTGTTTTCGGAGGCAGGCTGCGAAGGCGGACACTCATCCCACAGGCCGCGCGTTGGCCGATCCGATGACCTCGTCGTCGCCGGCGCGAAACGAGCAGCGTTCCGTCAATGTCGACCGATTAAATCTTGCGTCCGGTGCTGTGACTGGCGTGGCCCCCTTTTCGTCCGGCCTCCGACGCCAGCAGGTGGTCTTGCGAGAAGCTGCGCTTGTTCGGGTTGACGCTGTGGCCGCCTTTGCGCCCGGCTTCGGCAGCCAAGCCGGGGTTCTGCGAAAAGCTGCGTTTCTCGTTGGGAACGCTCTCGCCGCCCTTGCGCGCGATGGCGCGCTGCTTTTCAGGATCCATCGAAGCAAAACCGCGTGTCGACAACTTCCGCACAGGCTCCATCGCCGGCTCCCGATGTCTTAAGACATGGTAACAGGCCGAAGGCCGCCTTGGTTCCGCACTCTTCCGACGGGCGGAACCCACTGGGCAAAATCGTGGCCTCGAATGGCTGGGCTTCAGGTCGGCAGCGTTTCTCCCTTGGTTTCGAGGGCGAAGGGCAGCACCAGCAGGCCGAGGCCGAAGGCGAGGCCGGTGAGCGCCACCGGTGTGCCGACCGTGTGCCAGGAGGCCACCAGCGCGCCCAGCGCGAAGTTGACGCCGGCGCCGATGAAGCGCCCGATCGAGGTCGCGAAGGCAAAAGCGGTGGCGCGCACCCGCGTTTCGTACTGTTCGGGCAGCCACAGGCTGAAGACGGCGAAATTGCCGCCACCGAAGCCGAGAACGAACAGGGCCGAGATGAACGGCACCAACCCGTTCTTCAGGTAGAACGCCCAGCCGAACGCGGTGGGAATCGCTAGGAGCATGATGATGAAATAGATGCCGAGCGTTTTGCGCCGCCCGATCGCTTCCGCCATCACCGGCAGAACGAGGCAGCCGAGGATCGTGCCGACCGACAGGACAGCCGTCGCCGCCGAGACAAGCCGGGGAATCGCCGTGCCCTCGAACCCGGCGTTCTTGGCCAGCAGCGAAACCGCCGAAGGCACGTAAACCGCACCCGCCCACAGCCCAACGATCGCGATGGTCAGCAGCGCCGAATTGACCAGCGTGCGTTTGAGATACACCGGGCCGAAGATTTCGGCGAGCGGCGCCCTGCGCCTGACCGCCATCGCAGTCGCCTCGACCCGCTCGAAGGCCTTGGTTTCCTCCACTTCGAACAAGGTGAACAAAGACACCGCCACCGGCGCCAAGCCGCACAGGAACATCGCCCGCCAGCCGAAATAGGCGCCAACCGTGTAGTTCAGCGCCGCCGCGACGAAGAAGCCGGCGTAGTACCCGGTCTGCAGGTAACCCGCGCCCATCTTGCGCCGGTCCTCCGGCCAGGCTTCGGCGACGTAGGTGCCGGCCATCGCCCATTCGCCGCCGATGCCGATGCCGGCAAGGAAGCGGAAGGCGGCGAGCTGCCACACGGTGTCGGCGAAGTAAGCGGCGCCGGTGAAGACGGCGTACATCAGCACGGTGCCGGCCAACGTCCTGGTGCGCCCGAAGCGGTCGGCGATCGGTCCCCAGATGAAGGAAAAGCCCCAACCGACCAGGAACAGGGCGAACAGGATCGAGCCGTATTTTGCGATGTTCTCCGGTGCGGCGGCGATGCCGGATTTCGGCAGCAGCTCCCGCAGCGCGGGCACGAGAACGAGCGCGTAGATGAAGGAGTCCATGCCATCCAGCATCCAGCCGGCCCAAGCGCTCCAGAACCCGATGATCTGGTCGCGATTGAGCGGCGTCTTGCCGACCCATGTCGCGTTTCGCGTGGTTTGCGCGATCGTCACCATTGTTCCGCCCCGGCTTGCTTATTTGCGGTGCCCCGCTTGGTGCCCGGACCATGGCGCGCGAGCCTTCGCCCGGCAAGCTTTCCGGCTCCGGTCGTTCGGGCGATGTGGCCGAAAATGAAACAACGCTTCCGACGATGCAGAGGAGGCGATGATCTTCAAGGTTAATTGGTAGGGTTAAGTCGCCTTTAAACTTGTCGTGGCAGTGTCTGCCCATCGGATGTTCGGGCGATGTTGCCCAAGTCCAGTGTGGAGACCACTTGTTATGGCCAGCTTCAAGGCTTTTTGCCTGGCAGGCGTCGCGAGCCTTGCCGTCACGGCCACGGCTCATGCCGCAGACCTTCTGCCTCCGCCGCCTCCCGTCGTGTACCAGCCGCCGGTGGCGCCGCTCGCCCTCGATGGCGCCTTCTACCTGCGCGGCGACGTCGGCGTCGGCATCAACGACCTGCGCACCAAGCCCTCGACCTTCGACACCTACGTTCCCGACGTGCGCTACGAGAACAGCTCGATCACCGACAGCCCGATCATCGACCTTGGCGTGGGCTACCGCTTCAACAACTATTTCCGCGCCGACATCACCGGCGAATACCGTGGCACGGCGGAGTTCCACGCCAACGAAAGCTACAATATCGGCGCCTTCGCTTACGATCAGTACGGCAACCCGCCGCCCAACGATGCGCGCGCCTATGACAACTACAGCGCCCATATCCGCGCCGTCGTCGGCCTGGTCAACGGCTACGTCGACATCGGCACCTTCTACGGCATCACCCCCTTCGTCGGCGCCGGCGTCGGCGTCGCCAACATCAACGTCAAGGGCCTGACCGACATCAGCTACGGCAGCGGCGCCTACAATGGGGCTGGCAACGGCGGCGGCGGCTTCGCCCAGAGCCACAGCCAGAACAACTTCGCCTTCGCCGCCATGGCCGGCCTCGACTTCGCCGTGACGCCCAACGTCACGCTCGAACTCAGCTACAAGTACCTCAACATGGGTAACGCCAGCTCCGGCGCGATCAACTGCGTCAGCGCGAACTCGTGCCCGAACGAAGTCCAGCACTACAAGCTGCAAGCCAACGACATCCGGCTCGGTTTCCGCTACACCCTCGCCAATTTCCTGCCGCCGCCCCCGCCGCTCATCCGCAAGTATTGATCGGCACGCACTGATCGTAACGTCATCGTTAACGGGTTGATAACGCGGGCTCCGGCCCGCGTTTTCTGTTGGTGCGGGCAACCGAAACCTTATCGAACGTGGTTAAGCCTGCTTTAAACTTTATGGTTGAGACTTCCTTTCATGACGAACGGCCAGAGCCCGTTTGCTTGGAACGACTGATGTCACATCGAGCCTCGACCTCCGGCCTGATCGCCGTCGCGCTCCTCGCGGCCGCCTCGCCCCGTGCGCCCGCCCGGGCTGCCGACCTCGACTACGGATTCAGCGACGTGCCGCCGCCGATCGCCGAAAGCAAGGTCGAGTTCGGCTCGGGTTGGTACGTGCGCGGCGACATCGGCGCCACGCGTCTGCCGAGCATGAACCTCGACGCGCCCACGGCGACGGGACAGGTGCCGACGGTCAGCTTGGGGAGCGGCTCGAAGCTCGGCTACACGGCATCGCTGGGGGCAGGATACGCCTTCAACAAGTGGTTCCGATCGGACGTGATCGCCGACTTCCATCAGCCGATCTCGGTCAGGCAGTACGGCAAGTTCTTCGGCGCCTCGACGCTCTACAGCCAAAACGACACCGGCACCTGTCAGCTCGGATACGCGCCTTACCTCAACGATGCCGATACGACGGTGTACCGACCCTATTACGAGAACTGCTCTTCGAACTACCAAGGCTCCGTGACGAGCTACGACGTGCTCGTCAACGGATATGTCGACCTCGGTCACTGGTACGGGGTGACACCCTACGTCGGCGCGGGTGTCGGCATCGCCTTCGGGCACTACCTGTCGGCCACAACCTTCTCCAATCCCGACGGATCCGCCTATAATACCTACTTCACTTTGCCGGGCACGGCTACGACGCTCCACGGCTACAACGACGCCAGAGTGTCGGGCAACTACTACAATTTCGCCTTCGCGGCGACGGCGGGCATCGCCATCGATATCTACGCGCATACGAAGCTCGACATCAATTATCGCTATCTTCACCTGGGTGAAGTGCTGGGTGCGAGCATCGCGACGCAGGAAGTCCGCGCCGGCGTTCGCTACATGATCGACAATTGAAGCCCCGCTTGACGGCGGCGCGAAAGCTCCGCATGTGCGCCCATCGCCGGCCGTTCCCCCTTCCACCACCGCCCCACACTTCGGGTTCCCGTCATGCTCCCTGCCAAGCCCGGCCGCCGGCCGGTCAACCCGCGCTTCTCCTCCGGTCCCTGCGCCAAGCGGCCGGGCTGGTCGCTTGCCGCGCTGGAGGGCGCGCTCACCGGCCGCTCGCATCGCTCCGCCGCCGGACGCGAGCGCCTCGCCCGCGCCATCGACCTCACCCGCGCCGTGCTGCAGGTGCCGGCCTCCCACCGCATCGCCATCGTGCCGGCCTCCGACACCGGCGCGGTGGAGATGGCGATGTGGTCGCTGCTCGGCCCGCGCGGCGTCGACGTGCTGGCCTGGGAGGCCTTTGGCAAGGAATGGATCACCGACGCGCTTGAGCTGCCGCTGGCCGACGTCCGCACCCACCTCGCCCCCTACGGACACCTGCCCGACCTCGCGGCCGTGGATTTCACGCGCGATGTCGTCTTCACCTGGAACGGCACCGCCGCCGGCGTCCGCGTGCCATCCGCCGATTGGATCCCCGCCGACCGGGGCGGCCTCACCATCTGCGACGCCACCTCGGCCGCCTTCGCCATGCCGCTCGATTGGGCCAAGCTCGATGTCGTCACCTTTTCCTGGCAGAAGGTGATGGGCGGCGAGGCGGCGCATGGGATGCTGATCCTCGGCCCCCGCGCGGTCGCCCGGCTGGCGTCGCATGCGCCGGCCTGGCCCTTGCCCAAGATCTTCCGCCTGACCCGCGACGGCCGGCTCAACGAGAGCCTGTTTGCCGGCGAAACCATCAACACGCCCTCGCTGCTCTGCGTCGAGGACTACCTCGACACGCTGGACTGGGCCGCACGCCTCGGCGGCCTGCCGGCCCTGCACGCCCGCGTCGCCGCCAACGCCGCCGCCCTGTTCGCCTGGGTCGAGCGCACACCCTGGGTCGACTTCCTGGCGCGCGACCCGGAGACCCGATCCATCACCGGTGTTTGCCTGGAGATCGTCGATCCCGCCGTCACCTCGGCCCCTCCGGCGGACCAGGCCGCCTTCGCCGCCTCGCTCGTGGCCGAACTGGAAGCGGAGGGCGTGGCCTACGACTTCGGCGCCTATCGCGACGCCCCGCCCGGCCTGCGCATCTGGTGCGGCGCCACGGTGGACGCCGCCGACATCGAGGTTTTGACCGAATGGCTCGATTGGGCGTTCGCCCGGTTGCGCCGACCGCTGGCGCAAGCCGCCTGATGGCAGCCGTCCAGACCACGCCCGGCCGAAGTCCTTCGGGTCAAACACCTTCCCGGCTGTCGCGCGAGGCCGAGCGCCGGATCCTGCAGGGCGTGATCGCGCTGGCCGGGTTCGTGCCGGTCGGCGCCGGCTTGTCCGGCGCGTTGCTCGGTTCGGCGATGACCGGGGAGAGTACCCACAACCTCGATCTCGACAGTCACGTCCGCTACCTCAGCGGCCTGCTGCTCGGCATCGGGCTGGCCTTCTGGGAAGCGATCCCGCAGATCGAGCGGTACGGCCGGCGGGTCCGCCTGCTCACCGCCATCGTGGCGCTGGGCGGCCTGATGCGGCTCATCGGCGTCTTCGCATCCGGGGTGCCGCATGCGCCGATGCTGTTCGGCCTCACCATGGAGCTCGTCGTCACGCCTTTGGTCTGCCTATGGCAGGCCCGCATCGCCCGCCGTTTCGACGTGCACGGCTGAACGCGCGCGGCCGAGGGCCCCGTTCCACTCCGCCAGGGCGATGCCGCCGAGACCGAGACCCACGGCAAGGGCGTGCATCGGCGTGACGCGCTCGCCCAGCACCAGAACCGCCCACAGCGCGCCGAAGACCGGGGTAAGATTGGTGAACAGCCCGGCCCGCGCCGGCCCGATCAGGTCGACCCCGCGCAGGAAGAAGACCTGCGCGGCGAACGAGGGGCCGAACGCGATGAATACCGCCGCCAGCCAGCCTTTGAGACTTGGCCAAGAGGCGTAGCCGAGGGCGATCTCGCCGACCGACATGGGCAGCGACCACAACAGCGAGACCACGGCCAGGCCGGCGAAGAACACGAGCGCGGAGCCGGGCGGGCGGACACGCAAGCCCAGGATATAGGCCGCATAGAAGAAGCAGGTGATGAGCACGAGAACATCGCCGCGATTGACGGCGAGATGCGAAAGGCTGTGGAGGTCGCCCTTGAAGGCGACCACCAGCGCGCCGACGATCGTCAGCATCATGCCCGCGACCTGTACCGTGGTGATGCGGGTGCGGAAGACCGCCGCCGCGCCGGCCAGCACCAGGGCCGGGATCAAACACTGCAGAAGGGTCAGGTTGACCGCCGTCGTCGAATAAGCGGCGAGGTAGTACAGGGCGTTGAAGCCGGAGAACCCGAGCAGACCCATCCAGCCGAGCCGCCAGGGATGGTTGCGCAACAGGTCGCGCAGGTCGCGCCGTTCATCCCGGCGCAGCAGCACGCCGAGCGCGGCGACCACGATGGCCCAGCGCAGGGTGACGAGCACCAGCGGCGAAACGGCGTTGACGGCAACGCGGGCCGCGACGCCGTTCGCGCCGAACAACATCGGCGCAAGCACGAGAAGGAGCAAAGGACGCGACCAGAAAGCGTTCCAAAGCGCGGCGGCGGATGACAGAGCGCCCGATCCCTTCTGGTGCCTGCGATGCACCCCGATCTTCGAGGGTGCATCGGATCCATCCGAACACCGCCGCGCGCTTTTTGATCCGGTGCTTCAGCCGGCGAGCTTGCGCATGCCCTCGATCAGGCCGGCCGTCGAGGAATCGAGCGCCGACGTCGACGCGCCCTTGTCGGAGACGATCGGCACCAGCCGCCCGGCCAGCTCCTTGCCCAGTTCGACGCCCCACTGGTCGAAGGAGTCGATGTCCCAGATCACCCCTTGCGTGAACACCTTGTGCTCGTAGAGCGCGATGAGGCGGCCGAGCACCCGCGGCGTCAGGCTGGTGTAGAGCAGGGTGGAGGTCGGGCGGTTGCCGCTGAACACCTTGTGCGGGCCGATCGTGGCGATCGTGTCGGCGCCGGCGCCGCTCTTCTTGAGCTGTGCCTCCACTTCGGCGAGCGAACGCCCGCGCATCAGCGCCTCTCCTTGCGCGAAGCAGTTCGCCACCAGCAGGTCGTGGTGGTGCTGGTCGGCGTCGGTCGGCACGGCCGCGACCAGGAAGTCGATCGGCACCGGCTCGGTGCCTTGGTGCAGCATCTGGAAGAAGGCGTGCTGGCCGTTGGTGCCGGGCTCGCCGAAGATCACCGGCGCCGTCTTCATCGTCACCGGCGCGCCGTCGAGCGCCACCGACTTGCCGTTCGACTCCATTTCGAGCTGCTGGAGGTAGGCCGGGAAGCGGGCGAGTCGCTGGTCGTAGGGGATCACCGCCTGCGTCGAAAGGTCGAGGAAGTTGTGGTTCCAGATCTCCACCAGCGCCATCAGCGCCGGGATGTTCCGTTCGATCGGCGCGGTGGTGAAATGGGCGTCGATGTCCTCGCCGCCGGAGAGAAACGCCTCGAACTGCGCCTTGCCGATGCCGATGGCCACCGACAGGCCGATCGCCGACCAGAGGGAATAGCGTCCGCCGACCCAGTCCCAGAAGCCGAAGACGCGATCCTCGCGAATGCCGAACTCGGCGATCTTGTCGAGCTGCGTCGACACCGCGCAGAAATGGTCGGCCACCGCCGCTTCGCCGAGCTTGCCCGCCAGCGCCGCGCGGGCCGAGCGCGCGTTGGTCATGGTTTCCAGCGTCGTGAAAGTCTTCGAGCAGACGATGAACAGCGTCGTCTCCAAAGGCAGCGTCCTCAACGTGTCGCCGAGGTCGGCGCCGTCGACGTTGGACACGTAATGCAAGGTGAGGTGAGGGGCGACGAAGGGCGAGAGCGCTCGCGCCGCCATCGCCGGCCCCAGGTCCGAGCCGCCGATGCCGATGTTGACGACATCGGTGAAGCGCTCGCCGTTGCTCGCCTTGATCGCGCCGCCGCGGACCGCGTCGGCGAAGGCGCCCATGCGCTCGCGCACGTCAATGACGCCGGGCATGGCATCGGTGCCGCCGGCCTTCATTGGACGGCCCGACATGTTGCGCAGCGCCATGTGCAGCACGGCGCGATCCTCGGTGATGTTGACCTTGGCGCCGCCGAACAGGGCCGCGCGACGCTCGTCGAGCTTGGCCGCCCTGGCGAGCCCGAACAGGAGCTGCATCGTTTCCGCGGTGACGCGCTGCTTGGAATAGTCGAAGATCATCCCGTCGTAGCTGACGTGGAACTTGGCGAAGCGCTCGGGGTCGGCGGCGAACAGGGCGGCCGTGGTGGTGCCGCGCGTTTCGATCTGGTGCGTGGTGAGAGCGGAAGTCGCGTGCGTCAGGTCGCGGGCCATTGCGGGTCCTTGATCGTCGGGAAAGGGGCGCCGGCGGTGCGGCTTACTTCCATCTAGCGCGGATTGTGCCGCCGCCGAGTTGCCGCAAGCGCTTTCCGGCCGTGGCGGCCGCGTCATAGGCCGCGTTCGTCGCCTGGCTGCCGGCGGCTCTCGCCTGGTTGCCGGCCGCTTTCGCCTGGGCTTGGGCCCGGGCCCGCGCGTCGCGACCGCTGGCTTTCGCCTGGGCGGCGGCGGCTTGCACGGCCGCCTGGGCCTGCGCCGCGGCACGATCCGCCCGCCGCTTGGCCTCGCGCGCCCGGCGCTGCAGGTCGTCGACCCGTGCCGACGTCGATCGCCGCAAGGTCAGAAGCCTTGGTCCGACCACGGCGATGCCGAGGAAGGTGACCAGCGCCGCCGCGGCGAAGCCGGCCACCTCGGGCGGGATCCGCGGGGATCGGCCGTGCCCCTCGGCGGCTGCCGGAGCATGCCGCGTCCCGGTCGCCTCCATCGCGTCCGCGACATCCGCCGTCACATCGCTCGGCATGCTCATTCCCGCGCCCTCCAGTCTCAAGGGATCAATGCGGGAAACGGGCGGCGGATGCATGCAGCCGCGAAGTCGACGGCTATTCCGCCGGCTGTACCCTGCGTCCGATGGGAACGAGCACGTTGGCCAGCATCGTGACGAGGATGTTCACGGTGAGGGCGATCAAGCCGATATAGACCGTCACCTTGCTGTCGCCGACCACGAAGGTGTGCAGCGGCTTCATGCCGTTGACATAGACCAGCGTGGTCCCCGTGACGAAGCCGACAGCCCAGCCCGCCAGCAGGGCCGGCGCCCGGAACCAGCCGGTGAACAGGCCGAACACCACCGCCGGGAAGGTTTGCAGGATCCACATCCCGCCGAGCAGCTGCAGATCGAGGGCGAACTGCGTCGGCAGGGCGACGATGAACACCAGCGCGCCGGCCTTCACCAGCAGCGAGGTGATCTTGGCCACGTTCGCCTCGCCGGCCGGCGTCACGGCGGGGTCGACGTAAGCCTTCCAGAAGTTGCGGGTGAACAAATTGGCGGCGCCGATCGACATCACCGCCGCCGGCACCAGGGCGCCGATCGCCACCGCCGCGAAAGCGAAGCCGGCGAACCAGGGCGGGAACATGGTCTGAAACAGCGCCGGCACGATGTCGTTCTTGTCGGCGACCTTGAGATGGGCGGCGAGCCCCATGTAGCCGAGCAGGGCGAGCAGGCCGAGCAGCAGCGTGTAGGCCGGCAGCA
>CALMGA010000007.1 GCA_937863205.1 uncultured Beijerinckiaceae bacterium | reverse complement strand
CGCCTGCTCGACATGATGCGCCGCGACCTCGTCGGCCCCTGTCCGGACCGCGACCCTGACCTCGCCCGCGAGGTGCTGGCCGGCGCGAGCCCCTCGACCTTCTACCTCACCGGCTTCCTCGGGCCGCGCCGCGGCGCAGGCGCCACGGCCGCGCAGGCGCCGGCCCGCGCCTCCGACGAAAGGACCGCCGAGGAGCAAGCCGAGTTGCGGTTGGAGGAGCAGCGCAGCAGTGAAGGCATGGAGCAGGGCGCGACCGGCCGCGGCGTGCCTGCCGACGAGGGCGCGAACGAGCGCCCGCCGTCCCGCTCCTTCGAGCCTTCGTCGCTCGGCCTCACCGTGCTGCTGCCCGAAGGCGCGCGCGAGCTAGAGGCGCGCGTCACCTGGGGCGACTACGTCACCGAGCCGCCGCTCGACGAGGCCGTGCTGCTGCCAGCCCGGCGCGAGGCCGCGATGGCGGTGGGCGAGCGGCCCCGCGAGCCACACAAGGGAACGCTGGCCTGGCGCCGCATCCCGCGCGAGGAACGCGTGACCATTCCGCTCGCAGCCCAACGCAACGGCGAAGCGCAGGCGATCGACCTGTGGGACAGCGCGGCGCCGCAGGTGCCCGGCGGTTGCCTACGCCTCGTTGTTTCCGCCCGCCCGACCCGCACGGCCGGGATCGACGGCGTGCACCGCGACCTCCTCGCCGTTTCGGTCTTCCTGGTCAACGCGCGTCCCGAGGCGGTGCGCCGCTTCGGCGACGTTGCTTTCGCGTTTCAGGCGAGGCTGGAATTAACCGCGCCATCAGGATTCGCGCCGCGTGACGACCGCGCCTCCTACGACGCGCCCGACTTCGACGCGCGCCTCGCCGACCTGCACTACCGCGACGTGTTCTCCTACGCCGTCGGCCACAACACATCAGGCGACTGGGCGCCACCGGACGCGGAAGGCCGCGTGACGCGGGTCTTCACCAATCCGATTCCTGTCCAGGAGGTCGAGAAGCTCGGCGCAGACCTCGACGTCGCCGGCATCGAGCGCGGCATGGAGGCGCTCGCCGCGGCGGCCCTCGATGTGAAGGCGCTGGCGGCTGTGCTGGACGCCTTGCCGGCCGATTATGCGCGCTGGGCGGCCGGGCAGGCCGAGGTCGCGGCTGTCGTCGACGGGGCGCGGCGGCGGGAGGTCGCGCACGAATGCCTCGCCAACGTCGAGGCGGCGCGGCGCCGGATCGCGGGCGGCATAGCCCATCTCATCGCCGACCCGTTCAGCCGCGAAGCCTTCGCCATCGCCAACCGGGTGATGGCGCGAGCCAACATCCAGCGCTCGGTGGCGCAGAACGGGCAGCCACCGAAGAAGGCGCCGGGCTGGCGCCTGTTCCAGCTCGCTTTCGTGCTGCTCAACCTCGAAGGGCTCGCCTCGCCGGCCCATCCCGACCGACCGATCGTCGACCTGCTGTTCTTCCCCACGGGCGGCGGCAAGACCGAGGCCTATCTCGGCCTCGCGGCCTTCGCGATCGCGCGGCGGCGGCTCGCCAACCCCGGCCTCGCCGGCGCCGGCCTATCGGTCGTCATGCGCTACACGCTGCGCCTTTTGACACTTGACCAACTCCAGCGCGCTGCCGGCCTCGTCTGCGCCCTGGAGTTGGAGCGGCAGGAGAAGGGACGCCTGGGCACTTGGCCGATCGAGATCGGCCTCTGGGTCGGCGGCGGCGCGACGCCTAACACCTTCGGCACCAGCAAGAGCCCGAAGGAGGGGACGGCGGTCCGGTGGCTGCAGGAGCACAAGAAGGGCGGCCCCGCGCCGGCGCCCATCAAGGACTGCCCGTGGTGCGGCACGCCCCTGCGCAAAGAGGGCTTCCACATCTACCCCAATGTCGCGATGCCGCAGCGGCTCGACATCACCTGCGACGGCCTCGAACGCAACTGCCCTTTCACGGGGCAGCAGCGCCTGCCGATCGTCGTGGTCGACGATGAGATCTACCGCCGCCTGCCGGCCTTCATGATCGCCACCGTCGACAAGTTCGCCGGCGTGCCATGGGAAGGGCGCAGCGGCGCTTTCTTCGGCAACGTCAACCGGGTGGACGATCAGGGCTTCTACGGCGCCGAGGAGAGAACGGCCGGGCGCGCTCTGGAAGCGGAGCTGCGGCCTATCGATCTCATCATCCAGGACGAGCTGCATCTTATCTCCGGCCCGCTCGGCACCGTAGCGGGGCTCTATGAGACCGCCTTTGACCTCCTGTCCTCGCGCCGAGTGAACGGCGAACGGCGCGGCCCCAAGATCGTCGCCTCCACCGCCACGGTGAGGCGCGCGGACGCGCAGATCCGCAACCTGTTCGGCCGCGACCGGACCGCGATCTTCCCGCCGCCCGGCGTCGGCCGGGACGACTCCTTCTTCGCGAAGGTCGACCGTGTCACGCCCTCTCGCCTCTACGCCGGCGTCGCTTCGCCGGGGCGAGGTCCGAAGCTCGTTTTCCTGCGCACCCTGCAGACCCTGCTGGCGGGCGCGCAAGCGTTGTCGACGGGCACCAAGGACGACCCCGCCGACCCGTACCTGACAGCCCTTTGCTACTTCAACGCTCTGCGCGAGCTTGGGGGCGCACGACGCATCGTCGACGACGAGGTGCGCACGCACCTCACCACCTACGGCGTGGATCGCGTCCGCCGGTCGCCGGAGGGTTGGCCTTTCGCCGACCGCACCCTGCGCGAGATCCAGGAGCTGACCTCGCGCTACAGCACCGACAAGGTATCCGAAGCCCGTACGCGCCTCGGCCTCCCCGCGCGCGACAAGAATGCGGTCGACGTGGCCATGGCGACCAACATGATCTCGGTCGGCCTCGACATCGGCCGACTCGGCCTCATGGTAGTTCAGGGACAGCCCAAGACCGCGGCTGAGTACATCCAGGCGACGTCGCGCGTCGGCCGCGTGGCCGAGAAGCCCGGGCTTGTTGTGACGCTGCTCAACATACACAAGCCGCGGGACCGGACGCACTACGAGCAGTTCCGCGCTTTCCATATGAGCTTCTATCGCGCCGTCGAGGCCACGAGCGTGACGCCCTTCGCGGGTCGCGCCCTCGATCGCGCGCTCGCCGCGACTCTCGTCGCCGGGGCGCGCCACATTGAGCCGGCGCTGACGCCGCAGACGGGCGCCGAGCACCTTGCCGAACACGCAGACGCCTTTGAGGCTGTGAGGGTCATCGTGGCGGAGAAGATGGGCGTCGCCGGCCAAGACGCGGACGCGATGCGCCGCTGCCTCGCGCGGCTCGACGAGCTGCGGGACGCCTGGATCGAGATTGCCGACCGGCAAACCCGGAACGGCGACGCTTTCGTTTACGGCAAGGGCGATCCCGTGAAGCGCCTGCTCCAGGAACCGCTCTCACAGGGCGGCAACATCACCGGCAACAGGACGTGGTTCGAGGCGGGGCGGTCGATGCGGGACACGGAACCGGTCTCACTGCTGAAGCTCCGGAGCCCCGACGGCGCAGCCTTCGAGAACTGATCCCGAAATGGCCGACATCACCCAGAGTTTCAGCCAACTGCTCCTGACCTATGGCCCGGGCGCGATGCTCGACCTACCCGAACACGCAGTCGTCGTGGGAGGCCTGCAAGGCTGGCGCTACGCCGATTGGAAGCCGGTCGAGGAGGATCGCCTCGTGCCGCTTCTTCGGCAGCAGCTCGGCGATAAGCTCAGCCCGACCTTCCACGGCCTGCGGCAGCCGCCCGTCTACGACGAGGACCGCAAAGACAAGGGCGCGCCGGGCGTCGACGTCATGATCTTCCCGACATGGTTCACCGCGGACGACGTCAAGGCCGACGGTGTCGCCGAGCGCGGCGCCGAGCCGGGGCCGGCTCGGGCCGAGAAGCGCCGGCGCATGATCGAGTACCGCGACCTCGACGTCACCAAGGGCGGCAAGCTCTCCTACCAGGGGGAGAGCAAGAAGAGCGCCGTCAACCCGATCCGCTTCGTTGCGGCCTGCGCGGGCGGCCACCTCCAAGACATTGACTGGCGCGGGCTCGCTCATCGCGAGGGCGATCGGACCTGCCGCAAAGCGATGTTTTGGGTCGAACGTGGCGTGAGCTCGGATCCGGCGGACATCTCCGTCCGCTGCACCTGCGGAGCGTCCGTCTCACTCGGAGACCTTTATAAGCCCAAGTTCCTTGGGCGGTGCGGCTGCCACAGCCCCTGGCTTTATCCCCGGCGGCTGCCCGATGACACCTGCGACAAGGATCTGCGGCTCCTTCCTCGATCAGCCACCAACACCTACTTTGCCCAGACGGTGACGGTCATTTCGCTCAGCAAGTCCGACAGCCGCGTGCGCCAAGCCGTCCAGGAGCATCATTCAACGATCGAAAGCCTTCGAGCCCTGCCGAACTGGCTCCAGGTGCTCCGCACCCTGCCGACGACCAAGGAGGCTTTCGCGCCCTTCCCGGACCGCGAGATCACAAGTGCGGTCGAGGAGGGCGGCGCGGGAGCGTCACAGGGCGCGGCCAACCCGAAGCTCGCCGAGTTTGACCTCCTCGCGTCAGGTCAGCGTGGGATCGGCCACGACGGCCCGTCCTCGTTCCTCTTCGCCGAAACGATCGATCGCGAGCGCCTCGGCCTGACTGCGCCATGGGAAGACCTGTTGCGGGGCGTCGTCAGGGTGCATCGGCTCCGCGAGGTGACCTGCCTTTACGGCTTCACGCGCCTGGAGCCGCCCCCAACATCGGCCGAAAGCGACCTCGATGAGATCCAACTCGCCGTTGACGGCGCCGACCTAGCCCGCAGCGTCGAGTGGCTCCCAGCCGTAGAGCAGTTCGGCGAGGGGATCTTTCTCCATATCGCGCCGGACTTTTTGCACACGTGGCTTCAAGTGCCTGAGGTCACGCAGCGGGGAGAACTCCTGAAGGCGGGCGAAGCGCGTGATGCCGCCCGCTTCAATCGACCGCCCAAGCACCTCGGCACTGCCTATTGGGCCCTGCACTCCCTGTCGCACGCCTTGCTAGCCGAATTGGCTCTGGACTGCGGCTATCCGCTCTCATCTCTCAAGGAGCGTATCTACGCGGGTGGGACGGGGCAGACCGACCGCTTCGGTATCCTGATTTACACGTCGACGGCTGGCGGCCAGGGAACGCTGGGTGGTCTCAGCAGCATGGCCGAGCGCGTTCCAGCCCTCCTGGCGGCTACGATGGCAAAGCTGCGGCTCTGCTCAAACGACCCTATCTGCGCTGAACACGGCCCGGACAACGAACACGACGATAGACCGCTGCACGGGGCTGCCTGTCACGCTTGTCTACTCATTCCGGAAACCTCCTGCGAGGCGCGCAACACGCGCCTAGATCGGAGCCTCCTTGTCCAAACTGTAGTTGACGCCACCTTATCGATCTTCTCTGCAAGCACTTTGCACGAAGATCACCGATGATATGCAGGAAGGCGGCGCAATCGCCTACTTTCATGTTATTTTATACGCCCGGCGTACGTGTCGGCATGGTTTCTGGATGCTATTTGGTGCCGGCGTCACGGCACGACCATCGTCATTATAAATTACAAGCAATGCTTGTGGGTTCACGATCTCGCGCCGATTTACAACTACTTTCGATGTCCTGTTGAGGGCGCCAAAGCATTGGGAAGGAGGCTAGTGAAGTGGGACCCGCGATCGACCAAACGCATGTCCATCAAGCGATGGATGAGTGCGACGCGCTCGGCGATGCTAAGTTCGTCGCAAAGTATGGATTGAGCCTTCAGAACGTCCGATATCGCGTCCTGAGAAATGGGAAGCATTACCCATCCAAAGGAATCGCCAATGCCGCCTATAGGTTACAGCACGGCGTGGATGGCCCTTATGGTGGCACAGGTGCTCGTCAGGTACTCAGCGCGCTAGGCTTCAAAGTGATTGACGGACAGAATGGAGTAGAAGACGAGGTTGCACCGGCAGACCTGCATCGGGGAGTTGTGCAGCCCGCGAACCTGATTCTCTACGGGCCTCCCGGGACGGGCAAGACCTTCGCCACCGCGTCCCACGCCGTTAGGATCTGCAACGGCTTGGCTGAAAACGATCCGCTGCTCCAGGACGACTTTCGAATGGCGCTGATGGCGGAATATCGACGCCTCGTCGACGCTCGCCGTATCCAATTCGTCACCTTTCACCAGAGCTACTCGTACGAGGAATTTGTGGAAGGCTTGAGACCCGATACCGGTGCGGATGAGCCGGCAGGCGAGGTAAGTGGGGGCTTCCGGCTCGTGTCAAAACGCGGGGTATTCCGCGAGATATCTGCCCTGGCCGAGCAAGCGCGCAAGACTGTCCGGCGGAGCGCCGGCTTGAGAGTCAATGACCGTCAAGTATTCAAGATGTCGCTTGGCCGCGCAGGAATTGAAGACTATATCTTCCAGGCTGCAGTCGAGGGTAACTACATCGCGCTCGGCTGGGGAGGAGAGGAAGACTGGTCAGACCAGCGCTATGACGGCGGCAGGGGCTATCAACCATTCGTCGCGCGTTGGAAGGAGATTGAGCCCGAGGCAAAGGCGTCCAGCGGACATATCTCGCAACTTTGGCAGTTCCGCTCGGTGATGCAGAAAGGCGACCTAGTCGTCATTTCAAATGGAAATTCGGAGTTCCGTGCGATCGGCGAGGTCACCGGACCGTACCGTTTCGAGCAGAGTGCAGACGACGAATATCACCATAGAAGAAGCGTCCGCTGGCTCCTTCTACCCGACGAACCTCTGTCGGCAGACACCATCTACTCCAAGCCTTTTACCATGCGTTCCTGTTACCTGCTTCAGGAGGGATTGCTCAAGCGCGAAGCGCTCCAGCACCTTCTCTCCGGCGGCGAGCAGCCAGGTGGTGAGGCTGACGCCTATGTCCTTATCATCGACGAGATTAACCGTGCCAACATATCCAAGGTGTTTGGCGAGCTCATTACCTTGATTGAGCCTGACAAGCGGATCGGTGCGGTCGGAGAAATCAAGGTACGCCTGCCCTACTCGCGAGACCTGTTTGGCGTACCACCTAACCTTCACATCCTTGGCACCATGAACACCGCCGATCGCTCGATTGCGCTTCTGGACACGGCGTTGCGGCGACGATTTGACTTCGTGGAGTTGATGCCCGAGCCGGAACGCTTGCCAGAGGCCGTTGGTGACGTGCCTCTGCAGTCCATGCTGAGGAGCATCAACGCGCGCATTGAATACCTCTTCGACCGCGAGCACCAGATCGGGCATGGGTTCTTCATGACGTGCGCATCAAGGGAGGACATCGACAGGGTGATGCGCACCAAGGTGATGCCTCTGCTTCAGGAGTACTTTTTTGAGGATTGGGAAAAGGTAGCTGCCGTCTTGGGCGACGCCGATGCCGCATCAGGCCAAGGCAAGTTCGTGGTGTGGGCGCCGCTAAAGCCGCCCGGCAGTACGGGCGCGAACAGCGATGAGCATGATGAGCGTCGCCGCTGGTCGATCAGGGCTCAGTTCGCGGACGACGCCTACAAGTGTTTCATCTCGTGAAGCCTCTCCTCGAATGGGAAAAGCGCGCAATCGGGCAGGAGGGGCTGACCCGACATATTGCTGACCAGCTGCTCGCGGTCGCCCGCAACTCAATGCTGGGCGGCCTGGATGGTACGCGCATCCTGGTCGACGGCGGCCGCTTTGTCCGCGCGCAGAACATTGTCGGCGTAATCGCAGCCGGCGAGCACACCCTCGAGATCCTGCCTAAGATCGATGGGCCGAAGGGCGAGCAGGGCGCGCGCGAGCGTCTCATCCACATGCTTTCGCTCGTGCACGATCTGGAGGTCGCACCGGAGGGCGCCGCTTGTCTCGGCATCCAGCACCAGACTTTGCTCGATGTCTTGGTGCGGTTATTCGCCGACCGCCTCATCGACGCCGTCCGCCACGGTCTGCCTAGACGCTACCTCAACCATGAGGAAGACCTACCGTCGCTGCGCGGCCGATTGGACATGGTCCGGCAGTTCACGACACTGGCTGCCAGTCCTTGGCGGCTTGCGTGCCGGTACGATGCGCTCTCGCCCGACGTGCTTCTGAATCGCATCATGAAAGCTGCAGTTCAACGCCTACGCCGTTTCGCTCGCCGTGCCGAGACACAGCGGCGGTTGGCCGAACTTGCTTTCGCGTATGCAGAGGTTGGTGATCTCCAATCGCAACACGTGCCTTGGTCACAGATCCATCTTGAACGCACCGACCGGCGCTGGGGACCACTCGTGCGGCTTGCTCGATTACTTTTTGAAGGGGACTACCAGACAACGAGTTCCGGCCACGTCACGGGTACCGCGCTCCTCTTCGACATGGGACGCCTGTTTGAGGCCTATGTGGCGAAAGTGCTGCAGCGAGCAATGCGCGGTCACGCGTTCCACATCATCGCTCAAGGTGGTCGGCATTACTGCATGAACGAGATTGATGCCGAGGGGCAACGCGGTCGCGAGCACTTCCAAACGCGACCGGATATCCTGGTCAAGCACGGCTCAGAGATCCTCATGGTAATCGATACCAAATGGAAGCGTTTGGTGCCCCGCGCCGAACAAGCGAAATGGGGCGTCTCGCAAAGTGATGTCTACCAGATGATGGCCTACGCGCGCTTATACGCATGCTCAAAGCTTATGTTGCTTTACCCGCATCATACGGCACTCCAGACTCCAGGTGTTCTCGAACGCTATCTTCTTGCGTGCGGAATGGAACAGCTCTCGACCGCCACAGTCGACTTAGCTGATCTTTCCTCAACTGCTTCGCAGCTTCGATCCTTAGTGCTGAATTGAAGCGCGTTGATAGAATATAACAATTGAAGTAGCCTTTTGGAGCGTTTCGTTGCCGAAGGCGAGAAGGTGCAAGTCAGCCAGCGTGGATCGACGTAGGAGCTCAATGCTGATCAGCACCGAAGTCACATCCCCAGCAACTGATCCCGTTGGGCTACTCTGGCCTGTTCAACCCGAGCACGTTCACTGTTGATGAGTAAACTCTCTTCGATGCCGAATACCGCGCGAGCTGCAAGTCGGTGCACGACGGCTTGGTGGACATACATCATCGGTATCGCGACTCGCTGCGGCTCGACAGCGTCCCGGCGGATGCCGCCTACATTCTCGTCCCACGCTTCAGGTCGGGAGCAGAGATCGACGGCACTTGTGCACATGCAACGCCCCGACCTTGGCCTGTACGCGGCCCTGGTCTAGGGCTCGTACCGGAAAGGGCAGTCCCCTCGATGGTCGGTCGGGTTGGCCCGGCTTCGTACGGTGGCTGCGGCTCCTCCCGCCCCAGCCAGCCTCAGCTGAGTACACGCTGTTGTCGCTCCAACGGCATCTTCGATCAGCGCTCGTCGAGGCAGAAAACAGGAAACCTGTCCAGAGCTGCTTTCAACTCCGCAACCGGAAACTCGCAGTAGCCGTCAGACGCATCCTTGTTCTTGTTGTGACCGTTGATCGCGTTCTGGTGACGCTTGTTGATGTTCACGCTCAGACTGGACGCGATCGTAATCCAGGTGTGACGCCAGCCGTGGGAAGGGTCGACGCCGTCCTCCAACCCGATCCGTTGCTGGATCCACGCGGAGATCTCGCTGGCCCGCTGCTCCTGAAGGGTTCGGATGCTTTCCTTTTCGCGCGGCTTGTCCTCGACGAACAGCCAGCCATCGGGCGCTGCCTGCACGTACCTGACCAGGCCTTCGGCAATCAGCGCATCATGCAGGGGAACGACACGCGCGTTGCCGTCTTTGGTCTGCGGGAACTCCACCACCCAGACGCCGTCCTCGACCCAGAAGCTGTCCTTCTTCAGCCAGCACGGTTCCTGGACGCGGCAGCCGAGGTAGGCGCACATCCAGGGCACCCAGCGGCGCGAGGCCGAGGCTCGCGGGTAGGCGCGGCTGATCGTGACGCCACGCGCCAGGGTCAGGATGGTGGTGATCTCGTCCTTGCGGAAGGTCCGTGCCCGCAGCTTGCGCATCTTGGGCTCGTCGAGCTTCACGCACTTGACCGGGTTGGCGCCGAGCAGGCGCTTGCCGTCACGGGTTACAGCGAAGGCGAACACCGAGCTCGCGGCGACGAGGTCGTTGCGATTGATCGTGCGCACGGCGATCTTATCGTGATCGCGCCGGTGCTCCGCCCAGGCCCAGATGTCGTCTTCGCCAATCTTGCGGATGTCCTTGCCCGGCAGGAAGGCGGCGAGGCTGTTCAGGGTCGGCGTGTAGCGCCGGATGGTGCTGCCCGCGACCTTGTCGGCGTTGTGGAGGCGCCAACTCTTGAAGAGGTCGGCGACGGTCACCTTCTGCAGCCCGCGGTAATCGGGGAAGCGCGACAGGTTGGTGTCGGGAGAGAAGTCGCCGTCCGCGGCGCGCTTCAGCCGCGCCGTGGCCAGGATCCGCGTCGTTCCGATCTGCCGGAGAAGCGCCAGGCGCGAGGCTGGATCGAGCGACAGGCCGTGCTTGGCCGCGATCCGGTCGGCCTCACGACCGAACAGCTCTTCCAGAGCTTCTTCCCTTGTCACACGAAGGGAACCGAAGTCGAGACCGCCTTGCCTCCAGGCCAGCAGGGCCGGCCCATGCGGAAGCGCGAGGTCGGCGAGGAACGCTGCCTTTTTCCTGGCGAGCGATCCTTCGCCTTCGACCGGATCGCCATGCATGTAGCTGGCGACCTGCTCCTCATGGATCGCCTGAGCCTCGGCGAAGTCGTCGGGGCCGATGCTGTCCTCGCCCTTGTCCACCAAATCGCGGTAGGCCTCACCCGAGAGCGCGACGACCATCTTGTGCGACAAGGATGGGATAGTCGAGGCCTGCGCCGGCGCGATGCCGGATGCGGGCGGACCGGCTTGCGGCGAAGAGAGGCCCCTGGACTTCGCCGCCCGCATCTTGGCGAAATGGCTGCCGAGGGCGGCTTCGGCGGGTCTGAAACGCTGCTTCGCCTCGGCGCCATCCCTGGTCCGCAGCGACAGCACCACCTTGCCGCTGATCCGCACGGTGACGTGCTCGTCGACGACGGGGAGGGTCACCACCGTCCCGCGCAGGACGGCGGCGAGGTCGCGCGGGACCCGGATGTTGAGGTGCCAGATTCCGTTGGCGAAGCGCACGGGTGCGGGCATTTTGATGGCCAATGTGTCAGTCCGCTGTGTCAGAGCGGCTGCCTAATCACCCAAGCCAATCAGCAACTTATTGCGATCGCATGAAGAATGCGTGGTGCCCAGGAGAGGACTCGAACCTCCACGGCTTTCACCACTGGTACCTGAAACCAGCGCGTCTACCAATTCCGCCACCAGGGCCCGCGCTCCA
>CALMGA010000006.1:321-4399 GCA_937863205.1 uncultured Beijerinckiaceae bacterium | reverse complement strand
GGCGTAGTTCTCCAGGGCAGTGTCGTAGTTTTGTTCGTAGAGATCGCTGAAGGCGAGCGCCTTGAAGCCGCGGGCCTCGTGCGGGTCCGCCGCGATAGCACGGAGCGCGTGCCCCCGGGCGTCGGCGCGCAGGTCGCGCTCGCCGACCTGCTCACCAACGGCAAGGGTGTCGCGCGCGACACTCGCGAAGCCGCGGAATTGTTCATCGATGCCGCATCCAAGGGAAACACGGTTGGGCAGTTCCAGGCCGGGATGATGCTGTGGCGCGGCGAGGCCGTCGCCAGGGACGTCATTCGCGCCGAAACCTTCCTGCGCGCCGCCGCCAAGAAGGATCACCTGCCGGCGATCCTGGGGCTGGGCGACTTCTACACGCGCGGGGACAGCACGCCGCCGAACCTGGAGGAGGCAGCGATCTGGTATCGCAAGGGCGCCGAACTCGGCCACCCCGAATGCCTGTTCACGCTGGGGCGGCTGTACGCGCGCGGCGAGGGGTTGCCCAAGACGCTGGCCCAAGCCGCCAAGTTCTTCGCCCGCGCGGCTGAGCAGGGACATGCCACGGCGCAGTTCAATTACGCGGTGTTCCTCCTCAAGGGTCTCGGCATCGAGCAGAACAGCGTGCAAGCTTGCGTCTGGTACGAGAAGGCGGCGGAGCAGGAGATCCGCCCGGCGCAAATCCAGCTCGGGCGCCTGCTGCTCGCCGGGCAAGGCGGGCCGGTCAACCCGGCGCGGGCCGCCTTCTGGTTAGCCAGGGCGGCCAAGGACGGCGATCCGGAAGCCGAAACGGCGCTTGGCCAGCTTTATCTAAAGGGCGATGGCGTTGACGCGTCTCCGGGAAAGGCGGAAGCCCTCTTCCGCCGAGCCGCCGCGCGCGGCTACGGGCCGGCCTTCATGCAACTCGGCTACCTGTTCTCGGCGGCTGATCGGCAGACGGACGGCGAGGGTGCCGTGCATTGGTTCCAGGCCGCGGCGGCCGCCGGGCAGAGCGATGCCGAGGCGATCCTCGGGTCCATGTGCCTCGAAGGTCATCGCATGCCGCAGAACGCGGAAGCGGCGGCGACGTGGTTCCGCAGCGCCGCCCAGAAGGGTCATGCCGCCGCACAGTTCCAGCTTGCCGTCCTGTACTGCACCGGGCGCGGCGTGCCTGTCGATCTCGCCGCCGCGGTCGGCTGGTATGAGAAGGCGGCTACGCAGGGACATCGCTTGGCGCAGTACAATCTGGCCGTGATGACCTGCAAGGGTCAGGGCACGGCGCAGAGCGAGAGCGGCGGGCTGCATTGGTATTCGCTCGCTGCTGAGGGCGGGATGATCGAGGCGCAGCTGGCCGCGGCCGACATGCGCGCGCGGGGGATCGGCGGGCCCGCCGACAAAAATAAGAGCATTCACTGGCTGGAGCGCGCCGCCGCGCAGGGCAGCGAGGTCGCGCAGAAGCAGCTGGCGCTGTGGAAGGAGACGGCCTGAATTTCTCCTCGTCATTGCAGCGATAACCAAGCTTTACGCAAAGGACTGTCGGGCACCCGTCATGGCTCCGATTGGCGATCAGCGCCTCGAGCGATTTCGCGGGCGCTTCGCCAATAGGGAGAGGTCGGCAGTGCTGCGTCGGCCCTCCGGCACACTGGTCCGCCACCACTGTGCAATCGACGGTTCCCCGTCCCTGTGTTGCGTCCCAATTGACCGGGCTTTCCGCTCACTGATCGGCATGCGCGCCCGCCTCAGAGGCTCATGCACGACGAAGAGGATCCGCTTGCAAAATGACAGTGACGATTGCGCGCGCCAGGCGCGCCCTCGTCGGAGCCGCCGTTGGCGAGCCCGGCGGCACGGAAGGGATCGACGTCAGCCGGCGTCGCGACCGCGAAGCCGACGCTCGCGCCGTTGCCCGGTCGCGCGATGATAAACGCCGGCTTGTCCTTGCCGTACAGGATCCAGTTGTTGCCGAACGGGCCCATATGCTTCACGCTCAATGGTGCCAGCGTCGTATCGTGGTAATTGGTCGGGGAGGCGAGGTCCCTGGCGCCGGGGAAGACGTGCGAGAAAACAACGTCATCGTACAGCACGGACACACCATCGCGCTGCAAACGTGCGAGGAGATCATCGCGAAGAAGGTCCGCTATCGTGCGGCTTCGTTCAAACCTCGCGACATCTTCGATCTTGCGGCCGTCGCCGCCCGCTCCGCGACGCTCGGCCCAACGGTGGTGCAGGAAACCAGAGATGGTCGTCCGACACTTCTCACCGCAATTCGAGGCACGACAAGCGCAGCTTTGAATCGTCAAACATCCGGCCGCTCCCGGATTACCGGTAGCTACTCGAGACCGCCTTTTTCGCCGCCGAGCGGTTCGTGGCAGACCTGATCAACCGATGAGAGGCGCTTCGTAGGCGCGGACGATGCGGGTCGACTCTCGAGCGTTCTCCTTACCTGGCAGCCGTGCAATCGACCGTTCCCGGTACTTCCGCTGGGCACTGGCATGCGTTGCGCGAGCCGTCGCACCCGATTCCCCCCAACCGCCACCGCGGTCCACGGCATCACCGATGACGACGTGCGCGGGCGCAAAATCGATGTCTATGTGATCCGGCGTGCATGTGTGGATGCCCCCTTGCAGGCAAGGACTTTCTGAACCGCGGGGCGTGATCGACGGCGCTCATGTGTCAGGCCTGGAGTGCGGCCTGTCACGCCGCTGGCCGGTATGGTGATGCGCGGACCGGCTCCAGAACAACTTTGAGAGCTCGAAGCTCGTTGCAAGCCCCTGGTTTGCCAGCCCGGATCTCCGATCATGTGCCCATACGGTTCGTCGCTCTCCTCACCTTCCCAACAGCCGGCGGCTGCCTCCTGCCTGTCAGCAGCTGGCGGTCGCCGGTTCCCGGTAATCCTGGTCATGGGCGATCATCGCCCAGATCGCCCGCGCCATCTTGTTGGCGAGCGCGATCGCGACAAGCATGCGCGGCTTGCGCGCCAGCATCCGCGCGAGCCACGAGCCCGGCGCGGCGCCGCTTCGACCCTTCCATGTGACGACCGACATCGCGCCGATGATGAGCAGCCTGCGGATGTCGCGCTGTCCCATCTTCGACGTGCGTCCGAGCTTGGCCTTGCCGCCGCTCGAGTGCTGGCGCGGTACCAGGCCGAGCCAGGCCGAGAAGTCCCGCCCGCGATCGAAGCTCGCCATGGTGGGCGCGAAGGTCTCGATGGCGATGGCGGTGACGGGTCCGATGCCCGGCATGCGCTGCAGGCGGGCGGCGATCCGGCTCGCCTTGGCCTCGGCGGCCATCTTCTTGTCGAGCGCCGCGATCTGCGCCGAGAGCTGCTCGATCTGATCGAGATGGAGGCGAGCCAAGTCTCGCACCAGCATGGGCAGATCTGTTTCCGGATCACCGATGGTCAGCGCCAAAGCCTGGACCCGTCCCAGGCCGTGCGGGACGATGTGCCCGTGCTCGGCCATGTGAGCCCGGACGGCGTTGACCATCTGCGTGCGCTGCCCGACCAGCATCTCCCGGGTGCGGAACAGCATGGCGCGCGCCTGTTGCTCGCGCGACTTGATCTCGACCGTTCGCATCGCCGGTCGCTGCGCCGCCTCGACGATGGCTTCCGCGTCGGCGGCGTCGTTCTTCTGGCGCTTGACGAACGGCTTGACGTAGACGGGCGGGATGAGGCGGACGCGGTATTCCAGCGCTGCAAGCGTACGTCCCCAGAAGTGCGCGGTGGCGCAGGCCTCCATCGCGACCAGGCAGCGCGGAAGCTTGGCCATCAGCGTCACGAACTGCGAGCGCGAGACCTTTCTGCGGAACACCACGGTGCCGTCCGCCGCAGCCGCATGCAGCTGGAACACGTTCTTCGCCAGATCTACGCCGACGATGCTAACCTCGCTCACGGATGCCTCCTCCTCATCTGGTCCGCTTCGTCCGGCCAGAGTGGCACATTGCGATGCCGTCGGGTGGGGGCATCCACCCCATCAACTTTAACCCCGAAGTGAGGGGGACCGGCGTCCAACAACTTTAACCCCGAAGTGAGGGGGACCGGCGTCCAACATTGGGTCTGGCGCAATCGCGATGACGTTCTGAGCCGATCAGGCGACACCGATCAGCCGCGCTT
>CALMGA010000006.1:0-311 GCA_937863205.1 uncultured Beijerinckiaceae bacterium | reverse complement strand
CAGCCACGGCCGCCTTGTCCCTGCCGATGCCGGCCGCGAACGAGGCCAGCAGGCTGGCGGCGGCGCCGGTGATCCAGCCCTCGAGATCGCCGCTCTTTCTGCGCACCATGGCATGGAAGCTGTCGAGCAGGCCGCGCGCCTCGACCAGCGTCGGCAGGCCCGCCTCGATCGCCGCCACGCTCAGGGTGTCGGCCTTGCTCAGGAGGTCTCGCCCAATCGTCATCAATCGGGCGATTGTCCTGGCCGAGGGCACGCGCTGGAGCTGCTGGTTGCTCGCCGTCTCCGCCCGCCGACGTCGGGTCGTCCACTCC
>CALMGA010000005.1:6465-8279 GCA_937863205.1 uncultured Beijerinckiaceae bacterium | reverse complement strand
GCAGAAGCCGAAGAAGTACGACAACCCCGACGCCACGGCCAACGCCGCCATTTCAGCGCGACTGCCGTACATGATGGCGTCTAGCCGCTTCGCCCATTATCTGAAGGTCATGGGGCGCGACAAGATCGGCTCCTTCCTTGAAGCGTCAGACTGCGCCGCGTGGCTCAATCGCTGGATCGCAGGCTACGTCAATGGCAACGCCGCGTCCGGCGCCGACCTGAAGGCGCAATACCCGCTGGCCGAGGCGCAGGTGTCGGTGAAAGAGGTGCCCGGCGCTCCTGGCTCCTACAACGCGGTCGCCTATTTGCGGCCGTGGCTGCAGATGGAGGAACTGACGACCTCGCTGCGCATGGTCGCCCGCATTCCCAAGGTGGGATGAGGGTAGCCATCGCAACGGCGCGTAAACGGCACCATTCATGCTGCACGACAAGGTGACGAATGCGGATCGGGACGAATGGCAGCGTCATGATCCCGAAGCGCAGCTTGTCGCCGGCCGCACGGCGATCCGTCGCGACCCGGCCCAGGTTGGCGGCGCACTCGGCCGCTTCTTCGACGCCCTCGATCCGGCGACGACGTTGCGCGCCTGGTTCGGCCGCGACATAGCGCAGACGCTGCCGCTGTTGAGCGTCCAGGACCTCCGCCTCGCGCTTGACCACGACATCGCCGACCTCGACGCCCGCATTTCGCGCCAGCTCGACGCGATCCTGGGTCACCCCGACCTGAAGTCGCTGGAAGCGACGTGGCGGGGCGTTGCCTTTCTCCTCGACGCGGCGGAGGACGACTCGCGCATCAAGCTGCGCATCCTGCCCGTCACCTGGCCGGAGATCGCACGGGACATGGAAAAGGCGCTCGAATTCGACCAGAGCGCCCTTTTCGCCAAGGTTTACAGCGAAGAGTTCGGCATCGCCGGCGGCCTGCCCTACGGCCTGCTGCTGTGCGACTACGCCGTCCGCCACAGGCAGGATGCATCCTATCGCATCGACGACATCAGCGTGATGGCTGGCCTGTCCCAGGTCGCCGCGGCCGCTTTCGCGCCCTGTCTCGTCGGCGCGGCACCTCAGCTCCTCGGCGTCGAGGCGTTCGCCGACCTCGCCGTCGTGCAGGACGTCACATCCGTCTTCCGCACGGCGGAGTATGCGCGCTGGCGGAGCCTGCAGGACCGTGCCGATAGCCGCTTCCTGGCCGTGGTCCTGCCGCGCGTCCTCCTGCGCCCCGCCTGGGGCGATACGTCGACGCGCGAAGACGGCTTCCGGTTCGCGGAAGGCGAGCTCGGGCGCGACTCCAACTCGTGGCTGTGGGGCAACGGCGTTTTCGCCCTCGGCGCCGTGACGATACGAGCGTACCGCGATTGGGGATGGTTTGCAGACATCCGCGGAACGCGCATCGACCCAGAGGAGGCGGGCCTCGTCGCCGGCCTGCCCAGCCCGGCCTTCTCGACGAACGAGCCGACCGCCTTTCGCCGGCCGATCGAGGTCGAGTTCACGGACCGCAAGCAGCGGGCCTTGGAGGAGTTCGGCCTCACGGCGCTCAGCCCGTGCCGCCTCTTGCCGAACCTCGCCATTCTCGGAGCGCCGTCACTGCGCGTCCCCGAGGGCATCACCGACGCTGTCGTCAACGCCAATGAGCGGCTATCCGCGATGCTCCCCTACGTCCTCTGCGCAAGTCGTTTCGCGCATTACATCAAGGTCATTGCTCGCGACCGCATCGGCGCCTACGAAAGCAGCGAGGGCTTGCAGAGCGACCTGCACGCCTGGATCAACCAGTACACCATCGGCAATCCTGACGCGGCGCCCGAGATCAAGGCTCGCTACCCG
>CALMGA010000005.1:5117-6455 GCA_937863205.1 uncultured Beijerinckiaceae bacterium | reverse complement strand
CACTTCCAGATTGATCAGGTGGTCGCGGCGTTCCGCTTCCAGACCGAGATCAGGGCGACGCGCTCGACATGACGGGGAGGGAGATGCTCGCGACATGACACGCCCGCCGCCGCCTGGCGCGAAGATCCTCACTCTGTCCGTGCTCGACCGCCTGCTCCTCGGCGACCGGCAGGACCAAAGCGGCAGGGTCGAGCAGATCCACCGCCTCCGCGACGCCGTGCGCCGCGATCTCGAGGCGATCCTGAACACGCGCCCGTTCTGCCGCTCCTGGCCGAGCGCGCACGGCGAGCTGTCGCGATCGATCCTCTCCTATGGTCTCTTCGATTTGCAGACGCGCAACGTGACGACCGATCGACAGCGCGAACGCCTCCGCGCGGACGTGGAGGCGGTGATCCGGCGTTGCGAGCCGCGCCTGCACGATTCCGTCGTCGAACTGATCAACGGCGATCGCACGCTCGATCGCTCCCTGCGATTCCGCATCCATGGTCGCCTGGTGATCGAGGCCGGCGGCGAGGCCGTGGTCTACGATACGCAGATCGACCCCGCCTCGCGCGAGATCAGGATCGCCGCGGCCGAGCGCGACCGCGAAGCGGGCAACGCGCGGTGAACGACGCCTTTCTCGCCTTCTACAACGACGAGCTCGCGAGCCTCCGATCTGCGGCGGCCGATTTCGCTCTTGAACACCCCCGCATCGCCGGACGCCTGCGCATCGCCGAGGACGCGATCGAGGACCCCTTCGTGGAACGCCTTGTCGAAAGCTTCGCCTTTCTCACCGCGCGCATCCGCCAGAAGCTCGACGACGACTTCCCTGAACTGATCGACGCCCTGCTCGGCATTCTTTATCCCCACTACCAGCGGCCGATCCCGTCACTGGCCATCGTGCAGATGGAAGCCCAACCGGACGCCGCGGAGGCGGAGGTCATCGCCGCGGGCACCCTCCTCGACACCGAGGAGGTCGACGGTGAACGGTGCCGATTCCGGACGGTCTACGACGTGGCTGTCCACCCCATCGTGCTGCGCGAGGCCGGCCTCGTGCGAAGACCGTTCAAGGCTCCGAGCATCAAGGGCAGCGCCGATGCCCTCGCCTGCCTGCGGCTCGGCCTCGAAACGGTCGCGGCGCTCCCCCTCACCGCGGCCTTCCCGGGGACGCTGCGGGTCTTTTTGCGCGGTCAGTTCGCCTACTCGCTCTACGAAGCGCTGCTCAACGACACCGTGGCAGTGGCCTTCGCGGATGGCGCGGAGTCGGAAACGGCGACCGCGTGCGGGCCCGAATGCGTGAGCGCGGTCGGCTTCGCGCCCGAAGAGGGGCTGCTGCCCTATCCGGCATCCGCCCACATC
>CALMGA010000005.1:4373-5107 GCA_937863205.1 uncultured Beijerinckiaceae bacterium | reverse complement strand
GTCACCGTCGACGCCTGCGCCCTGAACTGCACGCCGATCGTGAATCTATTCGCCCAGGCGGCCGAGCCGATCGCGCTCAACCAGACGACCAGCGAGTGCCGCATCGTTCCCGACAGCCGCCGGACGCGGGCCCTTGAAGTATACGCCATCGACCGGGCGGTGATCCTCACCGCCGAAGGGGCGCGGCGCGAGATCCTACCCTTCTACGCCATCAAGCATGCCAACCTCGACAGCTTCGACGCGCAAGACCCGGCGGCGACGTCCTGGTGGCTGTCGCGCCGCGTCGAGGTCGGCGGCAGGAATCCGGGCAGCGAGACCTATCTATCGATGGTCGACCTCGCCCACGAGCCGACGGCGCCGGCCAACGAGGTGCTGACGCTCGACGTCACCTGCTGCAACCGCGACCTGCCGCAAGCTCTGCCCTTCGGCGGCGGCCATCCCCGCCTGACCATGCTCGAGCCGAGGCCGGCGATCGCGCGCGTCCGCGCCCTGACGGCACCGACCGCGACCTTGCGTCCTTCGTTCCGGCGCGGCAGCCGCTGGCACCTGATTTCGCATCTTGGTCTCAACCACCTGTCGCTGACGGGAGCGGACGGCCTGTCGGCGTTGCGCGAGATCCTGCTCCTCTACGATCTCAGTGGATCGGCCGAAACGCGCGCCCTCGTCGAGGCGGTCATCGGCCTCAACGTCCGGCCCGGCACGGCGCGGGTCCCCGGACGCGGGCGGACCACGAT
>CALMGA010000005.1:1431-4363 GCA_937863205.1 uncultured Beijerinckiaceae bacterium | reverse complement strand
GACGTCGACCTGCTGCTCGATCCCACGCGGTTCTCGGGCAACGGCGCCTTCCTGATGGCCAGCATCCTCGAACGCTTCCTCGCCCTCTACGTCTCCGTTAACGCCTTCACGCGCCTGTCCACCAGCCTCGTCGGCCGCACGGGAGTCCTCCGCACATGGCCCGCCCGGTCCGGCGACCGCATCCTTCTCTGATCGAGCACCTCTTCGCGCAGCCGCGCGCCTTTACCCTGATGCAGGCGATCCGCATCATCGAGCGGGCCGCCGTCAGGGCGGCGCGCGGCGACGGGCGCGACCCGCCCGATCCCGTCGGCAGGGGCACCAATGCGCAGCGGGTCGCCGTGACGATCGGCGCCAGTGTGCCGCTGGCCTTCGCAGCCGATGAGATCACCGCTCTGGCGCGCCCCGAGCAAGGCGCGCCGGTGCTGACGCAGACCCTGATTGGGCTGACGGGCGCGACCGGCGTCCTGCCCCACGTCTTCAGCGACATGGTGCAGGGCAGCATCCGAGAGCGGGAACACGGGCTGCGCGCCTTCCTCGACCTGTTCAACACGCGCGTCGCGCAACTGTTCTACGGCGCCTGGGCGAAGCACCGTCTCTTCATCGAGTGCGAGCGCTCCGCTCTGCCGGGCGAGCGCTCCCCCATCGACGCGCTGCTCGCCGCGATCGTCGGCTTGGGCCAGCAGAGCCTGCGGCACCGTATGAGCGTGCCGGATGCCACGCCGATCCACTTCTCCGGCCTGCTGGGACGCCATGCCCGCTCCGCCCAGGCCGCGGACCAGATCCTGACCGGCGCCCTCGGTTACCCCATCAAGATCGAGCAGTTCCACGGCACTTGGCTCTCGATCGCGCCGGCCGACCGGACGCGTCTCGGGACGAAGGAGCGGCCGGAAGCGACCTTCTGCCGGCTGGGCAGCGAGACCGTGGCGGGCGCGCGGATCTGGGATGTCCAAGCGAGCGTGTGCATCGTCGTCGGACCGCTCGGCTACCGCGATTTCCTCGCCTTCCTCCCCGATGGCGTCATGAGCCGCTACCTCATCGATCTAGCGACCTTCACGCTTGGTCCCGAGATCAGCGTCCACAGCCGCATCCTTCTCAAGCCCGATGAGGTCCCCGCTCTCTGCCTGGGCGCCGATCCTCGTGCGACGCCCGCCGGGCGGCTCGGGCGCAACACCTGGCTGGGCTGGAGCGGTAAGCGCGTGCAGCGTGGCGAGGTCAACTTCCAGCCTGCGTCCCCGCTGCGATGAGGGTGCTCGCGAGACTCGCCGGGCGGTGCCTCGCCGATGCGGGTCGAGGGACGTCCTACGGCGTCGATGCCCAAGCGGTGGCGTCCCGCTTCGAAGGCGCGGATAGTTCGAAACGCAAGGGCGGGGATCGATGATGCACTGGAACGACGGGTACGTCTCCGACATCCCCTACACCGGCGGCATCTACCAGGAGCAGATGCCCTCGCACCTCGACGCCGTCTGCCTGGTCGCGGGCGTCGCCCCCGCGGTCGATCCCGGCAAAGCGTTCAACTATTGCGAACTGGGCTGCGGGATCGGCGAGACCGCCATGGTGATCGCGGCCGCCTATCCGCAAGCCAATGTCTGGGGCTTCGACTTCAATCCCGCTCACATCGTGCAAGGACGTGCCAGCGCCGAGGATGCCGGGCTGGACAACATCACCTTCGCGGAGCGATCCTTCGAGGAGATGGCGCAGGCAGCCCCGGACAAGCTGCCATCGTTCGACTACGTCACCGCGCATGGCGTGTGGAGCTGGATCAGCCCCGCCAACCGCGCCCACATCGTCGCCTTCCTGCGGCGATTCCTGCGGCCGGGCGGCGTCTTCAGCGTCAGCTACAACACGCTGCCGGGATGGGCAGGCTCGATCGCGCTGCAACACCTTCTCCTTCAGGCCGGGCGACGCTCGTGGGGCGCGAGCGACGTCCGTATCGGCGAGGCGCTCGCCTTGACTCGCCGCGTCGCCAATGCCGGCAGCTTCGCGCTCGATTCCAAGCAGGTCGAGCGGCTTGAGGCGATGCTGGCGAAGGGAGCCTCGCAGTACCTCTGCCACGAATACCTCAACGAGCACTGGGCGCCGGCATTTCACGCCGACGTCGTTGATGCCGTGGCGCCGGCCAAGCTGAGCTATGTCGCTTCCGCGAACATGCTGGAAAACTTTCCCACGCTCTGCATGAGCGCGGACCAGCACGCCTTGCTCGAGAGTCTGCCCGGCGCCATGAGCCAGACCGTGCAGGATTTCTTCTGCCCGCGGCATTTCCGTCGGGACGTGTTCGCCAGGGGGCCGCGCAGGCTATCCGCGAGAGAACGGCGGCAGCGCGGCGAGGCGCAAGGTCTCGCCCTGATCGTGCCGCCCCAAGCCGTGACGTGCAAGATCAAGGTCCCGATCGGTGAAGCCACGCTCAACCCGGCGTTCTACGAGCCGGCCTTGGTCGCGCTCGAAGGCGGCAACAAGACGGTAGGCGAGCTGCTCGGCGCGGCGGCGCCGGGCACCGCGCCCGTGCCGGAAGAGGTCCTCGGCATGCTGGTCGGCTCGAACCAGGTGCTGGCGATGCGCACCATCGACGACGTCGCGGCCCTCCAACGGGTTCGCCGCTTCAACCGCGCGCGGATCGCGACGGCGATCGGCGAGGGAGAAGCCACGTGTTTTGTGGCGAGCCTTGGCTTGGGCTGCTCGATCCGCACCGACCTGATGGGGATGCTGATCTACGATGTCGTCGCCGGCAGCAACGAACCGCATGCCATGTCACTCGATGCGATCCGCACGGGAGTCATCGCCGAGATGAAGAGGCGCGGCATGACCTTCAATCCTCCCTCCCCCGACGGGGCGGACGACGATCTCGATCGGGACGTGACGATCTACATCGCGCAGGTCGTTGCGCTGTGGCGCCGGACCGGCGTGCTTTAAACCCATCGGCGGGAGGCGCCGCCAT
>CALMGA010000005.1:0-1421 GCA_937863205.1 uncultured Beijerinckiaceae bacterium | reverse complement strand
GCCATGGACCGCGAGCCGACCTATCGCGAGCGCTCCATGGCTTGGGCCGCGAGAGTGCAACCGATGGAGCTCATCGCCGCCAGCCCGACCGCGCGCGTGCTCGCGACCTCGTCCCCATGCGGAGCGACGGTGCTCAAGGTCGCGACGGAGAGGACGATGGCTGATCCGATCGAGAAGGCTCGCTTCGTCAGGGAAGGCCGGGCCGGCCTGCAGCTCGACCATCCACATCTCGTCAAGACGCTGCGCGTCGGCGAGGGCTGGATCCTGATGCGCGACGTCCATGGCACCGGGAGGCGCGCGCTGAACCTCGGCGAGCGCGTCCGCCGGGACGGCGCGCTCTTCGGTGAAGGAGCGGAACGTTGCATCGCCGCCATCGCCGGGGCCCTGGCCCACGTGCACGCGAAAGGTTACGTGCACCGCGACGTCAAGCCCGGCAACATCCTGGCCGATGAGCGAGGCCGCTGGATCCTGATCGATCTCGGCGCGGCAGGCCTTGCCGCCGGCGACGCCCTGGACGGCGTCGAACTCATCGGCTCGCCGGGTTGGATGGCGCCCGAGCAGATTGCCGGCTGCGCCGCTCATCCCAGCGCCGACGTGTTCTCTCTCGCCATGGTCGCCGTCTATGCGCTCGGCGGAGCCGTCATCTACAAGGGCAAGGCCGACGACGTGCTGCAGCGTCGCCGTGTCGACGACGACGCGTGCCGCGCCGCCGCCGAGCGGGCCATCGCGCGCGCGAGCCCTGACTTCGGCGTCCTGATCATCTCCGCCTTGTCCGCCGATGCGGGCGCGAGGCCGCCGGTCCAAGCCTTCGCGACGTGCGGCGGCAGGCGCCCGCCGGCGGTGTGAGCTGTCGCCCGGCAGAACAAAACCCTTCCGCAGCAACGCGATCCGGCAGATAAAGGTCGCGCCGCGGCGGCTCAGGCATGACGGCTTTCGGAGCCTTCCGAAGCGCGAGCGATGGCAAGGGCGGCGGCCAGTTCGTCGATGGAGCCATCGGGCAGCCCTGCAGGCGCGGGTGGAGAAATCGCGAATGGATCACGCGAGCGGCATGTCCCGAAGCGAGCTTGCCGGCCTCATCCGTCGCCACGATCTCTTCGCCGATCTCAGCGAAGGCGTCATCGCGTCGCTCATCTCCGAATGCCGCATCGTGTCCTTCAGCCAAGGCGAGGCCTTGCTGCGGCAAGGCGAGGACAGCGACTCCGCCCTGCTTCTCTTCGAAGGCGCGATCGACATCGTCGCCGAGACCGAGATCGGCAGCGCGGTGCTGGCCGAACTGTCCGGCATCTGCCTTCTCGGCGAGATCGGCGTGTTCGCGCGGCTTCCGCGCTCGGCGACCCTGCGTGCCACGACGCCCGCCCGTGCGCTGTGCTTCGACCGGACGGTGATGCTGCGCCTTTGCCACGATCACCCGCCCCTTCCGC
>CALMGA010000004.1 GCA_937863205.1 uncultured Beijerinckiaceae bacterium | reverse complement strand
CCGTCGCACCGTCGAGCGCGGCGCCCTCGGATTGAGAGCGGAGCGCCCTATCTCACCTGTACGCCTCACCTGCACGCCCGCCAGCCTGCACACCGACCGGAGGACTCGATGGCGCTGCCCCTTCGCATGACCCAGGTTCGCTACGCCGGCGCCGGCGGGCCCGACGTGGTGCGCCTTTGCGAGGCCGACGTTCCGCGCCCGGGAGAGAACAAGGTGCTGATCGCGGTGGCGGCGGCGGGCATCAACCGGCCGGACCTGATCCAGCGCAGCGGCAAATATCCGCCGCCCAAGGGCGAAAGCGAGATCCCCGGCCTGGAAGTGTCCGGCCGGGTGGCGGCGCTGGGCGCGGGCGTCCGCGGCCTCAAGGAGGGCGACGAGGTGTGCGCCCTGCTCGGCTCCGGCGGCTATGCGCAATATGCCCTCGCCGATCCCGAGCTGTGTCTGCCCAGGCCCGCGGCGCTGACGCTGCAGGATGCCGCCGGCGTACCGGAAACCACCTTCACCGTGTTCGACAACGTGGTCACCCGCGGCGGCCTCAAGGCCGGCGAGCGCTTCCTCGTCCACGGCGGAACGAGCGGCATCGGCACCACCGCGATCCAGCTCGCCAAGGCGTTCGGCGCGGCCGTCTTCACCACCGCCGGCAGCGAGGCGAAATGCGCCGTCTGCCGGACGCTCGGCGCCGACCATGCGATCAACTACCGCGAGGAGGATTTCGTCGCCGCGATCAAGGCGATCTGCGGTAAGGGGGCGGGCATCGACGTGATCCTTGACATGATCGGCGGATCCTATCTCGCCAGGAATCTCGCGGTCATGGGCAACGACGCCCGCCTAGTGCAGATCGCCTTCCTCGGCGGCGCCGTCAGCGAAGCCGACTTCACGACGATGATGGTCCGCCGCCTGACGCTGACCGGCTCGACGCTGCGCGCCCGTTCGCTGGCGAAGAAGGTGGAAATCGCCGGCGCCCTGCGCGAGAAGGTGTGGCCGCTGCTCGACGCCGGCCGGATCAGGCCGGTCATCCACGCGACCTTCCCGCTCGCCGAAGCGCGGCAAGCGCAGGAGCTGATGGAAAGCTCCGCCCACGTCGGCAAGATCCTGCTGCTACCGGGTGAATGACGGCTTGGCCGGCGAGGCCGACCGTGATCTGGGAGGGACGGATCGTTTCCCGGTCCGACGGTCCTCCGTCGGGACGCCGGGAGGGCACGGTCCCGGCACCGTTCCAGCCCTGAGCCTGCACGGCTTGGTCCCGATCGACTCCTCGGCCGATCGCGCGCCCGGCCGGCTGCGGCGGCGGCTGCGGAACGCCGGGCTCACCATCCTGCTCGTGCTCGCGATCCTCGCCCTGGCGCTCGCGCTGGCCCTGGCCGTGGTCCGCCGCGAACTGAAGGCGCGCGTCGATCGCGACTCGAGGCCCTGCCCGGCCTGCCGCTCGCCGGCGATCCATGACGGACACGCGCTGCTCGACGAGCAGGGGCACCGCCTGCTGTTCGCGACGCCGGAGCAGGCGGCGGCCTATGCGGCCGACTATGCCAAACCATGAAGGCCGCGGCGCGCCTTGCGACCAAGGGTGCCTTGCGACCAAGGGTGCCTTGCGACCAGGGGTGCCTTGCAACGAAGGGTTAGGCGAACGGGATGTCGCCGCCGCGCCCGGCCTGTCGTAGCATGAGCCGCCCGGGACAGGCGCGCGAGGCGTGCCGCCCGAAGGCGGGAGTGCTCAAGCCATGGCCAAAGGTCAGCTGCGCGGCAACAAGGAAGCCAAGAAGCCGAAGAAGGAGAAACCGAAGACGAACGCCGCCGCGCCCAGCGTGAAGATCGGCACGACGAGCGACAAGAAGAAATAGGCCCGTCCCCAACCGGGTCGGCGCGATTCGCGTCGGCGCGCCGCGACGTGGCACGGTCCTTGGTTGAGCATCCCCTCATGCGGCTCATCAGCGCCACGCCATCCCCCTATGCCCGCAAGGTCCGCATTGCGCTGATGGAGAAGGGCATTCCCTTCGAGCTGCAAACGGAGGTGCCGTGGAACGACGACACCTCCCTGCCGCTGCACAATCCGCTGGAAAAGCTTCCCGTCCTGCTGCCCGACGACGGCACGGCGCCGCTGTTCCAGTCGTCCTACATCCTGGAATGGCTGGAACGGCGTCATCCCGAACCGCCCCTGCTGCCGCGCGACGACGACGGCATCCTCCAAGCCAAGCGCCTGGAGGTGATCGCCGACGGGGTGTGCGACGCGGTGATCCTGATCCTGTTCGAGCGGATGCGGGGGGAGGGCCACGTCAGCGAACCGTGGATCGCGCGGCAAAACCGCAAGATCGAGGGCGGGGTCGCGGCGCTCGCGGCGGCGGTCGGCACGAAGTCCTTCGCCGTGGCGGGCCGCTTCGGCCTCGCCGACATCGCGGCGGGCAGCGTGCTCGGCTACCTCGGCGTGCGCTACGCGCAGCTGAACTGGCGCGACGCCTATCCCGACCTCGCCCGCTACGTCGACGGGCTTTTCGAACGCCCGTCCTTCGCCGCAACGACGCCGGTCGTCCAGGCGATCCGCGACAGGGTGGTTTGAGATGCAACCGATCAAGCTCCATCCCGACGACCGCCTGGTCGGCAACCTCCCCATCCGCTTCGGCTTCGCCGCCATCCTCGTGGCGGCGCTGGCCTGCCTGGTCGCGCTGGGCTCGACCCTGCCCCTGGTGCTGGCGGTGCCGGCCATCGGCCCGATCCCCCTGTCGCTGGTTTTGGCGGCGGCGCTGATCGTCTTCGCGGTCGCGCTCACCGGCCTTTACGTCATCCTCGCCAACAGGAGCGCGCGAGCGTGACCACGATCCCCGCGGCGGGCCTGTCGCCCCACCTGCTGCCGGCGATCGCGCTCGCCCCGTCCGGCGCCGGCGCGACCAGCGTCAACCCCTTGGCGATCGCGCTTTTCCTGACCTTCGTCGCGGTGACGCTGTTCATCACCTGGCGGGTCGCCAGCCGCAACCGCACGCGCGACAGCTTCTACACGGCCGGCGGCGAGATCACCGCCGCCCAGAACGGCCTCGCGATGGCCGGCGACTACCTCAGCGCCGCCGCCTTTCTCGGACTGACCGCCTTTATCACCACCAGCGGCTTCGATGGCATGGTCTACGCGCTGGGCTTCCTGTTCGGCTGGCCGATGCTGCTGTTCCTGGTGGCCGAGCCGCTGCGGGAGCTTGGCTCCTACACCTTCGCCGACGTGCTCGCCCGCCGCCTGTCGGAAAAGCCGATGCGGATCATGGCGGCGGTGAACTCGCTGGTGGTGATCGCCCTCTACCTGATCGGCCAGATGGTCGGGGCCGGGCAGCTCATCGAGCTTCTGTTCGGCCTGCCCTACCCCCTCGCCGTGGTGGTGGTCGGCGTCCTGATGGTGATCTATGTCGTGTTCGGCGGCATGGCGGCGACGACCTGGGTGCAGATCATCAAGGCCGGCCTGTTTCTTTGCGGCGCCACCCTCCTCGCCCTGCTGCTGCTCGGCCATTTCGGCTTCGATCTCGGCGCGCTGGTGGCGGCGGCCACGAAAGCCCATCCCAAGCACGAGGGCATCTTCCTGTCGGCCGGCCTCGCCAGGGATCCGGTGTCCTATGCCTCGCTGGTGATCGGGCTGGTGTTCGGCGTCGCCGGCCTGCCGCACATCCTGATGCGGTTCTTCACGGTCAAGGATGCCGCCACCGCGCGGCTGTCGTGCTTCTACACCACCGCCTTCTGCGGGTTCTTTTTCCTGCTGGTGATGATCATCGGCTACGGCACGGTGGCGGTGGTTCTGCCCGATGCGGCCTATGCCACGCCGGCCGGCACGCTGCGCGGCGGCGCCAACATGGCGGCGATCCACCTTTCGCAGGCGCTCGGCGGCGCCCCCATGCTCGGCTTCATCTCGGCGGTGGCCTTCGCCACCATCCTGGCGGTGGTGTCGGGGCTCGGCCTCGCCGGCGCCTCGGCGATCTCCCACGATCTTTACGGGCGCGTCTTCAACAACGTGAGCGAGCGCCGCGAGATCATCGCGTCGCGTCTCGCCACGCTGGCGATCGGGGTTCTGGCGATCGTGCTGGGCCTGGTGTTCCGCGGGCAGAACGTCGCCTACACCGTGGGCCTCGCCTTCGCGGTGGCGGCCTCGGCCAACTTCCCCGTGCTGGTGTTGTGCATCTACTGGCGCGGGCTGACCACGGCCGGGGCGCTCACCGGCGGCTTCACCGGGCTCGCGTCGGCGACCGTGCTGACCGTGCTCGGCCCGGGGGTGTGGGTCAAGGTGCTCGGCCACGCGACCGCGATCTTCCCCTACGACCCGCCGGCGATCGTCACCGTGCCCCTCGCCTTCGTCGTGACGGTCGCCGTATCGCTGATGACGCGCGATGCCGTGGGCGACGCCTTCGCCGGCGGCACCACGCGGCCGGGGCTGCGCACCTGAGCGGGCAGACCCGCGACCTCAGGCCGGACGGGACTGGCGGCCGAAGGGGGCGTTGAGGCGCACGATGGCGAGGTTGAGCGCCGCAGCCACGCCGACCCAGGCGAGGTAGGGCAGCAGCAGAACCGCCGCGAGCGGCGAGATCGGGGCGAGGCCGACGACGAGGGCGAGAACCGAAAGCCACAGCAGCGGCACCTCGACCAGTGCCCAATCCGGCCGGCGCAGGGCGAAGAACAGCGGGCTCCAGGCCATGTGCAGCACGGCATTGATCGCGAACAGGGCGAGGATGCGCCCGTGCAGCTCCGGCGCCCTGACCCACGCCAGCGCCGCCGACCAGACGCAAAGCGCGGCGATGGTCGTCCACATCGGGCCGAACAGCCAGTTCGGCGGGTTCCAGC
>CALMGA010000003.1 GCA_937863205.1 uncultured Beijerinckiaceae bacterium | reverse complement strand
GTCCTTGGCGGTGACGCCGTGCGCCGTGTGCGTCCACAACCGCACCGTGACGCCGGAGAAGGAGACGAGCAACTCGGGATGGTGCCAAGCCGCCTCGCAGAGATGGCCGACGGTGGTGGCGACCATCAGCGCCGCCTTGAAGCTCGCCGTGCGGTAGCGGCGCTGCAGCGCCCCGTCGCGATGCGCCCAGTGCGGCAGCGCGACAAGCCCTGCGGCGATCGCCGCCTCGTCGAACGCGTCCGGATGCGCCAAGACCGACCCCACTTCCCATCGCGCCCGCTCCGCACGGGGCGCTGCGGGCAAGGATGCCGCGGATCAGGCGCTTTTGCGCTGCCGGCGGTCCTGCACCGGCTGATAGGCCATGCGGCTGTGCAGCTTGCAATAGGGACCCTCGCCGATGGGCGCCCTGCCGCCGCAGTAGCGGAACTCCGACGACGAAGGATCGCCGACCGGCCAGCGGCACATCGACTCGCGCAGGTCCATGATCGTGACGTTCTCGACCATCGACACGACCTTGTCCGCACTCGCCGAGTGGCGCAGCGGCATCGCCGCCTGGTGCTGCACGGCGAGCGCGGCGCTGCCGCGCGCCGGCATCGCCGGGGGACGTGGCAATTCCGCCTCGACCGGCTTCATCGGCTTCGGGCGGAGGCCGGGGGCCGGGAGCGGTGCCTTGATGCGGCCGGACAGGCCGAGCCGATGCACCTTGCCGATCACGGCGTTGCGGGTGACGCCACCGGCCAACTCGCCGGCGATGCGGCTGGCGCTCAGGCCATCCAGCCAGAGCCGGCGAAGCTGCTCGACCCGCTCCTCGGTCCAGGGAAGCGCGACATCCTTGGGCAACGTGGCGCCTTCGGGCAGCGCGACGCCTTCGGGCAGCGCGACGTCCTGGGGCAGCGCAGTCTTGGAGGCAGCCTTGGAGGATGCATCGTCCCCCGACAGCACAGCCTCCCTGAACAGGACGGCCTCCTTGGACACCACGGCTTCTTTGTCCGCGATCTGGTCTGCCATCTGAGCGTCCGCCTGCCTTGTCGTTCAACCCTGGCGAACGGCCGCGCGCTCCGACCCCCGCTCGACATTCGGGCACACGACGCCGCACCGGGGAATGGACCGGTGTCGTCGCATGCGAGAACGCAGGGGTTTGACCGCCCGACCGAAGGCCATGGCCAGCGATACAAAGGCTACAACGAGGCTCAAATCGCGCGCAAGCCTCGTACAGGTTGATAAATGGTTTCCTCAGGGTCGCCCCGCGCTGAGATCAAGAGTGTTGTGAACAGGACGCGGACAAGGCATGAACGGGAGGTGCCCGCTCTGCGACATTGTCGTTTCATGGGGTTTCGGCCGCCAATGCCAGCGGCGCCGCGCACGCGTTCGCCAATCAATGGGACGCGAGCAGTCGGCGGGACGGTCCGCCGGCGGCGAGCCCCGGAGCGGAAGGGACAAACGTTGCCCCCGGCGCCCGTCGCCGCTATGACCCGCGCTCGCGCGCAATCCGACACCCCTGGAGGCGTGGGCGCGAGCTAGCACAGCAATCATGTAAGGACAGCCAATGGCCGAGACGAAGTCTTTGGCGGCCTCGGTGCGCGACGGAGTGGGCAAGGGGGCCGCACGTCGTGTTCGCCGCGAGGGCCGCATCCCCGGCGTGATCTACGGCGGCGGCGAGCCGCCGACCGCGATCGCGCTTTCCTGGCAGGAGCTCAACAAGCTGATCTATGCCGGCGGCTTCAAGACCACGACGTTCGAGATCGACGTCGACGGCGAGAAGGAGCGGGTGATCCCGCGCGACTACCAGCTCGATCCCGTCAAGGGCCGGGCGATGCACGTCGACTTCCTGCGCCTGCAGGCCGGCCAGAAGATCTCCGTCGAGATCCCCGTGCATGCCACCGGCCAGGAGGACAGCCTCGCCCTCAAGACGGGCGGCGTGGTCGAGATCGTCCGCCACACCGTGCCCCTGACCGTGCCGGCCGACGCCATCCCCGAGCAGATCACCATTGACGTTTCAAAGCTCGCGGTCGGCGATTCCGTGCACCTGTCGGAGCTGAAGCTGCCGCGCGGAACGCGCCTCGCCCTCGGCGGCACCGACGACCTCGCCGTGCTGGCGATCAAGCCGCCTGTCGCGGAGGTCGTCGACGAGCCGGTCGAGGCGCCGATCGAGGCGACCGAGTCCGCTGACGCCGAAGAGGCCGCCGATGCGGCGTCCGACGAGGGTGCGGCCGGCGAGAAGGACTGAGCGGGGCGGCCGGCGCGCATCCATCTTACCAGGGCGGGATCGGCGATGCGTCTCTTCGTGGGCCTCGGCAATCCCGGCCGGGAGCATGCCGGGCAGCGCCACAACATCGGCTTCCTGGCACTGGACGCGATCGCCCGCCGCCACGGCGCCGGGCCGTTCCGCCCGAAGTTCTCCGGCCTCCTCACCGAGGCGACGCTCGGCGCCGAGAGGGTGCTGCTGCTGAAGCCGGAAACCTACATGAACGACTCCGGTCGCTCGGTCGGCGCGGCGGCGCGCTTCCACAAGCTCGCGCTCTCCGACGTCGCCGTGTTCCACGACGAGCTGGACCTCGCGCCGGGCCTCGTCCGGGTGAAGACGGGCGGCGGCAACGCCGGCCACAACGGGCTGCGCTCGATCACCGGCGATCTTGGCAACGACTACCGCCGCATCCGCCTCGGCATCGGCCATCCCGGCGCGAAGGAGCGGGTGCTCGGCTACGTGCTCGGCAACTTCGACCGCGACGAGCAGCCGTGGCTCGAAGCGCTGTGCGAGGCGATCGCCGAGGGGGCGGCGGAGCTGGCCGAAGGACGCGACGCGCCGTTCCAGAACCGCCTGCATGCCGCCGTGGCGCCGCTGCTGCCGGCGGCGGCGGACCGCAAGGCGCGATAGCGGACGCGTCCGACGCGGCCTACGACCAATGCCGTCTTGAGCTTCGCTGAACCTTTTCCCCGGCGCGTGATTTCAGCCGCGTGCGAGTAGCTTTCGCGCGATGCAGGCCACCTGAGGACGCGTCAAGCAACGACGCCTCGCGGCGGCCGACGGGAGACAACGATGCGCTTGCAACTGATCCTCGCCGGAGCGGCCCTCGCCGCCGGCACCCTCACCGCGTCGGCCGCCACGGTCGACAAGATGATCGACGTCGCCGCGCCGCCGGAGAAGGTGTGGGACAAGATCGGCCCGTTCTGCTCGATCAAGGACTGGCATCCGGCGATCGCCAACTGCACCGAGGCGAACGGCGTCCGCACCTTGACCACCAAGGACGGCGGAAAGTTCGTCGAGAAGCAGACCGCCAACGATGCCAAGAGCATGGAGTACACCTACGAGATCCAGAAGAGCCCGCTGCCGCTGACGAAGTATTCGTCCACCTTGAGCGTGACGAAGAAGGGCGACGGCTCGCGCGTCGAGTGGAAGAGCAGCTACACGCCCGACAGCGGCAAGGACGACATGGACAACCAGGCGCTCTCGGGCATCCTGCAGGGCGGCCTCGACAACATCCAGAAGATGTTCGCCGCGAAGTAGCGCTTCCGATGCCTCGGCGACGATGCGGCGGCCCTCCGGCCGCCGTTTCGCGTCCGGCACCGCGCAGCGGTCAGCCCAGCCGGTCCGCCGCCATCAGGGCGAGTCCCGACGCCACGGAGCGGAAGGCGTCGCCGTAGTGCACGCGCCCCGGCGCGAAGCGACGCTCGAAGAGCCGTCGCACGGCGGGCACGAAGGAGGTGCCGCCGGTCACGAAGACGGCGTCGATCGCGGGGCGTCCGGCCTCCTCCAACGCCTGCCCGATCGCGGCGTCGACCGCGGCGAGTTCCGGCGCGATCCAGCCCTCGAAGGCGGCCCGGCTCACCTCCGCCTCGACCGTCACGCCAAAGCCTGCGAAGCGCAGCGTGGCTTGCTCGGCCGCCGACAGGTCCGCCTTCACGCCCGCGACCGCGCGGTGCAGCGCGTGGCCCATGTCCATCTCGATCACGGTGGCGAGATCTTCGAGTTCGGCCCCGCGCTCGCTCGCCGCCGCCAGCTTGCGCAGTTCGGCCAGCGTCGTGCCGCCCTTCAGCCAGGACAACTGGTGCCATTGCGCGAAGGCCGCGTGGATGTAGGCGGGGATCGGCAGCGCCTTGCCGAACGACCGGTAGGTCGCCCCCTTGCCGAGCTTGGGCGCCACGGCATGCTCGATGATGCGGGCATCGAAGCTGTCGCCGGCGACGCCGACGCCGGCGAACACGG
>CALMGA010000002.1 GCA_937863205.1 uncultured Beijerinckiaceae bacterium | reverse complement strand
GCTGAGTGCGTCGCCTGCTCTCGGAGACGTGGAGTGCCATAGTGCCGTACGCTCTCGGCGCGCCGCGGAGAACCATGTCCCCGCCTCGTGGCCCGGCGCGGCGGAGGCCGAGGGCGGGGATGGCGAGCACGCGCGGCGCCGCGTCCGCTCGCACCACGACGCGCACTACGGTTGCGACCGGCACCGCGGCGGCGCGCTCGGGGTCGAAGCCGACCGTGCAGCCTTTGGTGGCGCAAGGCGTCCGGCCGGGGTCGAAGCTGACGCCGGCCCCCGCGTCGGCGCCGGCGTAGGTATAGCGCCAGTGGCAGCCGACAGCCTCGGCCGTGATGGTCAGCGCCGCCTGTGGATCCTGCAGCTAGGCATCGGGTGCGGGAGAGTGGCCGGGACCGCGCGGTGCGGGCTGAACAACTCGACGCCAGCGGTGGCCGGCGCGAGCAGAAAGAGCACGCCGGCGACCATGGCCACGCCGCCCGCTGACCCGACGACCTTGGACGACCAGCCCAACACCGAGGCAGCGTAGCGGAGGCGCTCCGACGCGGGAAGGGCCACGGAGGCCAGCTTAGGGCGGAGCCACGTGCGACAGCCTTTCGCTGGGAACGGTAGAACCTGCGGCGGCGGCGAGGACCGCGGGGAGGCAGCGCCGTGCCAACGGCAACGAACCGATGCAAGGACCAGGACGTGCCCACCCGGGCGCTGGCCGGGTGGGGGCTTCAAGGCCCTGCCGGGCCATGCCGCCCGTCCGGAGCCGGCCGCGCAGGGCCTTTCGCTGCTCCGCGCGATCGTCGCCCATCCCCTGAACGCGCTCGATGACGTGCGCGGCGGCCTCCGCTTCGCCGAGTTCGAGGACGAGATGGTCCCGTTCCAACGCGGGGACGGCACCTACGACCTGTTCGCCACGGCCGCAACGGGCGCCTGCCTGTTCATCGGTCGGGCGGACGGGCGCGTTCACTGGCACGCCGACTGGTCGCCCGACGGGCGCGGGCCGACCTTCGAGGCGGTCAATGCGAACCTCGCCTGCTTCGCCCGCTGCTTCTGCATGGAGCGGGCGATCTGCTTCCGCATGCGCGCGCACCTCGCCGGGTTGCCCGGGGCGGAGCACCCTTTCGACGTCGAGGCGGCCGGCCGGGACGAGCGTGAGTTGCGCGACTTCATCGCGGAAGTGGACGCGGCGGCGCTCGGCACGGTGCACTGGGGCACGGTGCTCCATGCACTCGGCGAGGGCTTGTACCAGCCCAGGCCTGGGCTGCCCCACCTGATCCAGCGCGGGCGTTGGCGGGTCGGCGATGGCGAGCCCGATTGAGAGCTGAGCGCCGAGCGGGCGCTCAGCCCGACTTGGCTGCCAGCCGCAGGACCATGGTGAGCAGGCCGACGCCCCGCTCCAGCAGGCCGCGCATGCCCCACCCCACGCCGAGCACCGCGTCCAGGTCAGCCGTCAGGCCGCTTGGCGGCTCCTCGCGATCGTTCCGGTCCGCTTGCCTTTATCGCAGGCGTCTCCGCCAGGAGCGCCGCGGATCCGCCGCAAGGCGGTCCGCGCGATCGCCGCAGGCCCTTTCTTCACCGAGACCGAACATCCGTAGCGCCGCAAGGCGCGCGGGCCGCAGGCACGCACGGCCGGCGAAGGCGGGGAAAGAGGTCGGGCTTGGTCGTGGCGGTGATCTGGCGCAAGCCGTATCACCGCTCTCGCGCGCACTGAGCGCCTCCTCACGATCAAGATGCGGATGCTAACGTTATAACGTTTGCATCCCATCTTGCGGTATCGTGCCCTCAAGAGTGTCGATTTTCTAAGCCATCGCCGTAGCTCGCTCAGGTGCTCACGATCAGTTCGTCTGCAGTCACAAAGTGGCTGCGGACGAACTGAGGTATCGTGCCCTGAAATTCGCTGAATTTTCTTGGCTGTCGTTTTAAAGAATGACCCGATGTCGTCGCCACGTTCGACGGACTTAATATCTCCAAGTGGACGGAGGAGGTTAGCCTCCTCACACCTGTTGTGCCTCGTCTTGCAGTCTCTTCGACCATCGAGGACGACGCTCAAAGCACATGATGCCTTAACCTGGAGGTAATATGGACCGGAAATAGCATGAGATCTGTTCGATAGATCAGTGTGCCGGCAAGGCGATCACTGAGCTGCCAATCATCGGGATTCAATCAAATTCTAGGCAGAGGGTCGTCAGAGATAGGGCAAAGAGTCGTCATTGCGTCGTCGTGAATATATCCACGGTTTTGAGTCAGCGCTGCACCAAGGCACTGACGAAGCGTCGATCTTTCAGTCCGAAGGAGCCATCGGAGCGCCTAGGCGGCGTTGGCGGATGCGCTTTAGCTTTCGGATGAGCAAGGGGTGTGGAGAGCAGCGCGAGTAGGCAGAGCGTGGTGCGGGTAACCGTCTATGCCCTCGTCGCGGTGACGCGACGCACCAGCATGATCGCGGCGACGTCGGCTGTCTGGAAGCGTCAGACGGCGCCGCGTCGCGAGCGCCCGGCTTCGACAAAGGCGACAGCGTGTCGGCGCGCATCGAGCGGACAACGATGGGTCATGACCATCCTCCATCGATAGGGGTCTTCTCCGCCGTGAAGGGGGGAGGGACTTCCTACCAGCGGTCAAGCTGCTTTTGCGGCACGAGTAGCCTCGTGCTTTGGGTCATAGGTGGTGCGGTTTGCAAGCATGACGCAGGCGATGCCGAGCAATCGGTCGGCGACGGTGCGCAGTGCCCTTCCGTGCGAGTGACCCCTGGCCCGCAAAGCGGAGTAGCGGCCTCTGCTGCGAGCGTCGTGCTGGGTGGCCACTCTGGCCTAGTGGTAGACGGCGGTTCGCAAGCGGGTGGAACAGGCCTGCCGCATCTCGACCCGGCGGGACTTGCCGCTCCGCTTGGTGACGGGCGCGACCCCGGTCAGCGTACGCAGGGCGTGGTAGTCTCGCCCCCGGATGGCTTGGTGAGCCTCCGCGAGCAGCGTGGCGAGGACGATCCGTCCCACCCCCGGCAAGGAGCGCAGGATCGCCGCGTCGCGCTGCTCGGCCTGCTGCCCCGGCTCGGGTTCCGGTCCGGCCAGCGACTCCACAAGAGCATCCAGGCGACGGGTGACGTCCTTGATCTGCCGGTTGACCAGGGTCAATCGCTCGGCCGTTACCGCGATATGGGCGCGGGCGGCCTCGGTTGTGTTGGGAGCGACGGTCAGGGCCGGCCGTTGCAGGATGGCCAGGGCGTCGGCCGCGGCAAGGCGGCGGATGCGGTGCGCGGCGAGCAGCAGATCGACCTTCTTTTCGGTCAAGCGGCGAGCCTCGGCTGGCGTCGGCGCCTTGGCCCAGAGTGCCAGCACCCAGTCGGCGGCGATGTCGTCCGCGAGGTCGAGGACTTGCGGGTAGTAGCGCCAAAGCTGCTGGCGAATGCGGTTGGCCAGCCGAACGCGCTCGCCCTTAAGCTCCTCGGCCATCCGCGACCAGTCGCGCAGTTCGACAACAACCGGATCGAGGGCTTCCACACGCCGGAAGCAGTGACGGTCGGTGCGCAGCGACAAGGCCAACACGAGGGCGTCGCGCCGGTCGTCCTTGGCCCCCGCCGGAGAAAAACGGTCGCGCAAGCGGTCAAGCTGCTTGGGATTGATGGCAAACACGGCGATGCCGCGGTCCATCAGCGCCTCGACCACCGGCCCGTGCGGCGTTTCGATCGCAACGGCGACTTGGTTTGGCTCCCCGGCCTGGGCGCACAGCCAATCAACAAGGGCGCCGATGCCGTCGGCATGGTGAGCAAACGCCCGCTGCACGGGATCGCCGGCGCCGGTCAGGCAGACTTGATGTTCGGTGCTCGCCCAGTCGATGCCGACAAAGACGAGCGGCTCAGTGTTCATGGCCACCTCCCGCTTGCTGTTCTGTTGAGCCGCCGCGTCGCTTCGCCGTTCCCTGTACTGGCGCTCGGGGCTGCAAACAGCCGAGGCGCGACTCCCTACTGGGCGCGCAACACGGGCAACCGGTTGAGGCGCGCGTCCCCCCCAGGTGCTCAAAGGCACAGGGGGCGAAAGGCTGCTCTCAACCAGCCGGCCCGATACGGCTATGATGCCTCATAAACCGCAGGCAAACAGGTACAGGCGGCGCCGGACCCGGTTCGGCATTCGACACCCTGACAGGGAGATGGCTTATCGCAAGGATGCGTCGCAACCCGGCGACGTAGCTCTGGGCGGGTCGTGCGATCCCGCCGCCCCAATTGTCTCAACGATCTCGACACCATTTCGCCGCTCCCGGACCGTGACAGCTTCGACGGCGCGATCGACGCGTCTCATCGAGTCTTCAGCGAAAGAACGATGAAGTCGCTCCTTTAGATTGCCAAGCGGGCGGGTAGGACGCCGCCTCTTCTCGGTGAGTGGGCAAGCGAAGGACACGCAGTCGTCGAAGCGGAGGCCGAGTAGACGATGTAATCCTCAGACAAACCAATGCATCTTCGATCACGGCGCTGGCGAACCCGAGGACGCTGCCTCGATGATCTTGACAGTCTGATACCCGCGGTGTTTACTGACCGCCTCGGGCGCACCCGCCGGGCGGATTTGATCTCACCCCCGTCTCGGTACGACAGGATGCGCACGGCGTGCTGCGCGCGGTTTATCCGCGCGGCGGATGTGCCTTCGGAAGAAGGCCGCTCGAGACCACCGACCCATCGCCTGCTGTCGATGGGTCGACCCCGTCGGGGTCGGTTTGGTGGGTGGGATTACCGCAAACGTTTGATCAACCCCTGTTTGCGGGGCCGCCGTGCATACGTTGCATCCACAGCCGAACGACGCCCGTCCGTTCGAATCAGCCCCCGTCGGCAGCCCTCGCCGCGGTACGGGCCCGTCATGACGTCCTTCGGCCGATCGCTGCAGAACGCGAAGAAGCGCGGCCGCCGCCTCTCGCACTACCTGGAACAGCATTACGACGAGGTCGCCGCCGAGTGGGCGAAGGTCGAGCGTCGTGACTTGACGACCGCGCTCGCCGCCGTGCTGGCTCTCGGCCTCGTCGACGACCGCGGCAAGGCGCCGAATGCGCAGACGCTGACGCGAACCTGGAAGCGCATCGTGGACCGGCGCTCGGCAGAAGCAGAGCGACCGCCCTCGCCGCAGTCGACCTTCGTTCGCGTAACCGAACGGCCCCCTCGCGGCGAGGCGCAAGCACGGCAAGAGACGCCTGATCGACTTCACGAGGTCGACAGGTCTGCCGGGAAATCGAATGCAGCGGTGGATCCCGCGGACTCCAAAGCGATCGCCAGGGCGAAGCTCGCGGCGGCGCGCGGCGCAGCTGGACGGACAGGGCGATGACGAGCCGGCAGCACCGCCGGGCGTGCCGCGATCCTCCCCGTCGACGCGCACCTCATCCGCCCTGCCACCATCCTTCGAGGAACGACATGAGCGACAAGAACGAGAAGGCCCGAACCCGGTTGAAAGCAGGCACCATCGCGGCCGCGGTGGAGATCATCAACGACATCGAGACCGACACCGCGATCCCCCCTCTGCTTCCTCAGACGGGGGGCGACGCGGCAACTTCGAACACCCCTGCGGAGGAGGCGATCAAGCGCTCCGAGGTGGGGTCTTGGCGCAAGGTCGTGTACCTCGTCATCGGGGCCGGCAAGCGTGGCAAGACGGTGATCGTCCGCTACTTCTTGGAGAAAGCGCACGAGAACGGCCGCGCCATGATCGCGATCGACCTAGAGCAGGTCGGACGAGGTCTCCGCCATTCGCATCCCGAGTGCAGGTATCCCAACTACGAAATCGCCAATGGCAGCGACCTCGCCAGCTATTTTTACGATGAGTTGTTGAAAGTCATTGGAACCGACGGGAGCGTCATCGTCGACTCGCAGGGAAACGATGAGCGACTGATTCAACTCTTTGCGATGTCGGAGCTGGTGGACATCCTGCGTCACCACGGCATCCGCCTCATCGTCGTCGCGGTCACGGGTGGCGGCAGCGACGATCTGGTCGTGATGCAGAGCTTGGCCAAGTCGTGCGTCGAGATCAAGCCAGATGCTTTTGTGCCCATCTACGCGGAACGCCTCCTGCCCAGTCACCGCCAGTCCAAGGAGGACGCCGAGGAGCAGTTCCTGGAGATCGAGGGCGTCGCCCATTGGATCAATGGGGAACACTTTCACCCGATCTGGATGCCGACCTGCCACCTTGTTGGCAAGCTCGATCATTGCGAGATCACGTACCGCGAAGCCGCGAGCAGCAAGAAAGCATTCGATCCAGGTCGTAATCCCTTGAAGTACTTCGAGAGATCTATACTCAAGAAATGGTTAAATGATGTTGACAGTCGCTTTAGCGGCTTGGTTCCTTACGAGGAAGAGCACGGTTAGCAGCGTGTCAAATCCTCTCAGAGATCTCGCCGCGTCAATTGAGAAGAAGATGCTGCTCATCGCCCGGCGCGCAGGCATCGACGCCGACGATCCCTATTCGATCGTCCTCGACACGCAACGGGAAACCGCGACGGCGACGCTGTCCGCCGTCGAGCAGGATCGTGAGGATCGCGAGGCCTTCGTGATTGAGCTTCAACGGATGGTTGCGCGCATCGAGATCGCGTTCGGACGCGTGGAAGACACGCTCGGTCGTACCTTCAAAGCGCGCCGCCGGTCCGAATTCCGCGTGTACTGCGTCCTGGGCTTCGCCGCGCTTGTCCAGTTCGCCGCGATCCGATCCGCCATCCATACCTGCGGCTCAGACGGTATCACGAGGCGGGAGCTGCAGGGGAGCAACGCCGACCCGACGCTATGCGGACCATACGTCAATGTCGACGGCCGCATAATCCGGATCCCCTGCGTGTTCGACGCGCCGCCGGGAGAGACGGCCCGGTGAGCAGCGTCGGGACCGACACCCTCGCGCGCTTTTAGGCCCGCATCAACGATTTGGTCGGCGGCGTCGCCTCGCTCGCCGCGGCGATCGAGGATCTGACCGGGGCGATCGGCCACCTCATCAAGGCGGCTCTCCACGGACGAGCCGCTGCTGGTAGCGCTGCGCAGGGTGCACGCCCTCCCGATAGAACTCCTGGCCTCGACGCTGCGCGGACACGCGGATGGCGAAGCCCTCGTCGCCAAGCTGCCCGCGCGCGCCGACCCTGTCGCGCAGACGGGCCGATACCGCCACCTCGCGCTGCAGCACCGCCCGCGCCCGCACGTCGGGGCACCTTCGCTCGGTACGTGCGCTCTTCCGAGATTCGACGGGACCGGCTAGCAGTTGTTAAGGATCAAGGCGGAGCTTACCGGAACGCCAACTCCGCATGGACGCGGCTCAGACCATAAAGAGCGGCAGATTGCCCAACCTCGTATTTCCCAGGATCTCGGACCTTGAGGTAACGGGCTACGCGCCCTTCATGACGGAGACGGCCACCGGGTTCCATCACCTGTTCCGAGCGGGGGTCAACGTCATCGTTGGCATCAATGGCCTCGGAAAGACGACGCTCCTGAACGTTATCTTCCGGCTGCTCGCGGGTCCGTACGATCCCGCCAAGGCCGACCGCGTACGCCCCGGCCGCAAGCAATCCAGCCTGACAAGGGTCGGGAACTTCGACTTCTTCCGGAAACGCGCGAACGACCAAGCCGTCGACGCTAAGGCGTCCGCGACCTTCCACTTCGCGGACCGGAAAGTAAGCGTCGAGAGGTCCCTCTACGACCTGCGACTCCTGGGCTTCACGGTCGATGGAGCGCAACGTCCGCCCGCCGATGACCCCGACGAAGTGGAGGGCGAGCTGATGGACTTGCTCTGCGAGATGATGGGGTTGACGCTGGCGCCGCCTTCCGACGACAGGTCGCTCGGCGCCCACCGATACGACTTCGACTTCGTCGTGCGCAACCTTCTGTTCTTCCTTGAGGAAAAGATACCGCTCATCTGGAACCCTGACGGGCAGTTCGTAATCTTGCGCATACTGTTGCTGGAAAACGAGCTTTCCCGCCGCATAGCGAGCGCGCGGAACGCGCTCCTACAGGTCGACAGCCAATATCGAAACAGGCTCTGGGCCCACAATCAGCTGGTGGACGAGCTCGCCGCCGAGGTCGCCGTGCACGGTGACCTAGACGAGAACCACGCCTTCTCGCTGCTGACCCACGAGATCGAGGCCCTGGGTCGCGCCCGCGAGGACCTCGCTGAGGAGCGGGCCGACATCTCGGCGGAGATGGACCGGCTCGAGGACGGCATCCTCAGGGCACGGGCCGAGGCCTTCGAGGCCCAGACCAGGCTTCGCCATCAGGAGGCGAGCTACTTCAACCAAGCCTTCAGGAGCGTCAGATCGCCGGGCGACCTAATCGTGCAGGCCCTGGGGTCGCACGAGGGATGCCTGGTCTGCGGGAACCACGGCGAGGACGCGTACGGCCGGGCCCGGAGACTGATGGAAACGCATCGCTGTCCGGTGTGCGAGGCCGATACCCCCGAAAACGATGGGGTCGTCGCGCTCGCGCCCGTCCACCTCGCCTCGCTCCAGGCCGCAGAGCACGACGCCGAGAAGCGGCGCAATCGCTTGAACTCCCTCGAGGAGTCGTCTTTGCGCGCGACGGCGAGGTACCGGCGCGTCAATGAGGAACTGCTCGCGACGGTGACTAAGCTGGAGCAGGCCAGGAGGCTCGGCGAGAGCGAGGCCGCCGTGGCCGAGAGCGTCCGGAAAAGGAGCGAGCTCGCCGGGGAGGTGGAAGCCTCAAAGCGCGAGATCGAAACGATACGGGCTCAGCTCAAGGGCGCGGTCGACGTCCACGAACGCCTCATCAAGGAGTCCCAGAAATTCATCGAGGCGAGGAGCGCCGCCCTGATCGAGGCGTTCAACCGTTACGCAAGCGGGTTCATGGTGGAGGAGTGCCGGCTGAGGTACGTGCCCAACCGCCGCGCGAAGGTCGCGCAATCCGACGCGCAGATAGACTGGCCCGCGTTCGAGGTGGACTTGGCCTCAGGTCACGACGCCACGGTGAGCAAGAGGGAGAACGCCTTTGAGGTGTCCGAGTCCCAGAAGGAGTTCATCGACTTGGCGTTCCGGATGGCGCTGCTGCACGTCGCCTCCGACGGGAGCGCGTCGATGCTGGCCGTTGAGACATCGCACAGCTGCAGATGGAGGCCGACACATGCGTGACCTATGACCCGGCGACC
>CALMGA010000001.1:43857-47039 GCA_937863205.1 uncultured Beijerinckiaceae bacterium | reverse complement strand
CACGGCGGCGGGCGCCGCCTTGGTTGCAGGCACGGCGGCGGGCGCCGCCTTGGTTGCAGGCACGGCGGCGGGCGCCGCCTTGGTTCGCCGCGCGGCCAGCACCAGGGCACGGACCGGCTCAAGCGCGCCCCACAGGAAGAACTGCGCGGCCCCGGCGATGAGGTTCTTGTGCCTCCGCCGCTTGGTTTGGAAGCGAAGCATCGCGTCGGGATCGCCGTACATCAGGTCGGCGAGGGCCTGGTAGGCGGCCGGAACCATCTCGGCGAAGGCGAAGCCGTAGGTCGCGCCCTCGGTGCCGCCGGTCGTCGTTCCGGTGACGTGGATGCAGTCGAGCGTCAGCGGCGCGGACCGCAAACCGCCGTCCATCGATTCGATGAAGAGGTGGCAGCGGGCCTGCGATGCCAGGCGACCCGGCGGGCGGCCGGTCCCGGCGAGGCGCAGGGCGCAGCCGCCGGCCGACACGGAGGTGATCGCGACGGGAAGATCGAGGCCGTCGAATGAGAGGGTGCCGCGCCGTTCGATGGCGAGGCGGGGGAAGCGGTCGGGCTCGCGCCGCTCGGCGACCACGCCTAGCGCCACGCCGGCGATGGTCAGGTTGAAGCCCGTCCACAGGCCGACGATCAGCATGAGGTCGGCGCCGGGCTCGAAGAAATAGCGATAGAAGGCCGTACCCGCGCCGAGGAACAGCAGGCCGAAGATGAGGAAGAAGGGCTGAGCCAAGCCCGAGAGGTGGTCCTCCTCCAGCGACAAGCCCTTGGCGGTGACGTTGAAGGACGGCTTGCGCGGCGCCACCATGACGGACACGATCGCCTTGGCGAGGTAGACGCCCTGGACGTATTCGTACAGCTCGCTGATGAAGGGCCAGCGGACCTTGCCGTAGAGGTAGTTCTGCAGCATCAGGTTCACGACCATGTAGGTCGCGGTATAGGCCAGCGCCTCGTCCATCGAGGACACGAAGATCTTCACGTCGAAGAAGATGTGCAGCAGCGGCGCGAAGGTGAACACCATCCGCGGCAGGGGAAAGAACCAGAACGTCATGGAGCTGAGGTAGGCGAGCTTCTGGATGGGCTTCAAACCCTTCTTGAAGGCCGGGTTCTTCAAGAGCAGGATCTGGAACATGCCCTGGCACCAGCGCGAGCGCTGACCGATGAAGCTTTCAAAGGTTTCGGGCTGCAGCCCGGCGATCAGCGGCTTGTCGACGAAGACCGAGTTCCAGCCCTTGGCGTGCAGCTCGAAGGCGGTTTCGCAGTCTTCCGTGATGGTGATGCCGGAGAAGCCGCCGGCGACGTCGAGCGCTTCGCGCCGCAGCAGCGCCGCCGAACCGCAGAAGAACGAGCCGTTCCATTTGTCCAGGCCGCGCTGGGTGATGGAATAGAACATCTCGTTCTCGGACGGCATGTTCTGGAAGGTGCGCAGGTTGCGCTCGATCGGGTCGGGGTTGAGGAAGACGTGCGGCGTTTGCACCAGGAACAGTTTGGGATCCCTGGCGAAATGCCCGATGGTTTCGCGCAGGAACGATTTGAAGGGCGCGTGGTCGGCGTCGAACACCACCACGATCTCGCCGGTGGCGACGGTGAAGGCGTTGTTCATGTTGCCGGCCTTGGCGTGCTCGTTCTTCTCGCGCGTCAGGTAGCGGGCGCCGAGATCGTCGCAAAGCTTCGTCAGCGAAACGCGCCGCGCCATCGCGGCGGCGGCCTTGTCGGGGTTCTTGTCGTTGACCTTCTGCACGGTGCCGCCGTCGTCGAGCAGCCAGACGGTCAGCTTGTCGGCGGGATAATCCATCGCCTTGGCGGCGGCGATGGTGGTGGCGAGGATGAACTCGTCCTCGTTGTAGGTCGGGATGAAAACGTCGACGGTGGGCAGCGCCTCGTCGTCCTCGCGCGGCAGCGGTTTGCGATCCAACGGGTCGGCGTTGATGATGAGGCTGATGACGAGGATCAGCACGCAGTACAGCTCGGCCATGACGAGCAGCACGCCGAGGGCGAAGTTGACCGGCTGATCGAGCGGCGGCAGCGTGTAGGTTGCGCGCCAGAAGATGTAGCGCAGCACCACCAGGGACCCCAGCGCGAGGAAGGCCCAGCGCGCGTAGAGACCGCGGCCGAAGCGCCAAACGGCGGCCATGGCGGCGATCACGGCCAACGCCATGCCGAGCTGCGCGCCGGTGCTGACGGGCTGGGTCAGGAACACCACGGCGACCGTCGCCGTCGCGAGCCAGGCGAGGAGGCGGAACGTGCTTGCGATCTTCTGGGTCATGGGAGCGCTCAGAAACCGACGCGCGCGTCGACGGTGACGTAGCCACCGCTCTTGCGGACGCGATCGTAGAGGTAGCCGGCGGAGATGCCGAAGCCCAAGGGACCGGCGCGCAGGCCGCTGAGCTGGGCGCCGATGCGCTCCTGGTTGAAGAAGGCATCGCCCAGCGCCACGAATTCCGGGCCGACGTAAAGGTCGGGGCCGATCAGGTAGCCGCCGCGCAGGCGGGCGAAGTAGGCGGTCTTGTTGGTGGCATAGGAGGCGCTGCCGGCGATCATCGTGTTGACCGTGGGCTTGGTGTAGAATTCGAGCTGCCCCTTGGCGCCGAAGGTGGTGCCGACGACGGGGTTGGCCGGATCGGCGTAGGACAAGGTGTTGTTGCGAACATCCGCGCCAAAGTAGGCGGAGAAGACGGTGGCCGGCGTGATCCATTCGTAGCCGGCGAGAAAGGCGCCGCTCTCCTGGCGGCCATGGATCGTCTGGTTGGCGTTGGCGCTGTAGTAGCTGTAGACGCCGCCGAGCGCGTCGGCGCGCACGCGCAGGCCCGACTCCGATAGCGTGCCGGCGGGCGCGGCGGTGACGAGCACGTCGCCGAAGTACGATCCCTGGCTGGTGATGTCGGTGGAGGCATCAACCGCGACGACCCAGTCGTCGCCGGGAGCCTGCGGCTTGGCGCCGGTGTACCAGTCTGCCGCCGCCGCCGGGATGGGGGTTGCCGCCAGCAGCACCGCGGCAAGGACACGTGCGGACATCAATCGGCTACTCATGAACGCGAACTCGCAACTGCGCGCAGCTTTGGCGACGTTTCGTAAAGAAAGCCTGGACCCGGCGTCGACCGGCCCGGACGCCGGTTGGCCCGGCCATGGCGACGCGAGATCGAGCCAACGCGTTGTTTCGGCTTGCGTCGGCGTTCGGGCGGCCCCGTTGCCCAC
>CALMGA010000001.1:0-43847 GCA_937863205.1 uncultured Beijerinckiaceae bacterium | reverse complement strand
CACCCCGCGACGCTGCAACAGCCAGCCCACGACCGTGCCCGCACGGTTTCCGCCGCCAAATTAAGCGGTTCGAAAGCCCGCTTCCTTTAGGTGAGGTGAAGATTGCGTGAACTCGTCGGGTGATCGGTCAGAATGACAACGTCTTCGCAATCGGCCGGCGGGCCTGATCTCGCCTGTCTCCGCCGGCGCTTCGTGCCGGCCGCGGCCGGCGCCCTGTCCGGGCTGCAGGCTCTGACCTTCGGCGCGGAGCATTGGCTCGCCGGCATGGCGACGCCGCTGCGGCTTGCCGTCGACATCGCCCTGACGATCGCCGCCACCGGCGCCGTCGTCGCTCTCGCGCAGGCGATCTTCCACGTCCCGCTGCGGCGGGCGCGGGCGGACTTGCAGCGCAGCGAGCGCCTTTACCGCACGATCGCCGCCGACTCGACCGACATAATCTGCATGCTTGGTCGTTCCGGTCTGGCATCGATCGAGCAGCGGGCGGCGGCGACGCTGCTCGGCTATGACGACGCTGAGGCGTGCACCCTGCCCCTGCGCAAGTTCATCCACCCCGAGGACCGCCTCGTCGCCCTTCGGCACCTGCAGGCGCTCGGCCCCGAGCAGCCGCGCGCATCGCTGACCATGCGGCTGCAGCACCGAGCCGGCCACGTCGTCCTCGCCGACGTCTGCCTGCGCCGGATCGAGCAAGCCAACGGCGAAGTGGATACGGTCGCCACCGTGCGCGACATCACCGGGCGTCACCGCGAAGCGGAAGCGCTGCGCCAAGCCACCCTCACGGCGCAGCGCGCGCAGGCCGAGGCCGACAAGGCGAGCCGGGCCAAGACCGACTTCCTCGCCTCCATGAGCCACGAGATCCGTTCGCCATTGAACTCGGTGATCGGTTTCGCCGATCTGCTGCTCGCGCGCCCGGGACTCGACGGCGAGATCCGCCTTTGCGGCGAGCGCATCCGCGCAGCCGGCAATGCATTGCTGACGGTCGTGGACGACATCCTCGACTTCAGCCGCATCGAGGCTGGCGTGATCGAGCTTTCGCCGGCCCCCTTCGCCATGCCGGGCCTCGTCGACGAATGCGTCTCCATCGTGCACGGGGAAGCGCTGGCCAAGCGGATCTGCCTGCACGTCAACCTGATGGATCGCCTGCCGGCGGTGGTGCTGGGCGACAAGGCTCGGGTCCGGCAGGTTCTGCTCAACCTGCTCTACAACGCGATCAAGTTCACTCATGAGGGCTCGGTGTGCCTCGACATCCGCGCCGAGCGCGGCGCCGGCGACGGCATGCGGTTCTCCATCATCGACACCGGCATCGGCATCGCCCGCGCCGACCTGCCGCGCTTGTTCCAGCGTTTTGCCCAGGTCGACGGCAGCATCCGGCGGACCTACGGCGGCACCGGCCTCGGCCTTGCCATCTCCAAGCGCCTCGTCGAGCTGATGGGCGGCACCATCGGCGTCGACAGCCTAGCCAATGTCGGGTCGACGTTCTGGTTCACCCTGCCGCTGCCGGCAGGCGAGATCGCCGACGCGCCGCCCGCGCCGGCCGCGCCGGCCGTCGGCCCGGCCCGCATCCTCCTCGTCGACGACATCGCGATGAACCAGGATCTCGTCCGCTTCATCCTGGAAGCGAAGGGGCATCAGGTCGACGTGGTCGGCAACGGCGCCGAGGCGATCATGGCTGTGCAGGATGCCAGTTACGACATCGTGCTGATGGACATCCAGATGCCCTATGTCGACGGCCTGACCACGACCCGCACCATCCGGCGGCTGCCCCATTCCTGCCGCGACGTACCCATCGTCGCGGTGACGGCGAACGCGCTGCCCGAGCAGACGGAGGACGCCCGCCGCGCCGGCATGGTCGACATCGTCCACAAGCCCTTCTCGGCCGACCAGATCTATGCCGTGCTCGCGCGCGTCCTCGGCGGGCGCAGCCTTGCCATCGACTGGGCGGCCAAGGGGGCGGCGGAACCGCGATCGAACAGGCATGCCGCATCCACCCACCTGACCCGCGTGCCCCCCGGCGCCGAATCCGGCAGCACTGCTTCCGACGGGCCTGTCACCGACGTCTCCGACGTTGACCTGCCGGCCGAGCCGATCCGCGACGCGCGGGAGCCGTTCGTGGAGATGCCCGTGCTCGGCAAGCTGGCCGGCCTGATCGGGGACGCCAAGGTCAAGGACCTGCTGGCAAGCCTCGCCGCCTCGCTCGCCACCCGCTTCGAAGCAGCGCCGGACACGGCCGACGCGCGAACCCTTCTCAAGCGCCAGGCCCATGCCAGCGTGGCGGGCAGCGGCATGCTCGGCTTCGCCGCATTCGCCGCCTCGTGCCGCGCCTTCGAGACGGCCGCCGAGGACGCGGACTTCCCCGCCGCCTGCGCGTCGCTGCGGGACGAGGCGACGCGCGTGGCGGAGGCGGCGATCCGCCTTGCCCACTCGACCGGTCCGCTCGCCGCGCGCTGCGCCGCTTGACGGCGCCGCCGATCATGGTCGTGGGCTGCGTCGGGCTGATCCCGCCGCCCGCTCGCCGCGTCCGGCCGCCGACATCTTGCGGGCAACGCAGAGACGACGCACAAAGGCCGTTGCCGACGCTCCGGCGGCTCCGTCTCCCGAGGTGAGTCCGTGCTGGCAAGATTGTGCGTCGTGCTCGCGCTGTTCGCGCCGGGAAGCCCTGCCGACGCGGCCGCCGATCCGCAAAGGCCCGCCGACCTGACGTCCGCCGAGGTGCGGGAAAACCTTGACGCAGCGAGAAAAGCCGGCCAGCCGGCCGATTTCGCCGGCCATTCCCTGCAAAACCTCGACCTGTCGGGCCTGGACCTCGCCGGAGCCAGTTTCCACGACGCCAACCTGTTCGGCGCCAGGCTCGTCGATGCGAATCTGACCGGAGCCGACCTTTCGGGAGCGAACCTCGACTTGGCGTGGCTGATCCACGCCGATTTCACCCGCGCCAACCTGTCGGGCGCGAGCCTGGTCGCCCCCGTGGTGGCGGAAGGACTCGACGCGCGCCCCGGCGAGGTCCCCGTGTTCTCCGGCGCCAAGCTGAAGGGGGCCCGCGTTCAGGCCCATCTCACCGGGGGCAACCTCGCCGGCGCCGACTTTTCGGGTGCCGACCTGTCCGCGCATCGGGGCGACGTGCACTTCGGGCGCCTGCACGCGGAACTGGGCGGCGCCAAGCTGCGCGGCGCCAGCTTCGCCAGGGCCAAGCTGGGAGGCGCCGACCTCAGCTACGCCGACCTGCGCGGCGCCGACCTGTCCGGGGCCGACCTGACGGGCGCCGAACTGACCGGCGCCGATGCCAGCGGGGCCGACTTCAGCGGCGCCATCCTGTCCGGCACCGGCCTGGGAGGGACGCGGCTTGCCGGCGCCAAAGGTCTCGACACGGCCAAGGACCTCGACAGGGCGATCGGTCTCGACCGGGTGCCGGGCCGCATCCCCGAAGCGAACTGACGCCTTGCCCGATCCCTCGCTCACGTCCCCCGACCCGCGAACGCCGGCCGCCACCCTCCGCGAACGGCCCGTCCGCCTCGGCTGCGCTGTCGAGGTGTTCCCCATCGCCGGACACTTCACCATCGCCAGGGGAACGAAAACGCAGGCCGACGTGGTTGTCGCGAGCCTCACCGATGGATCGGCGACCGGGCGCGGCGAGTGCGTGCCCTATGCCCGCTACGGCGAAACCGTCGATGGCGTTCTCGCGCAGATCGAAGCGGTGCGCGAGGCGATCGAGCGGCAGCCGGACAGGGCGCGTTTGCAGGCGCTGCTGCCGGCCGGGGCGGCGCGCAACGCCCTCGACTGCGCGCTGTGGGACTTCGAGGCCAAGCGCACGGGCATACCCGCCTACGTCAGCGCCGGCCTGTCGGCCCCCGCGCCCGCGACCACTGCCTTCACCATCTCCGTCGGTCCGCCCGACCTGATGGCCGCCGCGGCACGCAGGGCGGGACCGCATCCCCTGCTCAAGGTGAAGCTCGCCGGGCCCGGCGACCGCGAACGGCTGCGGGCCGTGCGCGCCGCCGCCCCCGATGCCACGCTGATCGTCGATGCCAACGAGGCTTGGACGCCGGCCGACCTCGTGCCGATGATGGCCGCCTGCGCCGACCTCGGCGTCGCCCTGATCGAGCAGCCGCTGCCGGCCGGCGCCGATGCGGCGCTCGCCGACGTCGCCCATCCCGTGCCGGTGTGCGCCGATGAAAGCGTGCACGACCGCCACGGCCTCGCCGCCCTGCGCGGGCGCTACGATGCGGTCAACATCAAGCTCGACAAGACGGGCGGCCTGACCGAGGCCCTTCTTGTCGCGGCGGATGCGGAAGCGCTCGGCTTCGCGGTGATGATCGGCTGCATGGTCGGCACCTCGCTCGCCATGGCGCCGGCCCTGCTGCTGGCGGCGCGCGCCCGCTTCGTCGACCTCGACGGCCCGCTGCTGCTCGCCGTCGACCGGGCGGACGGCCTCGTGTACCAGGGTGCGACCGTGCAGCCGCCGAGCCCGAGGCTTTGGGGCTGAGCCGGAGCGAATGGGAGGCCCGCCTTGCCCGACAAGATCGCGACGTCCCTGCTGCAGCACGCGTTGCCGCCCCTGCTGCAGGACGAGGAGGACGAGCCCGGCATACGGCGCTTCCGCACCCTGTTCGTGTCCGACGTGCACCTGGGCAAGCGCGGCACCCAGGCCGAGCTGTTCCTCGACTTCCTGCGCTGCCACGATGCCGAAACCATCTACCTCGTCGGCGACATGATCGACGGCTGGGCGCTGAAGGGCGGCTGGTACTGGCCGCAATCGCACAACGACGTCATTCAGAAGCTGCTGCGCAAGGCGCGCAAGGGCGCCCGCGTGATCTTCCTGCCCGGCAACCACGACGAGTTCGCCCGCTCCTACCTCGGCCTGGTGTTCGGCGGCGTCGAGGTGACCGACACGGCGATCCACACCACGGCCGATGGCCGGCGCTTCCTGGTGATCCACGGCGACCAGTTCGACGTGGTGATCGCCCATGCCCGCTGGCTCGCCCTGCTCGGCGACTGGGCCTACGAGATGGCGCTGTCGGTCAACAGCTGGTTCAACCGGGCGCGCCGCCGGCTGGGCTTGCGCTACTGGTCGCTGTCGGCCTGGGCCAAACTCAAGGTCAAGGACGCGGTCAGCTTCATCGGCACCTTCGAGGGCACGCTCGCCGCGCAGGCGCGCAAGCGGGGCTGCGACGGCGTGGTGTGCGGCCACATCCACCATGCCGCGATCCGGACGGTGGACGGCATCACCTACGTCAACACCGGCGACTTCGTGGAGTCCTGCACGGCGGTGGTCGAACACGGGGACGGACGGCTGGAGATCATCGAGTGGCAGGCGATCGGCACCGGGAGCGGCCGCGACGCGCGTCGGTCGCCCCAGGTCCAGTCGACGGCCTGAAGCCGCTCTAAGCTGGCTTCGCAAAAGCGCCCTGCGGTCTTGCGAAACCTGCGGCGTAGCAAAGGACCAAGCCGGTGAAGCGTGGGCCTGCCGACGCGAACCTGCTTGGACCGGCGAAACGCTCAGGCAAAAAGCGCGATCTTCTCCGCCAGCGGCAGCCGGTCGAGTTCGTCGAGGATCCGCAGGCGCGGATCGGCGTCCGGCGGCGGTGGGCGTGCTTCCGTCGGTCGAGCGGCGGGCCTGGGCGGCGCAGCGGCTTCAGGTGAAGAAGCGGGCTTGAGCGTAGGATCGGGCCTGGGCGCGGATTCGGGCGCGGGATCGGGCTTGGCCGGCAAAGCCATGGGGGCCGGCGAAGCCGCCTTGGGCGGCAGAACCGGCCCGCGCAGCAGGCCCGCCACCGCCCGGCCCTGCTCCGTCACGGCGCGGGCGAAGCTCTCGTCGGCGCCGGCCGCCCGCATCTCGCCCGCCCCCGCGGCGCGCTGCCCGGGGCGCGCCTTGACCCGCTGCATCAGCAGCCGCACCGACGGGTCGGCCGGCGGCAGCGCCGCCTTGCCGTTCGCCACCGCGCCTTCGAGGCGGGTCATCGCGTCCAGAATCTGGCGCAGCTCGCCGGCGCGATTGCGGCGGGCGAACTCGTTGAGGAACCAGCGGCCCCTCACCGTTTCCGTGACCGCCGCCTCGATCGCCTCGTAGTCGTTCTCGCTCATCCCCTGCGGCAGCAGCGCCATGGACGTCCCGTGCAGTGAGGCTTCGAAAAGATTTTCCAATCGAAGCGGAATTTATTTAGGGGCCGATGCCGCCGCGGGGGGCTGCTTTCCGACCTTCGTCAACTTGCCCTTCGTGGCGCCGGCATGGCAAGGCCGCCATCGGGGCCGTAGCGCCGGTCCCACAGCTATCATCTGATCGCGCGACGAACGCGGGGTCCGAGAACACGCCAGCGTTCAGTCGACCGAGGAGGATCGCCCATGCCGACGGATATCGAAATCGCCCGTGCCGCCAAGCCGGAGCCGGTCGCCGCCGTCGCCGAGCGCATCGGCATCCCCGCCGACGCCCTGCTGCCCTACGGCCGGAGCATCGCGAAGATCGACTCGGCCTTCGTTGAGAAGGCCGGCAAGAGCGGCCGCAAGGGCAAGCTGATCCTCGTCACCGCGATCAACCCCACCGCCGCCGGCGAGGGCAAGACCACCACCACCGTTGGTCTTTCCGATGCCCTGCGCCAGATCGGCAAGCGCTCGGCGGTGGCGATGCGCGAGCCTTCGCTCGGCCCTTGCTTCGGCGTCAAGGGCGGCGCCGCCGGCGGCGGCTATTCCCAGGTCATCCCGATGGAGCAGATCAACCTGCATTTCACCGGCGACTTCCACGCCATCACCGCCGCCAACAACCTGCTCGCGGCGCTGATCGACAACCACATCTACCACGGCAACAAGCTCGGCATCGACCCGCGCCGCGTCACCTGGGCTCGGGCCGTCGACATGAACGACCGTTCGCTGCGCGACATCGTGATCGCGCTAGGCGGCGTCGCCAACGGTTATCCCCGGCAAACCAAGTTCGACATCACGGTCGCGTCCGAGATCATGGCGGTGTTCTGCCTCGCCACCGACATCCAGGACCTTCAAGCGCGCTTGAAGCGGATGATCGTCGGCCTCGACCGCGAGCGCAAGCCGGTGAGCGCCGAGCAGCTGCAGTCGGTCGGCTCGATGACCGTGCTGCTGCAGGATGCCCTGATGCCCAACCTCGTGCAAACGCTGGAAGGCACGCCGGCCTTCATCCACGGCGGCCCCTTCGCCAACATCGCCCACGGCTGCAACTCCGTGATCGCCACCAATCTCGCCCTCGACCTCGCCGACTACGTGGTGACGGAAGCCGGCTTCGGCGCCGACCTCGGCGCCGAGAAGTTCTTCGACATCAAGTGCCGGCAGGCCGGCCTGTCGCCGCAGGCGGCGGTGATCGTGGCCACCGTGCGCGCCCTCAAGATGCACGGCGGCCTCGACAAGAAGTCGCTCGGCTCGGAGAACCTCGACGCCCTGCGCAAGGGCATGGCCAACCTCGGCCGCCACATCGAGAACGTGAAGAAGTTCGGCGTGCCGCCGGTCGTGGCGATCAACGCCTTCACCTCGGACACGCCGGCCGAGTTCGCCATGATCCAGACGGTCTGCCGCGACGAGTTCGGCACCGAGGCGGTGCTGTGCAGGCACTGGGCTGACGGCGGCAAGGGCGCCGTGGAACTCGCCGAGAAGGTGGTGGCCCTGACCGAGCGCGGCGACACGCGCTACAAGCCTCTCTATCCCCTCGAGATGCCGCTCACCGAGAAGATGCGCACGGTGGCGCGCGAAATCTACCGGGCGTCCGACATCGCGGTCGAGGCCAAGGCGAAGACGGCGATCAAGACCTTCGAGGATCTGGGTTTCGGCAAGCTGCCGATCTGCGTGGCCAAGACGCAGTACTCGTTCTCGGCCGATGCCAAGCTGCTCGGCGCGCCGACCGACCACGTCCTGCCCATCGTCGACGCCAGATTGTCGGCCGGCGCCGGCTTCGTGGTGCTCACCTGCGGCGACATCATGACCCTGCCCGGCCTGCCGGCGGAGCCGTCCGCCCACAAGATCGGGCTCGACGACAAGGGGCAGATCGACGGGCTGTTCTGAGACGGCGCCGGCGGCGGGACGGGCTTGGAATACGCAGGACGCGGAACACGCCGGGCCCGGAGCCTGCCAAGCCCGAAGCAACCAGGGGCGCGACCGGCCGGCTCGACTGCCTCGACCCGATGCAACGCATCGGACTTGACCGGAATCACCGGGCCGTGTCGGGCCCGATGCTGTCCCGTTTAAACCTTGATGACGCCGAAATCAGCTCGCCCATTGCCTTTATGAGCTTGACTGTGCTTTAGCGGCGCGTGGGACTTGGCGTCCGAGGATCACGCAAGGCAGGTTTGATGTCCGGTTTCGCTGCAATCAAGGCCGGTGCCGTCAGCCGTCTCGCATCGCCCGCCGCGCGGTTCCGCTGCGCGGTCACAGCCGGCTTCGCCGTCTCGGCCGTGGGCGCGCTGGTGCTCGCATCCGGCGGCATCGGTCAGGCCGACGACCTTTTCTCGGCCTTCGGCAGCCTCTTCGGCGGCCTGTCACCGACGCCGCAATATTCGCAGCCCTATTCCCAGCCGAGCTCTGCGCCGCGCGCGCGACGCAGCCAGCCCCGCTTCGCGAGGCGGCACCCCGCCCCGGCGAGGCCGCTCGTGAAGCTCGTTGCGGCCCACCGTGAGGCGCCGGTGCGCCTGGGCCGCAAGTCGATGTGTGTGCGCCTGTGCGACGGCTTCGCCTTCCCGGTCGGCGCCTACCACGGCGAGGAGGACCGCGCGTCTCACGAGGCGACCTGCCAAGCCGAATGCCCCGGTGCCCGCACCGCCCTCTACGTCCTGCCCAACGGGTCGGACACCATCGGCGATGCGGTCGACGTCCAGAACGGGCGGGCCTATTCGCAAATTCCCGTCGCCTTCCATTACACCACCTTCCTACAGGACAGCTGCAGCTGCCATCCCCGCGAAGGCAACCGCATCGCCTCGCTGCTCCACGACTTCACCTTGCGCCGCGGCGACGCGGTGATGACCACAACCGGTGTCAAGGTGTTCCACGGCGGCCACCTGCCCTACAAACCCACCGATTTCGTTTCGCTGTCGCGCAGCCGGGACGTGCACGGCGGCAAGTTGGCGGCGACCTTCCACGCCATGGAGCGGGCGAGCACGTCGCCGGCGGTCGCGCCGGTTGTCCCGGGCCGCCCGACGGCCCCGTCCGCCGCGGTCGAGCCCGCCCCGGCCCTCCTCGGAAAGCAGGCAAGCCTCGCCCCCTGAACCGCGCCCGCTTCGACGATCGGAGGCCGCGAGGCCGACCGGGAATGCTCGGCTCGGAGCGCGAAATGCGATAGGATGGACCGGTGGCGGATTGCTCGGCGTCGGCCCGCTGCCCCTATCCGCACGCACCACCCGCACCCGGAGCCGCTCCATGACCTCAAGTCCCGCCGGACCGCGCGAGGCCGCCCCGCCCCTGCTCAGCCGCGAACAGCGCCATGACGCCGGCAAGGCTCTACGCTCGGTGGTGTCGCGGGAAAGCCTAGCCGATTTCGCCGGCGATCCCGGGCGCGATCCGCTGCCGATCCTCACGGCGAGCGACAGCCTTCGGGTGGCCAACCTCGTGCCCGAGCGATACCGGCGCATGGCCGCCTCGCCCTTCGCCTTCTACCGCGGGGCGGCGGCGCTGATGGCCCACGACCTCGCCGCCTCGCCGCGGATCGGCCTGCCCGTCCAGGCCTGCGGCGACTGCCACCTCCTCAACTTCGGCGCCTTTTCCTCGCCCGAAGGCAATGTCCTGTTCGACATCAACGATTTCGACGAAACCGCTCCCGGCGTCGACTTCGTCGTCGACCTCAAGCGCCTCGCCGCCAGCGTCGCCGTCGCGGCCGGGTTCGCCGGCCTGCCCGACAAAAAGGCGCACGCACTCGCCGTCGCGACGGTTGCCGCCTATCGCGACTTCATGAGCTTCCTCGCCGACCAGTCGCCGCTCGACATCTGGCAGACCCGGATGAACCTGGACGATCAGGTGAAAGGCCTCGGCGATGCCGACCTCGAGACAAAGGTGCTGGAAACGCTGCTCAAGGCCGAACGCAAGGGCAAGACTTCGATCGAGCAGCCGATCTTTGAAACCGGCAGCGACGGCAGGCTGCGCTTCGTCGACAAGGCTCCCAACGTGTCCCATCTGGCGCCGGATGGCCAACCGGTGTCGAACGTGCTGTCGCCGGCGCTGCTTGAGGCCTACAAGGCGACCTTGTTGCCGGAGCGGGCGATGCTGCTCGACCGCTACCGGCTGGAGGACGTCGCCTTCAAGGTGGTCGGTGTCGGCAGCGTGGGCACCTACTGCGCCGTGGGCCTGATGGCGACCGCGGACGGCGAGACGATCATCCTGCAGCTCAAGCAGGCTCTCGATGCCGCCGTCGCCTGCCTGGCTGCCGACGCTGCACCCGGCGGCCCGCCGGCGATGAACGCCGGCCGGCGCGTCGTGGAAGGCCAGCGCGCCCTGCAGGCGGCGAGCGACATCTTCCTCGGTTGGACGCAGGATGCGGAGGGGCAGCAGTTCTACCTCCGCCAACTCAAGAACCGCCGCCTCGGCTCACTGGGTGAGCTGATCGCCGGCAAGGCGCTGCCGGCCTACGCCGCCCTGTGCGGCCGAACGCTCGCCCGCGCCCACGCCCGCACCGGCGATCCCGCCGCCATCGACGGCTACATCGGCGGATCGGATACGCTCGACGAAGCGCTGGGGGAGTTCGCGGTCGGCTATGCCCGGCAAACCGTGCTCGACCATGCCAAGCTTGCCGCCTCGAAGCTCGCCCTCGGGGCGGAGCCGCCAGCCAAGGCGGCCTGAACCGTCAGCCTCAGCTCCTGCTCCCGATGCCCTTCAGCAAAGCGTCGACGCTGGGCAGGATGTTGGCCACCACGGTGTCGATGCCGCGGGCATTGGGATGCATGCCGTCGGGCAGGTGCTGCGACCGGTCGCCGATGATGCCCTCCAGGAAAAAGGGATAAAGCGCCACGTCGTACCGCTTGGCCAGCGTGGCGAAGATCGGGTTGAACTTAGCGGCATAGTCGCTTCCCATGCTCGGCAGCGCGTGGATGCCGGCGAGCAGAACAGGGATGCGCCTAGCCTTGAGCCTGCCCAGCATCTCCGAAAGGTTGCGCTCCGGCACCTTGGGATCGATGCCGCGCAGCATGTCGTTGGCGCCGAGTTCGAGGATCACCGCGTCGGTGCCCTCCCCCAGCGTCCAGTCGAGCCGGGCGAGACCTCCGGTGGTGGTGTCGCCGGACACCCCGCCGTTGATCACCGTGACGTCGTAGCCCTGCGCGCGCAGGGCCTTCTGCAGCTTGGGGGCGAAGCCGTCGGCTTCGGGCAGCATGTATCCGGCGGTGAGGCTGTCGCCGAAGGCGACCAGCCGCAGCGGGCGGGCCGAAGCAGACCCCGCGGCACAGACGAACATCGCCAGGGTAGCGAAAAGTGCTATCGCAAGCTGCGGCCCCGATCGAGCAAAGCGGCGGGCGGTTCGGCCGCCGGCCGATCGGCGCCCGTCCGGACCTTCGTCGCCGCCGCCCTCCCTCGAAGGCTCATCGAACCACAGCATGGCTTCTCCTGCGATTGAACTGGCGCACGTCGACCTCAGCCTGGGGCGAGGCGCGGCCCGCGTGCATATCCTCAAGGACATCTCCCTTCATATAGGCGAGGGCGAGACGGTCGGCCTGACCGGCCCTTCGGGTTCGGGCAAGTCGACGCTGCTGATGACCATGGCCGGTCTGGAGCGCGCCGACGCAGGCTCGATCCGGATCGGCGGCACCGACATCGGGCGGTTGAGCGAAGACGCCCTCGCCCGCTTCCGCGGCCAGCGCATCGGCATCGTGTTCCAGTCCTTCCATCTCATCCCCACGATGACGGCGCTGGAGAACGTGGCGGTGCCGCTCGAACTGGCCGGCCACCGCGACGCCTTCGCCCGCGCCCGCGCCCGCGACGAATTGGCGGCGGTGGGGCTGGCCGAGCGCACCACGCACTATCCCGCGCAACTGTCGGGCGGCGAGCAGCAGCGCGTGGCCCTTGCCCGCGCCATCGCCCCGCGACCGGCGATCCTGGTCGCCGACGAACCGACCGGCAACCTCGACGAGGCGACCGGGTCCGGCATCGTCGACCTGATGTTCGCCTTGAAGCGCGACCGCGGCGCGACGCTGATCCTGGTCACCCACGACCCCAGCCTCGCCGCCCGCTGCGACCGGGCGATCCGGCTGCGCTCGGGCCGCATCGAGACCGACGTGAGCCGCACGGCGGCGGCCTGACGCTCCCCTGTTTCCGCTTTCGACCGCTTGCCCTCGACCGCTTGCCGCCCGCCCCCCGGCGCTTTAAGGGAGCGCGTGATCCCGGGGCACGCCTGCCGCCTTCGGAGCGGAGTGACCATGCGCGCCATCCTCGATGTGATCCTGCTGGTGCTGCGGCTTTACACCTACGTCATCATCATCGTCGCGATCATGTCGTGGCTGATCCAGTTCAACGTCATCAACGTCTACAACAACGTCGTCCGCACGATCTGGGACTCGCTGAACGCGATGACCGAGCCGGTGCTGCGCCCGATCCGCAGCAGGCTGCCGAGCTTCAGCGGCCTCGATCTGTCACCGCTCGTTCTGCTGCTGCTGATCTTCCTGCTGCAGGACGTGATCGCGACCTACATCTATCCCAACGTCTTCTGATCGCGACGCACGGAGGCGGCCGGCGCAGAGTGCCTCAGGCCCGACCGACCCTGCGCGGAGCTGCGCCTGCGGGAACCGGGACAGTTCGGTTCTTGTTGAGATCATCACGATACATTGACCGGCGGATCGGGTCGCGACGCCCTACGTTGACGACTGACGTGGACTGGCTCGGCCAGCGCGCCCCCTCACGCCAGCAAGAGTTTGCATGGGCCTCGTCCTTTACGCGCTGAAGTATCGGGTCTCGTTCTTCGTTCTCGGCGTTCTGATGCTGCTCGGCGGCATCGGCTCGGCTGTGGTGACGCTGAAGGACGTTCTGCCGGTCGTCAACATCCCCGTCGTGGTGATCGTGTGGACCTACACGGGTCTCGACACCACCGACATGGTCAGCCGCATCACCACCTACAGCGAGTTCGGCCTCACCAACAACGTCAACAATATCCAGCGCCTGGAAAGCGAAACGCTGCAGGGCACCACCGTCGAGAAGGTATACTTCGACCCGTCCGTGTCGATCGATCTCGCCATCGCCCAGGTCGTGTCATCGGTCAACTCGATCCGCGCCGTGATGCCGCCGGGCGTTCAGCCGCCGGTCGTGCTGCGCTTTTCCGCTTCCTCGCAGCCGGTGATCCAGCTCGCCCTGACGTCCAACACGCAGAGCGGTGCCGCGCTGTATGATTACGCCCAGTACCGTATCCGTCAGACGCTCTCCACCACGCCCGGCGCCACCCTGCCCTCGCCCTACGGCGGCTCGCCCCGCCAGATCCAGGTCGACCTCGACCTTCACGCCCTCCAGGCCAACGGGATGACGCCGACCGACGTCATCAACGCCATCGCCAACCAGAACGTCATCGTGCCCTCCGGCCTGGCCAAGATCGGCGACCTTCAGTACCCCATCCGGCTCAACGCCGCCCCCGAGGCGCTCAGCGATCTCAACAAGCTGCCGATCCGGGTCGTCAACGGCACGCCGATCCTTGTCCGCGACGTCGCCTACGTGCGCGACGGTTCGCCGCCGCAGCAGAATTTCGTGCGCGCCAACGGCAAGAACGCTGTGCTGATGCCGATCTACAAGAACGGCCCCGCGTCTACGCTGACGGTGGTCAACTCGGTCAAGGCGCTGCTGCCGGTCATCCGCGCCGCGGCGCCCAAGGGCACCGACATCAAGCCGCTGTTCGACCAATCGGTGTTCGTGTCGAACGCCATCTCCGACGTGATCCGCGAAGCGTTGACCGCCGCGGCGCTCACCGGCCTCACCATCTTCATCTTTCTCGGCTCGTGGCGTTCGACGCTGGTGGTGCTGGTGTCGATCCCGCTGTCGATCCTCACCTCCCTTTCGGTGCTGTCGCTGATCGGCGAAACCATCAACGTGATGACGCTTGGCGGACTGGCGCTCGCCGTCGGCATCCTGGTCGATGACGCTACGGTGGCCGTGGAGAACACCTATCGGCTGATGGAAGAGGGTCACGGCTTCCGCAAGTCTGTGGTGGAAGGCGCGGCCGGCATCGCCAAGCCGGCCCTGATCTCGACCCTGGCCATCTGCTCGGCCTTCGTCAGCGTGCTGTTCCTGACCGACACGCCGAAGTACCTGTTCACCCCTCAGGCTTACGCGGTGGTGTTCGCCATGCTGGCGTCCTACCTGCTGTCGCGCACGATCGTGCCGATCATGATCGACATCCTCGTCGCCAAGGAATTCGAACAGCGTTTCGGACCGAACGGCAGCCATCACGGCGCCGAGGGCGAACAGGGGCGCAAGCGCGGCTTCTTCGCGCGCTTCCAGGCCGGATTCGAGCGCCACTTCTCGAATTTCCAGCGCGGCTATCTCGGCCTCATCCACGTCCTCGTGCGGCGGCGCTTCCTGACCCTCGGCGCTGTCGGCTCCGTATTCGTTCTGGCCGGCGTGCTGTTCAACTTCGTGGGCGAGGACTATTTCCCGCAGATCGATTCCGGCCAGATGACCCTGCACATCCGCGTGCCGTCGGGCACCCGCATCGAGTCGACCGAGGCGCGCTTCGCCGCCATCGAGACGGTGGTCAAGAAGGCGATCCCCAGCGGGGTCGACCTGATCCTCGACAACGTCGGCCTGCCCTCCATCAACTACAACTTCGCCTTCGGCGACGGATCCTTCGTCGGCTACAACGACGGCGAGATGCTGATCGCCCTCAAGGGCGATCACCCGCCCACGACGGAGGTCCAGGCCAAGCTGCGCAAGGTGCTGCGGGCCGGCTTTCCCGACACGATCTTCTATTTCCAGCCGGCCGACCTCATCACCCAGATCCTCGACTTCGGCACCGTCACCTCGATCGACGTGCAGGTGACCGGCCGCCATCAGGCGGAGGATCTCGCCGCGGCGCGCAACATCGTGCGCCGGCTGCGTTTGGCGAAGGGGGCCGTCGACGTCCACCTCCAGCAGATCGTGGACGCGCCGGAGTACTTCGGCACCATCGACCGCGAAATGGCGAGCGAGATCGGCGTCTCGACGCAGCAGATCGCCAGCGCGATGAACGTGTCGCTGTCGGGATCCTTCCAGGTGACGCCGAACTTCTGGTCCGACCCGAAAACCGGCATCCCCTACCAGCTTTGGGTGCAGACCCCTGAATACCGCATCACCAGCCTCGACGACATCAAGACGACGCCGATCTACGTATCGTCCAACGGCACCGACCCCGGCATTCTCACCTTTCTGAGTTCGGTGACGCAACTGCACCGGCAGGCCGAGCAGACGGTGGTGAACCACCTCAACGCCCAGCCGGTCTACGACGTCTTCGGCAACGTGCAGAACAGCGATCTGGGCTCGGTCGCCAGCCAGATCAACACGATCATCGCCGACGAGCAGAAGCACCTGCCCGCGCCCGACACCATCAGCATCCGCGGCCAGATCCAGCAGATGCACTCGGCCTTCACCAACATCGGCATCGGCCTCATCATCTCGGTGATCGCCGTGTATCTGCTGATGGTGCTCAACTACCAGAGCTGGGGGGATCCCTTCGTGGTGCTGTGCGCCCTGCCGCTCGCCTTCTGCGGCATCGTGATGAGCCTGTTCATCACCCAGACGACCTTCTCCATCCCCTCGCTGTTCGGGGCGATCATGAGCGTGGGCGTGGCCTCGGCCAACTCGATCCTGCTCGTCACCTTCGCCCGCGAGCATCGCGAGGCAACGGGATGCAGCGCGGTGGAAGCGGCCATCGAGGCCGGAGCCACGCGCCTGCGTCCGGTGCTGATGACCGCCGGCGCCATGTTCGTCGGCCTGATCCCGATGGCGATCGGCATCGGCGAAGGCTCGGAACAGAACGCGGCCCTGGCCCGCGCCGTGCTCGGCGGCGTGGCGGTCGGCACCTGCTCGACGCTTTTGTTCGTTCCTTTCCTATATTCCGTGCTGCGGCGGGGCCCGGCCAAGCCGGTTGAGGATTACCTATGACAAGGCCATCCGGTGACATGGACGTCCACGAGCCTGCCGACACCCGCGATCCTGCGAACGCCAGAGGCGAGCCGCAAGCGGATGCGCAGGCCGGCGCCGCCGACAAGGCTGCCTCGTCGATGGACAACCCGCCGCCGCCGCCGCGCAGGCGCGTGTTCTTCTTCGCGTTCATCCTGATCGCAGGCCTGCTCGGATACGGCGGCTTCAAGCACTGGCAGGAAAGCCAGGCGGCGACGCAGACGCAGCAGGAAACGGCGAACTTCGTGCCCGAAGTGCAGACGATCACGGCCAAGGGGGACGACAGCCCGCGCAAGCTGACGCTGCCGGGGCAGACCGCGCCCTTCGACTCCTCGACGATCTATCCCCGCGCCACCGGCTACGTGGTGGAGCGTCGCGTCGACATCGGCTCGCGCGTCAAGAAGGGCGACCTGCTCATCCGTATCGCCGCGCCCGACGTCGACCAGCAGCTCGCGCAGGCAAAGGCGCAGCTGCAGCAGGTGAAGGCGGCGCAGGCGCAGGCGCAGGCCTCGCTTGATCAGGCCAAGGCCAACCTCGAGCTCGCCAACGTCACCTTCAAGCGCACCAACTCGCTGACCCAGCGCGGCTACGAGACCGTGCAGAACAACGACAACCAGCGCACCCAGGTGAACTCCCAGGAGGCCTCGGTCGAGACCGCGGAAGCCGGCATCAAGGTGGCGGCTGCCAACGAGCTGGCGCAGCAGGCAACGGTGGACCGGCTTCAGGTGCTGACCCAGTTCGAGCAGGTCATCGCGCCTTTCGACGGGATCGTCACGACGCGCGGCGTCGATGTCGGCGACCTCGTCAACGCCGACACCAAGAGCGGCACCGCGCTGTTCACGGTCGCCAAGGACGACGTGTTGCGCGTGTCGGTCAACGTGCCCCAGTCCGATGCCTTCGGCGTCAAGGATGGCCTGACGGCGGAGGCCTTTCTGCCGCAGATGCCGGAGAAGACCTATTCCGGCAAGGTCGCGCGCAGCTCGGTCGCGCTTCTGAACGCTTCGCGCGTCCTCAACACCGAGGTCGACATCGCCAACCCCAACGGCGAACTGAAACCCGGCGCCTTTGTGAACGTGACGTTCTCCATTCCGCGCCTGCGTCCGGGGGTCATGCTGCCCGCCGAGGCGCTGATCTTCAACGCGCAGGGCCTGCAGGTAGCGGTCGTCCAGGACGACGAGATCCATCTGCAGCCGATCTCCATCTACCGGGACCTCGGCAAGAGCGTGGAACTGCGCGACGGGCTGAACGGCGGCGAGCAGGTCGTGTCGAATCCGCCGGTCGACCTGACCGAGCACACCAAGGTCAAGGTGAAGCAATCGCCTCAGGAAGAGGCGAAGAAGTAGCCGAGGAGAAGGAGCGCCGGTGTGCCTTTTTGCCTCGCCTCCACCCTTGCGGCAGATGGAGCCCTCATTGCGGTGCGACCGGCTTCGCCCTAACTAGAAGCCTTCCAGATCACCGGACGCGCATGCTGTCATGACGGATACGAACGCCGGCAGGGTTTCTCTCGAAGCTCACCGCCCTCTGTCACCTCACCTGCAGATCTACCGTCCGCTCCTCACCATGATGATGTCGATCATCCATCGCATCACGGGAATCGCCCTTTACGCCGGAACGCTGCTGCTCGCCTGGTTCCTGATCGCGTTGGCGGCCGGCCCCGGCCCGTTCTCGACGGTTTCCGCCGTTTACGGGTCGGTGATCGGTCAGGTCATCCTGTTCGGCTTCACCTGGGCCCTGTTCCAGCACCTGCTCGGCGGCGTCAGGCATTTCGTCTGGGACATGGGCTACGGCATGGAGCATCCCGAGCGGGAATATCTCGCGCTCGGTTCGGCGATCGGCGGGATCACGCTGGCGGCCATCGTCTGGGTCGTCCGCTTCCTGGTGTAAGGCAGCCCCGCACCGCATTCGCAAAGGTCGCAAGTCCGCCGATGGCCAACGACGTCCAGTCCCTGCAGACCGCTTCCAAGAAGATCCGGCACCTCGGCTCGGCCAAGTCCGGCGTCGCGCAGGCGCGCGCCATGCACCTCACCTCGATCGGGCTGATGCCGCTGACGATCGCGTTCGTGTGGATCCTGCTGACGATGGTCGGCAAGGATTACGCGGCCGTGCGGAGCGAACTTGGACATTACGTCCCGGCGCTGGTCGTTCTCCTGTTCACCGGCATCAGCATCTACCACATGCAGTTGGGCATGCGGACGATCATCGAGGACTATGTCCATGGCCGCTTCACCAAGGAATGGTCGCTGATCGCGAACGCGTTCTTTTGCGTCGCGGCCAACATCGCCTGCATCTTCGCCGTCCTCAAGGTCGCGTTCGCGGCCTGAGCGCCGGCTTCATCTCACTCGAAGGCGTTTCCGATGGCCAGCAACGGTTCCACCTCCGGCAACGGTGCCAATAGCAACGGTGCCAAGGGCAACGGGGCGAAGGCGGCGGCACAGAACGGCAAGGCTTATCCCATCACCGACCACACCTTCGACGTCGTGGTGGTCGGCGCGGGCGGCGCCGGCTTGCGGGCGACCGTCGGCTGCTCGCAGGCCGGTCTCCGCACGGCCTGCATCACCAAGGTGTTCCCGACCCGCTCGCACACGGTCGCCGCGCAGGGCGGTGTTGCCGCCTCGCTCGGCAACATGGGCTCCGACAACTGGAAGTGGCACATGTACGACACCGTGAAGGGGTCGGACTGGCTCGGTGACCAGGATGCCATCGAATACCTCTGCCGCAACGCTCCGCAGGCCGTCTACGAACTGGAGCACTGGGGCGTGCCCTTCTCGCGCACCGAGGATGGCCGCATCTACCAGCGCCCCTTCGGCGGGATGACCACCGACTTCGGCAAGGGCCCGCCGGCGCAGCGCACCTGCGCCGCCGCCGACCGCACCGGCCACGCCATCCTGCACACGCTCTACGGTCAGGCGCTGCGTAACTCGACCGAGTTCTTCATCGAGTTCTTCGCCATCGACCTCATCATGGACGAGGGGCGCTGCGTCGGCGTGGTCTGCCTCAAGCTCGATGACGGCACGATCCACCGCTTCCGCGCGCAGATGGTGATCCTCGCCACCGGCGGCTACGGCCGCGCCTACTTCTCCGCCACCTCGGCGCACACCTGCACCGGCGACGGCAACGCGATGGTTTTGCGCGCCGGCCTGCCGCTGCAGGACATGGAGTTCGTGCAGTTCCACCCCACCGGCATCTACGGCGCCGGCTGCCTCATCACCGAGGGCGCGCGCGGCGAGGGCGGCTACCTCACCAACGGCGAGGGCGAGCGCTTCATGGAACGATACGCGCCCAGCGTGAAGGATCTGGCGCCGCGCGACATGGTCTCGCGCGCGATGACGATGGAGATCCGGGAAGGGCGCGGCGTCGGCCGCAACAAGGACCACATCCACCTGCACCTCGACCACCTCGACCCGGCCGTGCTGCACGAGCGCCTGCCGGGCATCTCGGAATCGGCGCGCATCTTCGCCGGCGTCGACCTCACCCGCGAGCCGATCCCGGTGCTGCCGACCGTGCACTACAACATGGGCGGCATTCCCACGAACTATCACGGCGAGGTGCTGACCAAGAAGAACGGCGACCCCGACGTGATCGTGCCCGGCCTGATGGCGATCGGCGAGGCGGCCTGCGTCAGCGTCCACGGTGCGAACCGGCTGGGCTCGAACTCGCTGATCGACCTGGTGGTGTTCGGCCGCGCCGCCGGCCTCAAGGCGGCGCAGGTGGTGACGCCCGGCACCAAGCAGGCCGACCTTCCCGCCGGCTCGGCCGAGATGGCCCTCGGCCGCCTCGACCGCTTCCGCCAAGCCAAGGGCTCGATGCCGACCGCCGAGATCCGGCTTCAGATGCAGAAGGTGATGCAGGCGAACTGCGCCGTCTACCGGACTGGCGAAACGCTGGACGAGGGCTCCACCAGGATCCACGAGGTGTGGGGAAGCAGCGAGGAGATCGGCATCACCGACCGCTCGCTGATTTGGAACTCCGACCTCGTCGAGGCGCTGGAATTCGACAACCTCATCGTGCAGGCGGTGGTGACGATGGACGGCGCCAAGAACCGTACGGAGTCGCGCGGCGCCCATGCGCGCGAGGACTACAGCGAGCGCGACGACAAGAGCTGGATGAAGCACACGCTGGCCACCGTCGATCCCGAGTCGAAAAACGTCTCCATCGACTACCGCCCGGTGCACTCCTATACCATGTCGAACGACATGCAGTACATCGAGCCTAAGGCTCGCGTGTATTAGGATTTTACGGCAGTGGTAACCGCCGTCGGCATCGGACACAACCGGCGAGGTCGAAACTCGATGTATGCAATCGTCTTCGACTTCGATACCGAGTTATTGAAGCAACTCTATCCAAATGCGTCGTAGACGAATGCGTACACCGATGTTTGCAGCTACCTCACCTCCCGCGGCTTCGAATGGAAGCAAGGAGGCGCCTATTTCGGCGACGACACCGTGGACGCGGTTCGCTGCGTTCGGACCGTGCAACACATGGCCAAGAAGTACCAGTGGTTTACGCCTTCGGTCCGCGATCTCCGCATGCTTCGGATTGACGAAAACAATGATCTTAAAGCTGCGCTCAGCGACGACGACGATGATTAAGCGACGCAGTCGGGAACACGACTCCAATGGTTGAACTCAGACTTCCCAAGAACTCCAAGATCGGTGCGGGCAAGACCTGGCCGAAGCCGGAAGGCGGCACCAACCTCAAGGAGTTTCGCGTCTATCGCTGGAACCCGGAGGATGGGCAGAACCCGCGCATCGACACCTACTTCGTCGACACCGACGACTGCGGCCCGATGGTGCTCGACGCGATCATCTGGATCAAGTCGAAGGTCGACTCGACGCTGACCTTCCGCCGATCCTGCCGCGAGGGCATCTGCGGATCCTGCGCGATGAACATCGACGGCACCAACACGCTCGCCTGCACCAAGGGGATCACCGAAGTGAGGGGCGCGGTGAAGATCTATCCCTTGCCGCACATGATGGTCATCAAGGATCTGGTGCCCGACCTCACCGGCTTCTACGCCCAGCACGCCTCGATCCAACCCTGGCTGCAGACCACCACGCCGGCACCGGAAAAGGAATGGCGGCAGTCGCCCGCCGACCGCGACAAGCTCAACGGCCTCTACGAGTGCATCCTGTGCGCCTGCTGCTCGACGTCATGCCCGTCGTACTGGTGGAACGGCGACCGCTACCTCGGCCCGGCCGTGCTGCTGCAGGCCTATCGCTGGCTGATCGACTCGCGCGACGAGGCGACCGGCGAGCGCCTCGACTTCGTGGAGGATCCGTTCCGCCTGTACCGCTGCCACACCATCATGAACTGCGCCAAAGCCTGCCCCAAGGGCCTCAACCCCGCCAAGGCCATCTCCGAGATCAAGGCGATGATGATGGACCGGCAGAACTGAGGCCGATGTGAAGGCGCGCCGGCTATGCCGCACGGCAATGCCGGGCGGCCGGCGTGTTCCGCCGCCCGCTGGCCGGCGCTCGCCCACTTCGTCGGCATCTAGGCCGCCGTCGGCCGCGCCGCCGTCACGTTGGTGGTGACGGCGAGCGTCGCGCCGGGCACGCGACTCTTCAGGATCGAACGGTACAACACGAGCAACCCCGCGCATCACGTCTTCTTCGTCGCGCACGCAAGAGTTTGCCTCGATCTTCGCGAATCCGACCGTTAGCGCTGCGAAGGTATCCTAATCTTCCCAGCGCCGAACCGACGTTTATCGGCAACTCCGCCCATCAACCGGCGCGTGGCGGCTCCCCCTTTCGCGGCGTGGCAACCTGCGCGCACCCGCACACTCGCGAGGCTTGCTGCCGCTTTCCCCGTCTGGCAGAGAAGCGCATGGATCAGATCAGCCTGCCGGCCTCCAGCGTGGCACCGCGCACCTTGCCGCCCGGCCTGAAATACGCTCTCGAATTCGGTCCCCTGGCGCTGTTCCTTCTCGCCAACTCCCGCCCCAAGCTGTTCGCGCCGTTGCTGCGCCCCTTCGTGCCGGCCGATCTGCTGAGCGGCGAAAACGCCGGGCTTCTCACCGCCACGGCGGTGCTGATGATCACCTCCGTTCTTGCCCTGGCGATTTCCTTCGCCAGGATCCGCCGCCTGCCGATCTTTCCGCTGGTGACGGCGATTATGGTTCTCGTGTTCGGCGGACTGACGCTGTACTTCCACGAGAAGAGCTTCATCCAGATCAAGGTGACGATCATCTACGCCCTGTTCGGGCTGGCCTTGCTCGGCGGCTTGGCTGTCGGGCGCTCGCTGCTGGCGGTGATGCTGGACAGCGCGATGAGGCTGACCGAGCGGGGCTGGCGGGTGCTGACGCTGCGCTGGGGCGTGTTCTTCCTGGCACTGGCCGTGCTCAACGAGGTGATGCGCCGGGCGCTGACCTGGGATCACTGGGTGCTGTTCAAGTTTCCCGGCGCGATGATCATCGTGTTTCTCTTCACCTTCACGCAGGTGCCCTTCATCATGCGCAACGAGCTGAAGGGACACGCCGCCGAGGATGCGCCGGACCACGTTTGATGCGGCCGGCGTCTCGATGGCGGAGGACTCTCCCGAGCAGGCCGCTCCTGGCCCTTCTCATCGGCCTTCCTCCGACGATGCCGCGGGCCGACGAACTTCCGACCAAGGTGACGTTCGACGGGCCTGGCCAGGTCAAGCTGGTCGGCTACCTGTTTCGCCCGACAACGGGCGGCTCGCGTGCGCCGGCGATCGTGTTGATGCACGGCCGAGCCGGCCCTTATTCGACCCAGGCCGACGGCGTCTACGAGGCGGCGACCTTGTCGAAGCGGCATCGCATGTGGGGGCGCCTTTGGGCCGACGAGAGCTACGTCGGCTTCCTCGTGGACGGCTTCGGGCCGCGCGGCTATTCCCAGGGCTTTCCGGTCGGGTCCTACAACAACAGGCCCGAGGCAGTGAACGAGGTGACGGAGCGTCCGCTCGACGCCTATGCGGCGCTAGCCTACCTGAGGACCCGGCTCGATGTCGACCCTGCCCGCATCGCCCTGATGGGCTGGTCGAACGGCGGCAGCGCGGCGCTGGCGACCATGGCCGGCCCGACCTTCGCCGCGACCGGTCTCGAATCCGGCCGCGGCTTCCGCGGAGCCATCGCCCTTTACCCCGCCTGCGGCCTCAAGGGCCGCATCGACGAGGGGTATCGGCCCTACGCCCCCGTCCGCGTCTTCAGCGGCGATGCCGACGAGGAGGTCTCGGCCAAACGCTGTCAGCGCCTGGTCGACGCCAGCCGCGTTGCGGGCGGCGACATCGAGATCAAGCTTTATCCCGGCGCCACCCACGACTTCGATGATCCCGGTCGCAGGCGGCGCGGCGTCGACGCGAACGTCGCGGCCGCCGATGATGTCATCAAGCGGGCCCGCGCGTTCATGCGAATGGTTCTCGGGCGATAGTCGAAGCGGTTGCCGTTCGCCGCACCCCGCTGTAACCAGCGGTCTTCCAGGGCACCGGAACCATCATGGGCTTCAAATGCGGCATCGTCGGCCTGCCCAACGTCGGCAAGTCGACCCTCTTCAACGCGCTGACGCAGACCGCCGCCGCCCAGGCGGCGAACTATCCCTTCTGCACCATCGAACCCAACGTCGGCGACGTCGCCGTGCCCGACGACCGGCTGGACACGCTGGCCGGCATCGCCGCCTCGCGTGAGATCATCCCGACCCGGCTCACCTTCGTCGACATCGCCGGCCTCGTGCGCGGCGCATCCAAGGGTGAGGGGCTGGGCAACCAGTTCCTCGCCAACATTCGGGAATGCGACGCCGTCGCCCACGTCGTGCGCTGCTTCGAGGATGACGACATCACTCACGTGGAAGGAAAGATCGCACCCCTCGCCGATGTCGAGACGATCGAGACCGAGCTGATGCTGGCCGATCTCGACTCGCTGGAAAAGCGCGTCCCCGCTTTGGAGAAGAAGGCCAAGACCGGCGGCGACAAGGATGCCAGGGAGTTGCTCGACCTGATGAGCCGCTGCCTCGTGCTGCTGCGCGAAGGCAAGCCGGCGCGGATGGCCGAGGTGAAGGCCGAGGAACGGCGCAGCTTTAACGGCCTCGGCCTCTTGTCGTCGAAGCCCGTGCTCTACGTCTGCAACGTCGAGGAAGCTGCCGCCGACGAGGGCAACGCCTTTTCCGCCGCCGTCGAGGGGCGGGCCAAGGCGGAAGGCGCGGTGGCGGTGGTCGTGTCGGCGCGCATCGAGAGCGAGATCGCGGTGCTGCCACAGGCCGAGCAGGCCGACTACCTCGAAGCCGTGGGGTTGAGCGAGCCGGGCCTCAACCGGGTGATCCGCGCCGGCTACCGCCTGCTCAACCTCATCACCTACTTCACCGTCGGCCCCAAGGAGGCACGCGCCTGGACCGTGCCGCAGGGCACGCGGGGTCCGCAGGCGGCCGGCGTCATCCATTCCGACTTCGAGAAGGGATACATCCGCGCGGAAACCATCGCCTACGACGATTACGTCGCCGGGCGCGGCGAGGCCGGCGCCCGCGAGGCCGGCCGCTTCCGGCTCGAAGGCAAGGAGTACGTCGTCGCCGACGGCGACGTGCTGCACTTCCGGTTCAACACCTGATCGCTTGTCCCGGCGTGGCATCGCTCGGCCGCGCTGCGCCCCGTGCTGGCCGGCCGAACCGTGACCGCCTGCGACGGGCAAGCGCCGGGTCGGCCGCTCGGCCTGGAGCCCGACGTCCACGCTCGATACAGGCCGTCGATGGCACGCTCGTCTTCTCTTGCGCCGGCCACCTGCTGTGGCACATGGCACCCGACCGAGGTCGGCGATCTTGCCTCTCGCCCCGTTTCGCTCCACGTTTCAGGTGGAGCTTACCCATGACCCTGGCCGCCGAATTCGAGACGATCGACCGCCAGATCGAGGACCTTCAGGCCAGGGTCGACGGTTGCCGGCAGGCCATGATCCTGTCGCGGGCGGCGATGATCGCCGCGCTCATCACGCTCGGCTTGGTTCTGACGGTGGCCGGCACGTTTCGCACCCCCACGGTGGTCTTCTCGGCGGTGGCGGCCATCATCGGCGGGTTGGTCTGGCTTGGCGCGAGCCGATCCTCGCTGCAGGAGGCGGCCGACGAGCTTGCCGCGTTGGATGCCGTCAAGAACAGAATGATCGACAAGGTCGCGACCGAGAACGGTTGGCGGGACATGACGCCGACCGTCCACTGAAGCTCGAATACAGGTCGGCGATCGAACAGCTTCCTCGGCACGAGCCTATCAGGGTGGCGGCTTGCCTTGCCCCTCGCTGTGCGGTGAGCCCCGAATGGATGACTTCGCATCGGGCGCGGGCGCTTGGCGGTTGTTCGCCGCACCCGGCGGCCCGGCCTCGCCCGGAGGCAGGCCGCTGTTGATGGCGCGCTGCGACCCGGAGCCGCCAGATCCGGCCCCGCTGCCGGCCGCAGCCACCGGCGAGGACGTGACGACGAAAGCGGCAAATGCCGAGATGGCGAGGAGAGGTCGCCGGAGTCTCGTCGGCAACATGGAGCTAAGCGGGTGAAGCATGATCCTTCCAGCATGGAACCCGCTCAGTAGTACTGCGGTATTTGGTCCACGCGGTATTTGCGCTGGTTGAGGCTTGGCACGAGATGCTGATGAGCGTGCCGCCGGACGATCGGCGGATTACCCTGCGCGAAGTCGCCCAGGAGCTGCGGATAGGGATCACGCATCAGGTGCTGCGGTCCGCCCAGGCCCTGCGGTTCGGGGTCGAGCGGTTGAGCGCCCGGCGCGGCATTGGGATAAGGGCTTGGGATCAGGAACTGCGCCGCGGAGGCCGGTGCAGCCGTGAAGACGAAGACAGCGAGAAAAAGCATTCTGGCGGACATGACGCTTTAAACCAGGAGACGACCCATCCGTTCCGCCGAGGCAAAGGCAAGCCATGGTTCAACCCGAGGTGTGCAGCCCCGAGGCGCGCGCGATCTCAGGCCTGCCGTCCGGCCCCTTCGTCAGGCCGGACGTGGCGCCGGGGCCGCGCTCCATCTGGGCGAAGCGCCGGTCGACCTCCGGCCCGGTGCACCCAGCCGCCGGCGAACAGAGCCCACCACACGAAAACAGGCTGAAACGCGAGGCGCGGGGCGTGATACCACCAGCTGTCGGGGAGCGGCGGGACGGATTTGCGCGCCACCGCATGGTACACGTTGGCCGGGTACACGCCGATGGCGTAGAGCGCCAGACCGATCGCCGCCGCCTTCCGGGTGCGCGGCATCAGCAGGCCAAGGCCGCCCAGGATCTCGGCGATGCCGGTGGCGATCACCACCTCGCGAGGATAGGGAATCTGCGGCGGCATGATCGGCAGGAAGGCCTCGGGCCGGCGCACGTGGAGCACGCCGAAGGGAATGTAGGTCGCCGCGCAAAGCCAGCGCAGGCGGGTGCGCAGATTCTCCCGCGCCATTGCTCGGGATCGTGAGGTGGTGTCTGCATTCATGGCCCGGCAACGCGCCACCCTGGCGTTCTCCCTCGAAAGGCGGATATAGCGTGACGGGAGCCTCGCGGGCGATGCGGCAGGGACACAAGGACGGGCGGATGAGCGGGACGCAGGGTTGGAGCGAGCGGGTCGCGACGGGCGTGCTGGTGCTCGCCGACGGCACGGTGCTGGAAGGCCAGGGCTTCGGGGCGGCCGGCGAGGCGGTCGGCGAGGTTTGCTTCAACACCGCCATGACCGGCTACCAGGAGATCCTCACCGATCCGTCCTACAACGGCCAGATCGTCACCTTCACCTTCCCGCACATCGGCAACGTGGGCGCCAACGAGGAAGACGTCGAGTCCGTGGTGGCCTCCTCCGACGCCAACGCCGTCGGTCTGGTCGTGGCGGCGCCGGTCACGGCGCCCTCGAACTACCGATCCACCCTGCACTTCGATGAGTGGCTGAAGCGCCGCCGCATCGTCGGCCTCGCCGGGGTCGACACCCGCGCCCTGACCGCGCTGATGCGCGACCACGGCGTTCCCAATGCGGTCATCGCCCATCACCTCCAAGGCCGCTTCGACCTTCCCGATCTCCGGCGCAAGGCGGCCGGCTGGTCCGGCTTGGTCGGACTCGACCTCGTGCCCAAGGTTGCGGCGACGCAGTGCTTCGACTGGGACGAGACGACCTGGACGACGGAGGCCGGCTACGGCCGGCAGCAGGCGCCGCGGTACCGCGTGGTCGCCATCGATTACGGTGTCAAGCGCAACATCCTGCGCCTGCTCGCCGAGGCCGGCTGCGCCGTCGCCGTTGTGCCCTCCACCGCCAGCGCGGACGACATCATGGCGCTCAAACCCGACGGCGTGTTCCTCGCCAACGGCCCCGGCGACCCTGCCGCCACCGGCGCCTACGCCGTGCCCGTGATCCGCGACCTTCTGGAGCGTCGCGTGCCGACCTTCGGCATCTGCCTCGGCCACCAGTTGCTCGCCTTGGCTGTCGGCGCGCGCACGGAAAAGATGAAGCAGGGTCACCACGGCGCCAACCATCCCGTGATGGACGCGATGACCCGCAAGGTCGAGATCGTGTCGATGAACCACGGCTTCGCGGTCGACCGCGCGACCTTGCCCGGCAATGCGCGGGAAACCCACCGCAGCCTGTTCGACGGCTCGAACTGCGGGCTGGAGCTGACCGACCGTCCGGCCTTCTCCGTGCAGCACCATCCCGAGGCCTCGCCCGGCCCCAAGGACAGCCACTACCTGTTCAAGCGCTTCACCGCCATGATGGACGAGGCGAAGATGACTGAGGCGAGAAGCGAGGCGGCGCGGGGGTGAAGCGGTCGCCCGCGCCCATCGCGTCCCGGCGCGCGCGCCGGTTCAGGTCCGGAAAGTAGCCGTCGCGGCAAGCGCCGTCGTAGCGGCCGGTTCTCAGGCAGCAGCGCTTGAAAGCTTCGCCCCGACCCACAGGGGCACGGGTCGTTGCGCCCGAGCTTCTCGCAAAGCACCCTGTCGCCGTGAACGATGCGAAGGCCGCGCTTCACCCGCGTTTCCGACGGGAAGCCCTTGCGGCGCTTGGCCATGACCTCAAAAGGATGACGTGCTTTTGCTTCTGCCCACGACAGCCTCCTCGTGCTCGATCGACGGACGCACCCTCGTCGAAGCCGAGCCTAGCCGACAACCGGTCGGAGCGATAGAGCATCGGACCGAAAAGTGCGCAGCGGTTTTCGGACAAATCCGATGCGACACAACAAGTTAGAGCATCGGATCGGACCCGGTTCAGGGTCCGATGCTCTAAGCAGGTTCGCGTCGGCAGGCCAACGCTTCACCTGCTTGGTCCTTTGCTGTGCCGCAGGTTTGCATCGCAAAACCGCGGGGCACTTTTGCGAAACCTGCTTAGCCGCCGCCTCGCCCGATGCGGCCAGCCGATGATCCTGCCCGACCCGGCTGTGGCGCATGCGCCCTTCGTCTGCGCCATCGCCCTCTCGGTTGAAGCGACGCTCGGCTATCCCCCCGCCCTGTTCCGGCTGGTGGGGCACCCCGTCACCTGGTTGGGTGCGGAGATCGCATGGTGCGACAGGCGCTGGAACCGCGAGGGCGACGCGCCTGCCACCCGCCGGCTGGCCGGGTTCGCCGCCCTTGTTGTCGTGCTGGCTTCCGCCGGCATGGCGGCGGGCGCCGTCGCGGTCGCCCTGCCCGGCCGGCTCGCCGTCGTGCCGCTCGGCGTGCTCGCATCGAGCTGCCTCGCCCAGCGCAGCCTCCACGCCCACGTGCGCGCCGTCGCCGACGCGCTCGACGCGCGGGGGATCGAGGCAGCCCGCCGCGCCGTGGCGATGATCGTCGGGCGCGACACGGCGGCGATGGACGAGGCCGCCGTGGCGCGGGCGGCGATCGAGAGCCTCGCCGAGAACTTCGCCGACGGCGTGGTGGCGCCGGCGTTCTGGCTGGCGCTCGCCGGCCTGCCCGGCGGCGTGCTGTACAAGGCGATCAACACGGCCGACAGCATGATCGCTCACCGCACGCCGCGCCACGAGGCGTTCGGCTTCGCCGCCGCCAAGCTCGACGATGCCGCGAACTGGCCGCCGGCGCGCCTTGCCGCGCTGCTCCTCGTCGCGGCGGCGGCGCTGGTGCCGGGTGCGTCTGCGCGGGACGCGTGGCGCATCGGACGGCGCGACGCCGCCGGCCATCCTTCGCCCAACGCCGGCTGGCCGGAGGCGGCGATGGCTGGCGCGCTCGGCATCCGCCTCGGCGGTCCCCGCAGCTACGGCGGCCGGCTCGTCATCGATGCGGCGATGGGCGAGGGCACGGAGGCAGCGAACGGCACAACCATCCGCCGCGCGCTTCGCCTGTACCGCGTCGCCTGCGTGCTCAACATCGCCGCGGTGGGACTGGCGGCGATTTCCTGCGGCCTGCTTCGCCGCCAGAACAGTTGACCGCCGAAGCTACGTTGCACGGCCGGCCCATCTTTCCCGTGCTGGGCGCAGGACGACAGGCGGCATCGTCCGATCAGGTCGTTCGGATCGCCCGACAAGGCCGCATTACGCGCGGGTACCTTTCTCGTGAACTTCAACATCGCGGCCGACGGCAAGGCATCCGGGATCTCCGCGACGGACGAGCAAGCCGATCCCCCCTCGTCCGCCCTGATCGCCGCCGCCTTGGCCCAGAGCACCTTTTCCGCGCCGCCCGACGGCATGGATCACGCGATCTCCGTGAAGGACCGCGTGGTCGGCGGCGGAGCGCCTCGCGGCTAGTGAACGGGCCGGACGCGACGGCTTTTGTCGTTCCGCCCGCGTTCACGAGCGCGCCAGGGCGAGGAGCCGGTCGAGATCGATGTGGGCCGCCATGTGGTCGGCGACGGCGTCGAGCGCCGCCTCCTGCCCATCCTCGTAGCTGCCACCGTCGCTCGCCGCGCCAAGGCTTGCCAGCAGCGCGGCGCGCTGCCGGTCGTCGGCGTAGAGGCCGTGCACGTAGCAGCCGCGCACCCTGCCGTCTGCCGAGATCGCGCCGTCGCTGCGCCCGTCGTCGAACCGGACGAAAGGACGCGCGGCCGGGGTGGTTTCGCCAACGTGCATCTCGTAGCCGGCGAAAGGCACGCCGCCTGCCTCGCCGCGGACCGGGGCGAGGCGCTTGTCGGGCGTGAGCACGGTGTCGACCGGCAGCAGCCCGAGCCCGTCGACGCGGCCGGGCGGCCCTTCCAGGCCGAGCGGATCGTCGACCGAGCGTCCGAGCATCTGGTAGCCGCCGCACAGCCCGATCACATGGCCGCCGCGCCGGAGGTGGGCGGCGAGGTCGATGTCCCAGCCCTGCCGGCGAAAGGCGCCGAGGTCGGCGATCGTGGTCTTCGATCCCGGCAGGATCACCAGAGCGGCATCGCCGGGCAGCGGGTCGCCGGCCGGCACGGCGATCAGGCGCACGGCCGGCTCGCCGCGCAACGGGTCGAGGTCGTCGAAATTGGAAATGCCGGGCAGGATCGGCACCGCGATCACCAGCGTGCCCTCCGCGTGCGGGCGCCAGCCGCGCAACGCCAGCGAGTCCTCGGCCGGAAGCCGCGCCGCGGCGCCGCAGTGCGGCACCAGGCCCAGCGCCGGCCAGCCCGTGCGCTCGGCGATGAGCCGCATGCCGTCGGCGAACAACGAGGGGTCGCCGCGGAAGCGGTTGACGATGAAGCCGACAACGGTGTCGGCATCGTCGGGATCGAGCACCGCATGCGTGCCCACGATCTGGGCGATGACGCCCCCGCGATCGATGTCGCCCACGATCACCACCGGCACGCCGGCCGCGCGGGCGAAGCCCATGTTGGCGATATCGCGGGGGCGCAGGTTGATCTCCGACGCGCTGCCTGCCCCCTCGACGAGGACGAGATCGGCCTCGGCGCGGAGCCTCGCGAAGCTGTCGAGCACGATCGGCATCAGCTTCGGCTTCCAAGCCTGGTAGGCCCTGGCCTCGGCCTGCCCCGCCACCTTGCCCTGCACCACGATCTGCGCGCCGGTGCCGCTCTGCGGCTTCAGCAGCACGGGGTTCATGTGCACGCAAGGGGTGACGCCGCAGGCCCGGGCCTGCAGCCATTGCGCCCGCCCGATCTCGCCGCCATCGGCGGTGACGGCGGCATTGTTGGACATGTTCTGCGGCTTGAAGGGCCGGACGCGGAGCCCGCGCCGGGTGAAGGCACGGCACAGGCCGGCGACGACCAGCGACTTGCCGACGTCCGAGCCTGTGCCCTGGATCATCAGCGCGCGGGTCATCGCAGCGTCTCGCGCAGGCACTCCCGGCCGCCGAGCGTCGGCCCCGCAGGTCCGGGCGGGGCCGGACGATCGGCGGCTGCCTCTTTCGACGGGGTTGGCGCCGGTGCGCCCGTCCCCCACCCTTTGCGCCAGTTCCTCATCGCGTCCGACCTCCGGGACATCGCCGCATGCAGTTCGACCCCGACGTTCTGGCGCTCTTCAAGGCGGCACGGGAGGCCAACCTCCCGACCCTCGACCAGCTCACACCCGAGCAGGCGCGCTTCGCCTATATCGCCCAGTCCGAGGCCGTCGGCGGCCCGGTCGTCGCGATGGCCGAAGTGCGCGACCTCCAGGCGAACGAACGGGCGGGCGCGATCCCGCTGCGGTTGTACCGCCCGCAAGGCGTGGCCAAGCGGGGCGCGCCGCTGCTCGTCTACTTCCACGGTGGCGGCTGGGTCATCGGCGACCTCGCCTCGCACGATCGGGTGTGCCGCGCCATCGCCGAGCGCGCCGCCTGCGTGGTGGTGGCGGTGGATTACCGCCTCGCGCCCGAGCATCCAGCCCCGGCGGCGGCCGAAGACTCGCTCGATGCCTTCCGCTGGATCGCCGCCCATGCGGCCGATCTCGGCGCTGATCCCGATCGGCTGGCCGTCGGAGGCGACAGCGCCGGCGGCAACCTGTCGGCCGTGGTCGCGCTCGCCGCCCGCGACGACGGCGTGAAGCTGCGCGCGCAGATCCTGATCTATCCCAGCATCGACCTGCGCGAGGACGCGCCGGCCTATCCTTCGCGCACGATCAACGCCGACGTGCCCCCGCTGAACACCGCCCTGCTGCACTATTTCCGCTCGCACTACATCCGCGACAAGGCCGTGGCCGACGATTGGCGGCTGTCGCCCATCCTCGCCGGCAGCAAGGCGGAGGTGGCGCCGGCCCTCGTGATCACGGCCGAGCGCGACATGCTGCGCGACGAGGGCATCGTCTATGCCGACGCCCTGCGCGGTGCCGGCGTGCCGGTCGAGCACATCGACGTTCCCGGCATGATCCACGGCTTCATCACCGTGGGCGGCGCGCTGGGCGCGGCCAACCGCACGATCGCCGCCATCGGCGCCGAGCTGCGGCAGCGCTTCGCCTGAGGCGATCACGCCCGGACTCACGCCCAGCCTCACGTCACGATCGTGAGGCGCTCGGCCGCCCGCGTGATGCCGGTGTAGAGCCAGCGGTCGCGGTGCTCGCGGAAGGCCCAGCTTTCGTCGAACAGCACCACGTCGTTCCACTGCGACCCCTGCGCCTTGTGCACGGTGAGGACGTAACCGTAATCGAAGGCGTCCGATCCCCTGCGGAAGGCCGGCGGCACGCCGTCCTCGCCCAGCGAGAAGTATTCCGGGCGCACCGAGATGCGCGTCGGTTTGGCGGACGGGTCATCCTCGGGCACCACGCCGTACCGCAGCTTGCCGGCGCGGGTCGCTGCTTGCGTCTTCACGTTCCACAGGCCGCCGTTGAGCAGGCCCTTGGTCTTGTCGTTGCGCAGGCAGACGAGCTTCTCGCCCGGCTGCGGGTTGGGGTCGGCATGGCCGGCCAGCGCGCGCAGGCGGGCGTTGTAGCCGCGCCGCGACTTGTTGGTGCCGACCAGCACCTGATCGGCGGCGCGCACCAGTTCGGCGTCGATGCCGTCGCGGTGCATCACCCGGCTCGCCCCGTAGTCCCCGCGCGGGATGCGCGTGCCCTCGCGCGCCATCATCGAGAGGCGGATGATCGGGTTGTCGGCCGCCTGCCGGTGGACCTCCGTCAGCATCAGGTCGGGCTCTGCCGCCGTGAAGAAGCCGCCGCCCTTGACCGGCGGCAGCTGCGCGGGGTCGCCCAGCACCAGCACGGGCTTGCCGAAGGACAGCAGGTCGCGGCCCAGTTCCTCGTCGACCATCGAGCACTCGTCGATGACGATGAGGTCGGCCCGGGACGCGGCGCTGCCGTCGTTGAGAACGAAGGTCGGCTCGTCGTCCTCGGACTCGCGCAGGCGGTAGATCATGGAATGGATGGTGCGCGCCTCTCGGCAGCCTTTTCCCCGCAGCACGAGCGCGGCCTTGCCGGTGAAGGCGGCGAAGCACACCTCGCCGTCGATGTCGGCGGCGAGCTGCCGGGCCAGCGTGGTCTTGCCGGTGCCGGCATAGCCGAACAAGCGGAACACCTGCGGCTCGCCGCGCTTGATCCAGGCGGAAACGGCGCGCAGGGCCGCGTCCTGCTGCGGCGACCAGCTCATCGGGCGGGCAGGTCCGCGGGGTCTGCGAGGAGATCGGGCCTTCGCTCGCCCGTCAGCGCCTCCGCCTGCCGGCGCCGCCAACGGGCAATGCCGGCGTGATCGCCCGACAGCAGCACCGGCGGGATGGGGCGGCCCTCGAAGTCGCGCGGCCGGGTGTAGTGCGGATATTCCAGCAGCCCACCCTCGAAGCTTTCCTCGCGGGCCGAGGCTTCGCGGCCCATCACGCCCGGCAGAAGGCGCACGCAGGCATCGAGCAGCGCCAAGGCGGCGATCTCGCCGCCCGACAGCACGTAATCGCCGATCGAGACTTCTTCGAGGTCGCGCGCGGCGATGACTCGCTCGTCGACGCCCTCGAAGCGTCCGCACACCAGGACGACGCCGGGTCCCGCCGCGAGGTCGCGGACGCGCGCCTGCGTCAGCCGGCGCCCGCGCGGCGACATCAAGAGGCGCGGGCGCGCGTCGGCCGAGGCGAGATGCGCGTCGAGGCTGGCGGCGACGACGTCGGCGCGCATCACCATTCCGGCGCCCCCGCCGGCCGGCGTGTCGTCGACGGCGCGGTGCCGGCCGAGGCCGTGCTCGCGGATGTCGTGGGCGGCGAGCGCCCACAGGCCGCGAAACAGGCCGTCGCCGGCGAGCGACAGGCCGAGCGGTCCCGGGAACATGGCGGGGAAGAGGGTAAAGACGTCGGCGCGCCACATGGCAATCAGAGAAGGATCGGTGAGGCCGGTGTTATGTCAGGGTACTCGCCATTTCGGAAGCTGGCCCGATCTCCGCTTTGAAACCGACCGACCGGCCGTCCGTGCTTCGGGGCAGCTATGGCTCCCTTACGCCTTTCATCGATATGTCATTTGGCAAGATCTGTTTAGGGCGTGACTTCATCGAAACGAGGCAAGAGACCGAATGACGAACTGGTGCCAGAACCGTTTGACGATCACCGGATCCAAAGAGCACCTTATCGCTTTCGCCCAGGCCTGCCTCGGGTCGGGGGCAAGGGGAAATGAACTCGACTTTGAAAAGATTCGGCCTCTGCCGCCGTGCCTCAGAGGTGCTACTTGCACCATCGCCTCGACAATCGATGACCGATTTATCGAGTCTATTTCAGCAGGTATCCTCGGTATTGAGGTTGCGATCCGAGCTCCGATCAAGCGACCTGGCGCGAGGGATCCGGTCGGCGTACTCGATAACGCGCGCGTTCAGGCCCTCGGCATCAAATCCGATGATGATCTCGAACGCTGGACGCGCAAGCATGGTCCCGAAGCCTTCGAGATCGGCCGCAAATGTCTTCGAGCATTCGAGACCACCGGCTACTATTTCGAAGAAGACTGGATTGATGAAAATTGGGGATGCCATCCCAATAGGGTAATGTACGACCATTACGCGATTGAAGAAATAGTCTACCATGCAGATTTCGCGTCAGCATGGAGTGCCCCCGAAGGGGTCTTTCGCGAGATCGCACGCAGTCAACCTGCTTTGCAGGTCAGGGCCGTTTCCGTCGAGGAGGGCAACGATTACTGCTATATCCTGACATCAAGTGATGGCTCGATCGTCGAAGATCATCCGGATATGAGCGATGCCATCATCGAAGAGGTGGACGGTGCCGGCGAGATCGCAAAGCGTGATCGTCAACAAAGGTTGTTCTTCGATGTGCCGTCGGAACTTCGGGCACAGCCGATGCGCCATTTCCGATATTGGTGGCGAGAAGCGAGGCTGAAGAAGCGCCTTGCCGGCTAGCCCGTCTACAGGCCGCCTCAGCAAGGTTTAGAATCGCTCATGCCGGAGGCAGCCGCTCGGGAGAATTATGACTTCTTCCTTGCGCACAAATCGGCGAGAGTTCAGGCGCTCGGGCGACTTCTTAACGAATTCGGAGTTTCACTCGACTATACCGAGGAGTCGAAGACGTCACTTGATGAGTGGCTCGCTTCTCACGCCGCCCTTCTCTACGCGCGGGAACGGGGATGCTCCTTTTTGACGAGGAACCCAGTGTGGGTCGGGCCGCGTGCAGGCCTTAACGTGATTTTCGATGCGGCGATCTTTCTCGGTGATTTCGCAATCCACGAAAATCCAGGACTTCGTTGGGAAATGGACGATCGCCAGGAGCCTGGCCTTAACCGTCTTGACGAGCAATTTCAAAGACCAGTCTTAGCAGCTCCAGGATCCCTTCTGTCTTTTCCGACGGATCCTCATCAAAACGGTTTACGATTTTTGTCACTCGCAGTCTGACGCGTCGTTCATGTGGGAAAGATCCCGTTACCGCTTCGGCTCGCTCGGCTTAGCAAATCATTCCGCAACCAGAACGTTACGCGATCTGCATCTTAGGAGCCGCGGCGAGTTCGAGACCGCGTACGCCGAAGCCGCAGCTCTGCAAATCTGAAGCAAGCAGCGGCGTGGGCCGGTACAACCGTCCCTATCACATCGACGCATCCTCATCCCCGAACAACCCGAACTGCGCCGCCGCATCCCGCGCCGGCGCCGTCATTCCCAGATGCGCGAAGGCATGCGGCGTCAGCAGCCGGCCGCGCGGCGTGCGCTGGAGGAAGCCCTGCTGGATCAGGTAGGGCTCGATGATGTCCTCGATCGCGTCGCGCGGCTCCGACAAGGCGGCGGCGATCGTCTCGATGCCGACCGGGCCGCCGCCGAAGGACTCCGCCACCGTCACAAGATAGCGCTTGTCCATCACGTCGAGGCCGATGTTGTCGACGTCGAGCAGGGTCAACGAACGGTCGGCGAGCGCCCGACTGATCTCGCTCTCGCCGTCGACCAGGGCGAAGTCGCGCACCCGGCGCAAGAGGCGGCCGGCGATGCGCGGCGTGCCCCTGGCGCGACGGGCGATCTCGTTGGCGCCCTCCGCCGACATGCCGATGCCGAGCACGCGGGCGCCGCGCCGGATGATCAGTTCGAGTTCCTCGACGGTATAGAACTGCAGCCGGATCGGGATACCGAAGCGGTCGCGCAAGGGGGTGGTGAGCAGGCCGGCGCGGGTGGTGGCGCCGACCAGCGTGAATTTCGCCAGATCGATCTTGACCGAGCGGGCGCCGGGGCCTTCGCCGATCATCAGGTCGAGCTGGTAGTCCTCCATCGCCGGATACAGGATCTCCTCCACCGCCGGGTTGAGGCGGTGGATCTCGTCGATGAAGAGCACGTCGCGCTCTTCCAGGCCGGTGAGTTGGGCGGCGAGGTCGCCGGCCTTGGCGATCACCGGTCCCGACGTCGAGCGGAAATTGACGCCGAGCTCGCGAGCGACGATCTGCGCCAGCGTGGTCTTGCCCAAGCCCGGCGGCCCGACGAACAGCACGTGGTCGAGCGCCTCGCGGCGCGCCTTGGCCGCCTCGATGAAGATCTTGAGGTTCTTGCGCGCCGCCGCCTGGCCGGTGAAGTCGGCGAGCGAGAGCGGACGCAGCGACAGGTCGGGATCGCCGTCGAGCATGTCGGGCGTCACCAGGCGCTTGGGGGGAGAGGCCACCGCCACCACGGGATCAGGTGAGAACGGTTCGTTCTTACTGCAATCGGACGACCGGCGGAAGCAGCCGCCCAACCGCGAGCGCCGCGCGCTCGGCTCCGATCAGGGCGGCCGAGACCTCGGTCAGCGCCCGGCCGCCATCATGTCGATGATCTCGTCCTGTCCGTCAACCTTCAGCCGCGCGGACGTGAGGCGCCACTGCCCGAACTCCTTCACCGCCTTGAGGTGAACCGTTCCCTTGTTCTTCGAGCCGACGGCGCCGAAGTCCAGCTCCGCGTCGCCGTGGCCGGCCTGCACGCTGATCGAGCCGCTCGTGGTTCCTGCCGCGATCGGCTTGCCCAGCCGCTCGGCCGCCGAGGCGTCGTTCTGCAGTCTGTCCACGCCCATTTTGTAGGGCTCCGATCGTGCCAGCAGCAGGGACACCAGCGGGTAGATGCCGGCGAAGAGGGCAACCGAGCCAACCAGGGCGACGAGTCCCCAGACTGCCCAAAGACGCTGCACCCGCGTGACATGCGCCGCGCTGTCCCACGGCTCATTCCGCCAAGCCCACGCGCTGCCTTTGGCGCCGAGCACGAAGGGCATGGCGATGTTCACCACCGGGACCAGCATCAGCAGCGCGATATAGGTGCGGTTGCCCATGCCCCAGATCGCGTGGAGCAGGAAGGCGCCCCAATTCCAGCGATCCAGTTCGGGCGGGATCTCACGAGGCAGGGAGGAGCCTGAGCCGGGCGAGATGATCGGCTGGATGCTTGGTCAATCGGCATGGGCCAGCGCGATCCCGGATGCAGGCACGCTTGTCAAGGCCTGCGCGGAGCCGTTGCGGGACGTTGCCTCGCTCACGATCGATGATGGTCACGTCGCTGCGGACCAAGGTCCGGTTCATCGGCCTCAGCCGACCTTTGACGACTGCACCAGGGGCTTGACGTCGCGCGGACGACCGTCGAGGTCGAGGGCGACGAAGGTGAAGATCGCGCCCGTGACCTTGTGCACCCTCTCGCCGTCGCGCCGCCGCCGCCACGCCGTGACCTGAAAGCGCATGGAGGTGCGCCCGGTCGCCACCAGCTCGGAGTATACGGTGACCTCGTCGCCGACCTTGACCGGATTCAGAAAGACGATCTTGTCGATGGCGACGGTGGCGCAGCGCCCGCCCGCGTGCCGCGCCGCCGCATTGCCGGCGGCCAGGTCCATCTGCCATAGCAGCCAGCCGCCGAAGATGTCGCCGGCCGGATTGGTGTCGGTCGGCATGGCGATGGTGCGGATCGCGGGATCTATCGTCGGGGGCAGGTCGGCGGCAGGGTGCGGATTGGGTGGCATCGTCGAAACTGGTTGGCGGCGCAAGCTTTGGACAATCAGAGCCGGCGCATCATTTGTAAAGCTGCGAGCCGGCCCAGCGCGGGCGCATACCCACCATCGCAGCGGCATCGCAAGCGACCGCACCAGGCGCGGCTCGCCGCCGTCGCGAGCGTGAAGCGGCTCGCCCTCGCGATCCTGGCGGCGTGGTTATCTCTCGCCTCGCCGGCGCGGGCCGGCGGCATCTGGCTGCGCGGGGAAACGGCCGATCCCGGCTCGCTCGACCCGCACAAGACGTCGACCTCGGTCGAGCAGCACATCCTCGACGAACTCTACGAGGGACTGACCGTCTACGATGGCCACGGCCTCCTCAAGCCAGGGGTGGCGGCGAGCTGGCGGATCAGCCCCGACGGCCTCACCTACACCTTCGTCCTGCGTCCGGACGCGCGCTGGTCCAATGGCGAAAGGGTCGTCGCCGACGACTTCGTCTTCTCGCTGCGCCGCCTGATGGATCCCCGCACCGGCGCCGGCTACGCCAACATCCTTTACATGGTGAAGAACGCCCGCGCCGTGAACACGGCGGCGCTGCCGCCGGACGCGCTGGGCGTGCGCGCGCTCGATCCGGCGACGCTGGAGATCACCCTCGAACACCCTTCGCCCATCTTCCTCGACGCGCTGACCCACATGACCGCGATGCCGGTGCATCGCCCGAGCATGGCGCGCTGGGGCGACGGCTTCGCCCGCGCCGGACGGATGATCGGCAACGGCGCCTTCGTGCTGGCGCGCTACGTGCCCAACGACCGGCTGGTGCTCGTCAAGAACCCGTACTTTCACGACGCCGCCGCCGTGGCGCTCGAGCGCGAGGAGATCGTGCCGATCCCCGACCGCTCGGCCGGTCTTCGCCGCTTCATGGCCGGCGAACTCGACAGCTACAACGAGATCCCCAACGATCAGATCGGCTTCATTCGGCAGCACCTCGCGGCCGCCTTGCGGCTGACACCGAGCCTTGGCACCTATTACTACGCGCTCGACACGAGAACGGCGCCGCTCGACGACGTCAGGGTGCGTCAAGCCCTCGCGCTGGCCATCGACCGCGATTTCCTCGCCGCGACGATCTGGGGCGGCACCACGAAGGCCGCCCTGTCCTTCGTGCCGCCGGGCCTCGCCGGCTATGGCGCGCCGAGCGAAGTCGCCTGGGCCGGAACGAGCCAGTTCGGCCGCGAGGACGAGGCGCGGCGCCTGATGGCCGCCGCCGGCTACGGCCCCGCTCACCCCCTGCGCCTCACCCTTCGCTTCGACCAGTCGCAGAACCATACGGCGACCGCCGTCGCCATCGCCGACATGTGGAAGGAGCTCGGCGTCACGACCCGGTTCGTCGTCGCCGACGCCGCCTCGTTCTTCGCCTACCTCGCCTCGGGTGCGCCCTACGACGTCGCCCGCTCGGGCTGGTTCGCCGATTTCCCCGATGCGGAGAACTACCTGTTCCTGGCGGTGTCCGACAACAAGGGGCTGAACTCCGCGCACTTCTCCGACCCGGCCTATGACGCGCTGATGCGCGCGGCCGACGCCGAGCCGGATGCCGCGAAACGGCAGGCGCTGCTGCACCAGGCGGAAGCCCTGCTGCTGGCGAGGATGCCCTACATTCCGCTGATGAGCTACGACGCGCCCAACCTCGTGTCGCCGCGGTTGAGAGGGTGGGACGCCAACATCCTCGACCACCATCCCGGACGTTACGTTTCCAAGTCGTCGGACACGGCGAGCGGAACGGACCGCGCGCCCTGACGATCAGACCCGCCGCCCGTCACCGACCATGGCGGCGATCAGTTCGACCGTCTCGATCACCACCGGCCCATGTCGCCGTTGCAGCCGGCCGGGTAAGCGGCGGCCGATCTCGCGCCAAAGATCGTGCCGTAAGCCGAAATCAGTGCCGTCGAGCAGCCAGCGGCCGGGCGTCCGCTCGCCGAGTTCCAGCCGCCACCGTGGCGCGGCGTCGTCCTCGGCGATCATGATCCAGTCGCCGAGGGTGACGAGAGCGGCATCCGGCACGTCGACTGCCAGGGCGAACCACAGCAGGCCGAGGCCGAAGAAGGCGGCCTCGTTGCATACTTCGGGCGGAAGGCTCGGAATCAGCCAAGCGAGGAAGGCCGCCGCCATTTCGTCGAGGCTTGCCACCAGCATCCGCTTCGGGCGGGCGAGTGGGAAGTCGCCGAGAGCAACAAGGCTGTCGATCAGGCCGGCGAGCGACGTGTTCTGTCCGTAAACGCGATCCTGGCTCTCGGGCTCGCCAAGCGCACGCAACAGGGCGGCGCAGGCGTAGGCATGGCACCAATGCCGCTGCTCGCAACGCGAGTCGTGCGGTGACGTATCCCACCGCGTGAGTTCCAGCACGTCGAGCGGATGCCAGCGGAAAAGTTTGAACCCCGCCGCAGCGAAGCGCTGCAAGCCCGCGAAATGCTCGTCCGCCTTCCAGCCGTAGTCTGCCCGCGCGATCAGCCGCAAGTCGTGTGCATCGAGACAGCCCGCCAGCGTCCTCACCAAGCGATCGGCATCGGGGCCCGGCAGACCGGGCGGCAACTGGAGCACGGTCAGTCCCCGTCGCTCGCGGACACCGGCCGAGTCGCCGACAACGCTCAGTTGTCGAGGAAGCTCCGGAGCTTGCGCGAGCGCGAGGGATGCTTCAGCTTGCGCAGCGCCTTGGCCTCGATCTGGCGGATGCGTTCGCGCGTCACCGAGAACTGCTGGCCGACCTCTTCCAGCGTGTGATCGGTGTTCATGCCGATACCGAAGCGCATGCGCAGCACGCGCTCCTCGCGCGGGGTCAGCGATGCGAGGACGCGCGTCGTCGTTTCGCGAAGGTTCGACTGGATCGCGGCGTCGATCGGCAGGATCGCGTTCTTGTCCTCGATGAAGTCGCCGAGATGGCTGTCCTCCTCGTCGCCGATCGGCGTTTCGAGCGAGATCGGCTCCTTGGCGATCTTCAGCACCTTGCGCACCTTCTCGAGCGGCATGGCGAGCTTCTCCGCCAATTCCTCGGGAGTCGGCTCGCGGCCGATCTCGTGGAGCATCTGCCGGGACGTGCGCACGATCTTGTTGATCGTCTCGATCATGTGCACGGGGATGCGGATGGTGCGGGCCTGGTCGGCGATCGAGCGGGTGATCGCCTGACGGATCCACCAGGTGGCATAGGTCGAGAACTTGTAGCCGCGGCGGTACTCGAACTTGTCCACCGCCTTCATCAGGCCGATGTTGCCTTCCTGGATCAGGTCGAGGAACTGCAGGCCGCGGTTGGTGTACTTCTTGGCGATGGAGATCACCAACCGCAGGTTGGCCTCCACCATCTCCTTCTTCGCCTGCCGGGCCTCGCGCTCGCCCTTCTGCACCATGTGCACGATCTTGCGGAATTCCTGGATCTCCAGGCCCGTCTCGGTGGCGAGGTTGTGGATCTCCGAGCGGATGTCCTTCACCGGTTCGATGGACTTGGCGATCAGGTCCTTCCAACCGCGTGTGCCGAGCTTGGACACGCGCAGCACCCATTTCGGGTCCAGCTCCGAATTCTGGTAGGTCTTGAGGAAGTCCTCGCGGCCGACGCCGTGGCTCTCGGCAAGGCGCAGCAGCCGCGTTTCGTGTCCGATCAGCGTCTTGTTGATGGTGTAAAGCTGCTCGACCAGCGTATCGATGCGGTTCTGGTTGAGGCTCAGCGACTTGACGTCGGCGACGACCTCCTTCTTGAACGACTTGTACTTGCGTTCCTGGGTCGGGGTCAGCACCTCGTTCTTGAGCTTGTTCTCGACGTTCTGGTCCTGCAGCTTGCGCAGCTTCTTGTAGCTGTCGGCAATGCGATCGAAGGTATCGAGGACCTTGGGCTTCAGTTCGGCTTCCATCGCCGACAGCGACACGGAGTTCTCCATGTCGTCCTCGTCGTCGAAGTTCTCCTCCGGCACGCCCAGGTCGTCGCCGGCCGGGCGCAGGCTTGCCGGCGGGTTCACCGGCGCGGTCGCCGGCGCGCGCTGGGCGGCAAGCGCTTCCTGCGCGCCGGGCGCGGTCATGTCGATCTTGGGCGTGTTCTTGCCGTCGGGCCCGGCATAGGTCGCCTCAAGATCGATGATGTCGCGCAGAAGAACCTTTGAGCCGTTGAGCTCGTCGCGCCAGATGATGATGGCCTGGAACGTCAGGGGGCTCTCGCACAGGCCGGCGATCATCGCCTCGCGGCCGGCCTCGATGCGCTTGGCGATGGCGATCTCGCCCTCGCGCGACAGCAGTTCCACCGAGCCCATCTCGCGCAGGTACATGCGCACGGGATCGTCCGTGCGGTCGGCCGGCTCGGAGGAGCGCACGACCACGGCCTTGGGCGCGGCGGCCTCGACGAGATCGCCGCCGTCGGCTTCTTCCGGCTCCTCGGCGGTCTCCGCCTCGGTTTCCTCGGCCTCCTCGGCCTCGACGACGTTGATGCCCATCTCGTTGAGCATCGCGAGGATGTCCTCGATCTGCTCCGAGTTCACCTCCTCGGAGGGAAGAACGGCGTTGAGTTCGGCATAGGTGACGAAGCCGCGCTTCTTGGCGGCCTTGATCATCCGCTTGACGGCGGCATCCGAGAGGTCGAGCAACGGCCCGTCGGCGCTCTCCGTCACGGTGCCGTCTTCGGCCTTATCTTCCTTCTTCGCCATTCAAGTCCTCATCCCGCCTGCCGCCGTGAACAGGCTCCCGCCACCGGCTATCCCGCCGCCGAGCTTCGCTTCATCTGGCAATAATCGACCCAGCAATCGTTGGCTCAGCGTCGCGGCAAGCGCGGCGACTGCCTTCACAACGCAGATCCTTGAGCCCTCATCGTTCCTCGTAAAGTTGAGGCTGCCGTGACCCGATCGGATTAGCTTCGACGAAACGTCGGTCGGCGCTGCACGAGCCGCTGGAACCCGGGGGAATGGCCCGGATGCCGATCGATTCAGCTTATTCAAACACTCCGCGACGCGGATCACGCATCATTCCAAGAGGCTGCCACCCGGGACACCATTGTCCTGAAGCGAGTGTCCTAAAGCGAGGAGCCGGTCCGTCCCGATGACGCCCCAAACCCTTCGATTGCCGCCTCCGCTCCGGTGAGAGCGCTGATCTGCTCCTGGATGTCGCGCATGCGAGCCATGTTCGCCTCGCTTGAATCGACAGCTAGAGCCGTTTCGGCAGAAAGCAACTCCCTATGTAGCGTCGACGCCTTGTGGTGCAAGGTCAGGGCCTGCCTCAGCACCAAGCCGGCATCCACTGCCGCAGCCTCCGCGCGCAAATACCAGGGAGAGCCACCGGCGCTGGCGACAAGCCGACCCAGAAGGGGCTCGTACCCGGCGGCGGCGAGGTCGGCGCGCAGGATTTCACGGGTGATGGCGTCCTCGCCGGCCGAATCGGCGTGAACGAAATCGAGCAGCTTGTCGCGCAGGCCGGCCAGTTCGCGGCCGGCTGCGCCCTCCCGGTCGAAGTCGAGGGAGGCCAGATCCTCGGCATGTTCGGCGATCAGCTCGGGATGGGCGAGGAGCAGCAGCAGGATCAGCGTTTCCCGCCGCGGCAGGGCCGCCCGACCCTGCTGCAGGCGCTGCGCCAGTCCGGGGCTGGCGATCACCGGCGCCGACAGATATCCATGGCGCTCGGGTGGGGAGCCGGGGCGAAACGGCCGACGCGGACCAGCAGCCGCGAAACCGTCGCCGCCATGCCT